>DASWOP010000027.1:0-37943 GCA_036404255.1 Acidobacteriaceae bacterium | reverse complement strand
CGACTTTCGCATCGATGCGGCCTGCCGTGCTGCTGCGCGCGGCACTCAGCCGCTTTCACTGCTGATGATCGACGTAGACCTCTTCAAGCAGTTGAATGACGAGAGTGGACACTTAGCCGGCGACCGCTACCTGGTGCTGATTGCACGAGCTCTCCAGCAGGTGCTACCCCGTACAACAGACCTGGTAGCGCGCTTCGGGGGTGAGGAGTTTGCTGTTCTTCTGCCATTTACGGAGCGTTCCGGCGCGGAGGCAGTCGCCAACAGGCTGCGGGAAGCAATTGTTGATCTGCGGCTTGAGCATCCAGCGTCGCCGATAGGCATTGTGACCATCAGCGTTGGCGGCGTCAGCGCGGAGGGGACGACCATACCTTCGCCGATGGCCCTGATTGCAACGGCGGATCGTGCGCTGTACCGGGCGAAAGCCTATGGACGAAACCGGACAGAATTCCTGCCGCTGGATGTAGAGAGTGCGCCGTGACCGCAAGGTAGCGGGTAGTCAGTCGGCGACTACCTGAACCTCATCCTCATGCGAATGTTTCCGCACCTTGCGAAACAAGAGAAGAGGCAGAAGGCAGAGTAGGGAGAGAAGCGCCAACAACTGAAAATCATCAGCATAGGAGAGTAAAGCAGCCTGTTGCTGAATGCTCCCGTAGAGTGATTGCAAGGCCATCCGATGGGCGCTCGATACGCTGGCGCCAGCGGCGTAAAACTTTGCCTGCAAAGCCTGAAGCGCCGCTTCCACCGCAGGCCTGCTGCCGATCACATTCTGCACCAGATAGTTCTGATGGGCTTGCGATCCGCGCACCTGGAGCGTTGTAACGGTCGCAATGCCCACGCTGCCGCCGATGTTGCGCATCAGATTGTAGATGCCGGCCGCATTGCCAATCTCCTCCTTGCGCAGACCGCCCATCGCCATCGTAGTGAGCGGTACAAAGATAAAGCCGCCGGCAAAGCCGTTTAGAAGGTTCGGCAAGATGATGGAGGTGATGGAGATATCAAGGTTGATGTGACTCAGTAAAAAAGTGGAATACCCGAGGATGCCGAATCCGCACGCCAGCAATAGACGTCCGTCGACGTAGTTCACCAGTCTGCCCACCACCAGCATGGATACGATGGAGCCAATACCGCGCGGACTGACTGCAAGGCCGCTGTACAGTGCCGGATATCCCATCAAAGTCTGCAGAAACAACGGGAGCATTGCCGTCATGCCATAGAGAGTGAAACCGTAGATCGCAGTAATCAGGGTGCCGACGCTGAAATTGCGATCGCGAAGAATGCGCAGTTGCACGATTGGGGCGGGAGTCGTCAGTTCGCGCATGAGGAAGCCGATCAGCGCAATAACGGAGGCGGCTGTGAGCCATCGTATCCAGGGCGCGGAGAACCAGTCGGCCTCCTGCCCTTTGTCCAGCAGCAGTTGCAGGGTACCCAACCAAACTGCCATGAAACCGAACCCAAGGTAGTCAATTGCGCTACGCAGCGCCTGCCGGATGTACGGCGGATCTTCGATGTACAGGTTGACCATGAAGAGCGCGAGAAGGCCGACCGGAAGGTTGATGTAAAAGATCCAGCGCCAGGAATAGCTGTCTGTAATCCATCCGCCGAGGGTTGGGCCGATAACCGGCGCGACTACGATTCCGGCGCCATATACGGCCATGGCCGTGCCGTGCTGCCTGGGCGGAAAACTCTCCAGCAGAATCGCCTGCGCCAACGGTTGCATGCCGCCGCCGCCCACCCCCTGAAGAATGCGGGCAAGGATCAGCATTGGCATATTGACAGCAACTCCGCAAAGCAGGGAAGCGCAGGTAAACACCAGGATGGAGATCATCAGCAGGCGCTTGCGCCCGATGCGCCGCGTAATCCAGCCGGCGGTCGGAAGCATGATGGCATTGGAGACGAGATAGCTCGTCAGCACCCATGTGGACTCATCCGTAGAAGCCGAAAGGTTTCCGGCGATGTGCGGCAGGGCGACGTTGGCCACGGAGGAATCAAGAACCACCATAAAAGTGGCAAGCATGACCGAGGCTGCAATCATCCACGGATTAGCTTCGGCTTTCCATGCAACCGATTCTGCCGCCGTGCTTTGCGCCACGCTCATCGGGCGCTCCAGCGATGTTGTTCGTCAGCAAAAGCGCGGAGAGTCCTGCCGCCTGCACTTGCGGTGCAGCAGCAAAGCGTTTCCGAGGATAGAAGACCGGGTTTCAGGTGGTTCCTTTCGGGAAGCCCACCTACCTGTATTCAGGAGACCATTGGCAGAGAACAGCTTCACGAGAATGGCGAAACTACAGGTGTTTGATTTGCTTCCTCGAATACTGACTATACGGTCATTTTATAATACAGTCAGTCATGATGTACAGAAGCGGGCTTGACAGCCGGCATCTGGTGGGGGCAGTGTGAAAACTAAACAGCAGGTCGTATCAGAATTTCGTCGCGCGAGGATCATCGATGCCGCGCGGTCCGTATTTGCACGCAAAGGCTTCGCTCACGGAATCATGGACGAGATCGCGAAAGAAGTTGGCATTGCAAAGGGAACAATCTATCTTTACTTCCGTTCAAAAAAAGAGATATATAAGGCTGTTCTCGATCACGATATGGAATTTCTGGGCAAGAGCACACTGGAACGGATCGATGCGGAAAGCACGTTGAAGGGCAAGATCAGGGCCTTTACCCTCGTCCGGTTGCAGAATGCGGAGGAAAAAAAAGAGTTTTTCCGCATCATGGACCTCGGATCGGGAAGCTACCCGCTTACGCGCAGCCAATATTATCAGTGGTTGCGTGCGCCGGTGTTGCGCCTGGCATCCGCGATTGAGGATGCATCTCAGCAGGGCGAGATCCGGCGTTTGCCATCCGAAAAAGTAGCCTGGATTATTGCCGATATGACGAGAGGCGTGATCCAGCGCAGGCTATTGGGGCAAAACGACAGTGAACCAGCGGAAGATGCCGAGTTTTTATCCAACTTTATCTGGACAGCTCTCGCAATCGGTCCGCATTCTTCCAAATTTTCAGACCTATCCTGAACCGTGCGCACTCCGCTTTACAGGCGCGTTTCACGCCATTCAGACGCATTTCTAAGCGCCGATAGAAGCACGAACCGTGGCGTAGTGAGGCTCATTACTGTACTGATGAGCCACGATAGGCCATGCTGTATACAGAGGCGTTTCGCCGCGGAGTGTATCCATGCGTTTGAAGGCACACAAGAGCTGGGCCCAGGAGCAGCTTGCTACAAAGCTGCGGATGGGACCGGAGGATGACCGGCGGCTCTTCTCCTGGGAGCGCCAGCGGCTGCTGATCCATGCGGCGAAGACTGCCCTGGCAGCGGGCCTGTGCTGGTGGCTGGCGCTGCTCTTTGGACTGCATGAGGGGTATTGGGGCGCTATCAGCGCGATCATCGTGCTGCAATCCAATGTTGGTTCCACGGTTACTGCTTCGCGTGATCGCATCCTGGGTACGGTGATTGGCGCGATCGTTGGATTTTCATTTTCACTCTTTGGCACGCTCCCGTGGAATTACGTTCTTGCGGTGCTTACAGCGGTCATCATTTGCGGATTGCTGGGCTTACGCAATAGTTCGCGGCTGGCTGGTGTAACCATCAGCATTGTGATGCTGGTGAAGGCGGGCTCCCACTGGAGCGTCGCGATGGATCGCGTGATCGACGTGTTCCTCGGCATTGTGGTGGCGCTGACGGTCTCCGCGGTTCTACTGCCTGACCGTGCACGGTTGCGGCTGCGCGAGGGGCTGGCGCGCGAATTTCTGCTGCTGGGTAATTTTTTTGAGGCGATCCTGCAGGGCTTCCGCAGTGAACCGGCGGAGAATCTGACGGTGCTGCGGCAGGATGTGCTGGCGGTAGTGCGCAGCAATGCCCAACTGGCTGAGGCGGCGCGTAATGAACCCTCTGGAAGCCCGGGCATGCGGGAGGCGCTGGGGCTGCTCTCGCAGTTTGGCCGCTCGCTGCTGGATGCTCTGGTAGCGCTGGAGTTTGCGGTGCAGGATAGCCATCACGATGCGTTTGCGCAGCAACTGGAGCCAGCGCTTGGCAAACTGGCGACGGACGTTCTTACTGGCTTTCACCATGTGGCGGGATGCATCCACGACTGGAGTTTCCATATACCGCCGCCTGATCTGAGCCTGGAAGAAGACATCGCCGCGCTGGAAGCGCGCATGGATGAAGTACGCCACAATGGCAAGGAGTTTCCGCAGGCGGAGATTTTGCGCGCTTATGCGGTGCAGCTTCATCTGAAGCAGATTGCACGGCTGCTGCGCGCATCGCGGGTTGAAACCAGCTTGGCGATGGACGATCCGAGAGAGTAGCTATGCGTTGCTCGAGCGGCCGATGGGAGCGCTAGCGCTTGACGTCGAAGGTGCCTGTTTTACCAGAGACGGCATCGCGCACGACGAAGCGAATTCTATCGGTGCCGGCGGGTAGAGCAACCGGAAGTTGGAATGTGACGGTATATGGTGCTGGGGCATCGGACCTCCGTTCGGCTGTCAACTCATGCGCGACGTGGCCCAGCATTTTGCTCTTGCCGATGGTGCGGTATTTGCCTTTCGTGCTGTTACGGCTGTCATCAAAGGTGGCTGCGATGGTTGTGGCCTCAGTGGACAGCATGCCGTTGGGCTGCGGTGTCCAGGTGAGATCTTTGGTAGCGACTGAAATATTCCAAATCTTCTTGTCGTCGCTCTTCTGCACGTGGATGCTAAGGCCGTTGTAGGGCAGAGTGCTGAGCGCCGCTTGAGACAGTTCCAGTTGGAGAACGCCCTTCCGTTGTTTGGCGTCGAGGGTGGGATCCGCGGCTATGTTGTTTGCGTTGTCCGTCTCAGGATAGTAGCCACCTCGCGTGGTGGCGGTCAGGTTGGGATCGGATAGCTTGATCTTGATGTTGCGGTACTTTGCCGCGTCTTCGTTGTGGTTTGTGGGTGAGTAGGAGAGCGTGTAGTAGCTGGCGCCATTGTCAATCGATGTGGCGATCTCGTTATTGACATCGTTGCGCGACATAAAGATCTTGCCGCCGGTTGCAGGGGCGAATTCATTAAAATTTATATCGGAGCCAAATGGATCGGTATCGACGAAGGTATCGTTGTCAGCGTCGTCGCCGGGCACCATGACACCGACCGTGGCGGCGCTATTGATGGTGGGGTCGATGTAGAAGACGGTCACACGAGCGGCCAACAGCGTTTGGGTTACGCGCCTTACAATCCCGGTTATCTGCTGTTCAGTGACGGGGTCCGCGTTCATCAGATCAACGCCGGGAGCGTTGACGCCGACCCAGATAATGTTTTTGCGGCCTGGTGTGCCGCGTGAGGCTTCCGAGATCTGCAGCAGAGAGGCGAGCGTTTGCGAAATGCGCTCAACAGCGCCAGGGCCACTCTTGCCGCTATTCGCCATCTTCCACGGATACTCTGGGAAGTGTGCCTTGAGCG
This sequence comes from Acidobacteriaceae bacterium, assembly GCA_036404255.1. Taxonomy (GTDB): domain Bacteria; phylum Acidobacteriota; class Terriglobia; order Terriglobales; family Acidobacteriaceae; genus JARLFX01. The sequence continues at coordinate 32,528 of DASWOP010000027.1, read as the reverse complement.
CAGCCAGCACATCTACGCGGCTCTGAGTGTAGTCCTGCAGAAGCTGGAATTTGGTATTGCTGGCGACCAGAAGGGCGGTGGGCTGGTTCAGAAGCTCAGGCTGTGCGTTCAGATATTTCTGCAGCGATTGGCGCGCGTAGGCCATGTCAGAGAACGCGGTATTCAGTTCATCCAGGACGAGGATGGTGACGGGCGCATTGCCGATTTTGGGCAGGTCTGCGGAGGATGTCACCAGCGGTTTGCCATCTGGCGATGGAGGCATGACGTGAGCACTTGGTGGCTCAAAGGTCCGGATGGTCTGCAACTCTTTGTCTTCGTAGATGGTGAAGTCATTCTTCGAGAGATTGTTGACGACCTTACCCTTTTTGTCCGTGACGACCACATCGAGGATGACGATGCGGGTGTTGACGCGGAAGACGGGCTGAGTGGCACTCTGCGCAGCTAAGGACGCGGGAAGGAGGGCGAGCAGAAGGGCGGCAGTGAACTTTTTGACACTGTCAGCAAACCAGCGGGCAAAACGCAGTGACATGGATGCTCCAGACGGCGGGGGGGAGGGCAATTCGTGGAATTCGGCGCTGCCAACATCCTAAACGCTGGCGGGGGACGATAGTTGCGGCTATTGAGGGAGAATCTATACCGTAATGTGAAATAAGGGCAGTGGGGGCCACATCGACTCTTTTGTTGCGGGAGGTTATCTTGGATGGCGGGACATTTCCGGGTATTCAAGCGCATGTGTGAGCTCACCGATCGAGGAGAAATATTGTGAAGAAAAATGGCGTAGTGGCAGTAATCATCCTGGCTGGAGCATGTTTTGCAGCTAACAATCATGGGTACGCGCAGCAGGTACCGGCGGTGGATCGAGCGGCTGTTGACCGTGCCGTAACGGGCGATGCGCCGGATGATCCGGGGCCGCTGGCAACCGGGCTCTCCGCAGAGCTGAAGCCAAAGGCAATTGCCGCCGCGATGACTCAAGTTGCCGATTGGCAGATCTCTGTGGCGCAGTCGAAGTTCAACCAGCAGTGGACGTATGCGGCGCTGTATGACGGTCTGCTGGCGGCTTCTGCCACGACGAAGAACCCGAAGTATCGCGACGCAGTGCAGAAGATGGCGGAGGGATTTCACTGGCAGCTCATTGATGCGCGTTTTCCGCATGCCGATGACTTTGCACTGGGGAAGGCGTACATGGACCTCTACTTCGAGCATCCGGCGCCCGAGCGCATGGCATCGGTGAAGGCGAACGCGGACAGGTTGGTAGCGCGGCCGGATGATCCAAAAAAGCTGCTGTGGTGGTGGTGTGATGCGTTGTTTATGGCACCGCCGGTGATGGTACGTGTCTACAAGGCAACAGGCGACCGCAAATACCTGGATTACATGGATAAGGAATGGTGGGAGACGTCGGCGAGCCTGTATGACCCAAGTGAGGGGCTGTACTTCCGCGATGCGCGCTACTTCACCCAGAAGCAGGCGAATGGAAAGAAGGTGTTCTGGGGGCGTGGCAATGGCTGGGTGATGGGCGCCTTTGTGAAGGTGCTTACGGTGATGCCGAAGGATTATCCGAGCCGCGCGAAGTACATTGAGCAATACAAAGCGATGGCCGCGAAAATTGCTTCGATCCAGGGTAAGGATGGGCTGTGGCGCGCCGGTCTGCTTGATCCGGATGCGTATGAACTGCCGGAGGTTTCCGGCTCTGCATTTTTTACGTACTCGCTGGCGTGGGGCATCAACGAAGGCATCCTGGACCGCAAGACGTATGAGCCGGTGGTGCAACGCGCGTGGGCAGGCATGGTGAGCCACATCTATGCGACGGGGCGGCTGGGCTGCATTCAGCCGATCGATGCGCAGCCAGGGGCCTTCAAGGCGTCTGCAAGCTCGGTGTATGGTGTGGGTGGATTTCTGCTGGCTGGGTCTGAAGTGGACCGTCTGGCGCGCCATGCGAAGTAAGAGGCGCCGCTCATTGTCGAGACCAGTACTCGCATACGACTCATGGATGGACCAGTTCGGTTGTGGGGATGGGAAGCGCGATGCTGTACAGCGCGGTATGGGAGCCGAAGTAGAGAGTGCGCCCGGAGATAGCGAGTAAGACGGGGCGTTCTGGTGTTCGCAGAAAACCGAGCGGGTGACCGTCGCGGCTATAGAGATAGATCTCGCCGTTCGCAAGAAATGTGATGCCGCTGGCAGCGTCGGTGATGAGTGCATCGCCACCGCGAGCTATGAAGTGAGAGTAGGTGGCATGCGGTTTGGAACTGGTCTGCAGCGTGAGCCGTACGGTAGATTGATCGGCTTCACTGGTGACGAGAATTGGCTCGCCCGGAACGGCACGCGCCAGGCCAGTGGAGTTTCGCATTACGTAATTGTTCGATTCCGCAGGGAACTGAAGGTCTGCGTCAACGGGAAATACTTGTGAGGATGTAACCAGACTGAGCAGGCCGAGAAAATCTGAGTGGATCGCAGTGGGGAGCAGTGTGGGCTTGTCGGCAAAAGGCTCTGTGGTGAGTTCACGCGGAGGATCGCTCATCAAAAAAGCGCCGCTCTCGCGCGCGCTGAAGGTGAGGAGCAGTGGCGGGCTGCCTCCCGCGGGCGCGTAGACTGCGCGGGGGATGAGGGTTCCGGTGCTGAGTGCTTGGGGTGGGCCAGTTCCATTCCAGCGGTAGAGAACGGGCTGGGGCAGATCGAGAAAAGCCAGCGAGCCATCGGAGGCTGCATTCAGGCTGGCGAGGTTGCTGAATCCGGAGAGGCGCTTCTGGATGAGCGGCGATGACTGTGCTGCCGGCGGGAGGGCGGTCTGCAGCGACCATGCATTGAAGACGCGGGAGCGAATGGCGAAGCCGCCGGGGGCAGTGGCGGCAATGGTGCTGTCAAATGCGTAGCGCGTGGCGCTGTAATTCTGGACGTTGTAGAAGCCGAGGTCCTGCGAATGGTCGAGTTCGATTGCGCGGGAAGCTGGAATCTTTGAACGTGAGACACGGTAGAGGGCGAGGTTGAAGAAGTTCAGGCTGCCTGAGTTTCTGATGAGCAGCGGCAGCGCCAGGGAACCTTCCATCCCTTCTTCTTCGGTCTGCAAGCCGTAGAAATCCCAGTTGTGGACATGGTCGAGAATGACCTCGTTGTGGAGGTGATGTTCCACAGAGAGAAGATAGACGTGGCCGGAAATGCTCGTGTTCTGAATGACGATGCCGACTGAGGCATAGGTATTGGGTGTCCACAGATTGCGTAGGATACCGCCACCGTGCACGACGAGGCTTGGTTGCTCGGAGCCCCATATTCTATTGGGATCTGGATCGGCGGTGCGGACGGTATTGTATGCGGGACGGTTCTGGCCGTTGGGAGGGATAGTGCCATGGCCGCCGAGGAAACGGACATCATCCACCAGGGAGTGAGGCCCGGAACGCCACAGAAGCGCGGTAGAGCGGGCATTGATGCCACCCGTGGAGAGACCGATACCTGACACGACGGCTGCGTCTCCTGGCGCAGAGGTAAGCAGGGGAACGGGATCGCCGGGTGGCGCGAAAGCTGCGGTATTGTCTGGCAGATCGAGTAGCGTGGTGCTGGGGTGGAGCCCTATCAATGTCGCATTGCGTGGGAGCTGTAACGGTGCGGTGATGCGGTAGCGGCCTGTGGGCAGGTAGAGCGGATGATGCGATGCGAGGGCTCGGCGGAAGGCGGCGGTATCGTCTGCCACTCCGTCGCCGACGGCGCCGAAGCTATGCACGCTGACCCAGGTTGCTGGGGGCGGAAGACTGGGAATATCGGTGACTGGCGCAGGCGGCAGCGCGGTGACGGCGTGCAGATTCGATTCCAGTGTCAGGCTGCGTGCGTCGTCCAGATCTTCACCGGCTGGTGTAAGTTTCAGGCCGAAACGAAGTGAGCTGACGACGTACGCGGTGGCAGGAGCGAGCACGGGGGAATGGTTGGGCAGAGAAAGAAGGGTTGCTACGTGGCGGCAGCGGAGATGATTGGCGATCAGGCCGGTGCGGCGATTGGTGGAGTTGCCCAGCACAATGGCTGGCCCTGTGATGTCACTCAGGGTGGATTGCGTGAATACGATTTGGTCGTTGTGAGGTGGCTCTACGAGGAGAGCCGTGGGCACATGATCAATCTGAAGGCGGACCAGGACTGGCCGCGCGCCGCTGGACCGGATGGCAGCGATGCGCTGCCCAGAGAGGTGTGAATCCATCAGGACGAACGGCCAGGATGGTGCGGTGACACCGGTATAGACGCCATATTCTCCGCCGATGAGTTCGAGATTTGTCATCAGGTTGCCGGCATCTTCAATTGCGGCAAACGCGGAGCCGGACCGAATCCTCAGATGTGAGAGGTAGCTGTGCTGCGCAACATGGAAGCGCACACCCACGGCGGCGGGATTGCCTTCGCCGAGTTCCATATCGATGTTGGCCATGGCGCTGTAGAAGGTGCTCGCATTGCCATTGGGCGCGGGCGTAGCGGGATCTACAGGACGCTCGCTGCAGAATTCGACGACAAAGTGATGGGTGGGGCCGTCGAAGCCGGGCGTGTGGGCTGCAAGAACCAGCACAGGGCGGTGGGTGCCGTAACCGATCAGGCGTATTCCCGCCCAGACGTGCAGCGTGTCGCTGATTCGGTAACGGCCTTCGGGGATGAAGAGGATGCCCTGGAGATGTGTGGACTGGATACGATCGATGGCGGCCTGGAGCACGGCGGTATCATCGCCTACTCCATTGGCATGTACGGGGAACTCAGGGCGGGTCAAGTAGACGGCTCCGGGATCCTGCAATCGGACGGGATAGAGCGAGGTCGAGGCGTTGGCTGCTGCTGTGCCGCACAGGCAAAGGCTTATCACTGCCCGACGAAGGATCGTGCATGGCATGAACCAGTTCGTCTCTGGGAGTAGAAGTCTCAAGGATGGGGGCCTTCGTTGCAGGCCCATGATACTGCCACAGCCCAGTATCTGAACAGCGATTAAGGCACTGTGGATGTGGGTGCGACGGACTTTGCAGGCCGCAGAGCGAGGGCAAGAAAACTCTCAATATCCTGCAAGTTTTGGGCGTAGAACTGTTGCTTCTGCCAGTAGGTGTGGGGACCGCCTTGGGCGGTGAAGAAACGGACCTGCACCTTGGCGGCACGCAGGGCGTCCACAAAAGCCTGAGCCTGGGTGAAGGGAACGGTCTCATCCGCCGTACCATGACCGACAAAGAACGGTGGTGCACCGGGACGAACGTGGCTCAACGGCGACGCGTCTTTGCAGGTACCTGCCATTGAAGTGCAGGGGCCACCCAGGTACTCCGTGACCATATGGCTCTTGTCGCCGAGTGCGGTGAGATCGAGGACACCGTTCAGGATGATAGCGGCCCTTACCCGGGTGTTGGTGGTCGATGTGGAAGCGGGACTGGGGGGAATGGTGACACCATCGGGATTGAGCGCAACCAGTGCCGCCAACTCCCCGCCGGCAGAGCTACCGGCGACTGCAATACGGGTGGGATCGAGCCGGAGTTCGGCGGCATGGTCGCGCATGTAACGTAAAGCGGCTAAAGACTCATTGAAGGAGGCTGGGTAGTGAACGGGGTCTACATCGTAGTCAATGGTGAAAGCAAGATAGCCCTGATTTGCAAGCTCTTTGATGAGCTTGATCATTTGGTAGCGGTCACCGTTTATCCAGCCACCGCCATGGATAAAGAGGATGGCGGGAAATGGGCCTGTGCCGTTGGGGATGTAAGCGTCTGCCTTCAGCGGACCGGCGGCGCCCTGAGTGTAGGGGATGCTGGACTTCGTTGTGTAGTTCACGGGTGCGGATGGGGCCTGAGTTTGAGCAATCAGGCTGCTGGCAGGGAAGGTTAAGACAGCGCAGCAAATGAAGCGGCGAAATAGTTGAGCATGAGAACGCATCGAATCTCCATATTATTTTGCTCGTGTGTCGAAGTAGTCGGCCAGGGCATAGGCATTCGAATTGAACTGGCCCATGCGATCAAGGAGTGGTGTGTACGGCTGATAGTTGATGTTGACTATACCTTTATTTGCATCGCGATTGGAGAGCTCAGCATGTGGATCATTGGGATCGTTATCCTGATATTTAAACCAGTGCCAGCCAACGATAGTCTTCGATTCGATAAGCTTGAGCGCATAGTTCTGATAGAAGGCTCCGCGCTGGGCCTGCGTGGCTACGAGCCAGCCAGCGCCAGTCGTATTGGGCATTCCGGAGTCGGCACCTTTTACGTACCACTCCGTGATGATCTCGGGCTTGCCAGACTCGTGCTCCCACATAGCCAGCAGTTTGTCATCCGGCGTCCACGAGTTGTAGTAGTTGACCGAGATGGCGTCAGCATACTTGCCCAAAGACTGGAATATTTCAGGGCACTGCTCGCTCTTACCTGTGATGCGGGACCCAATGTACATGTGGTGCGGGTCATATTTGTGGATGGCGGCGGCCACGATGGAATAGTAGCGGTCCGTCTCATAGGCCAGGAACTGTTTGCGCAGATCGTCGGTTGGGTGGCCCGCGTGGCGCTCATCGATCCATGCTTTGGCGGCCAGGTAGCCGGGTTCGCTGTGCGGCAGAGAGAGATAGCCATCCAGATTGTCCCGGTTCAGCGGCATCTCGTTATCTGAAAAGTAACCAAAGAGCGCAGGATCATCGGCATATTGTGCAAGGTCCTTTGCCGCTTTGTCGACGAACTTTGGAAATTCAGGATCGAATACGAAGATGACATCATTGAGATAGCCGGCGTGACCAGCTACCGCATGCAGGCCGCCACGCTGCTTTCCATAGGACGACATGAAATCGAGATTGATCGTGTAGGCGAGGGGATGAGCGGCCTGGAGCGAGGAATGGCGAATAAGATCGACATTGCTCCACGCACCGGCACCATTGAATCCACGCTGAATCAGCATGGCGTGGGTCTTGGCCATCCATGTTTCGGTGTTGCCGTACACTCGCGCGAGAGAAGCTTTGGCGTTGGGCGAGGCGCTGGGGCCAAGGTTCACTACAGCCATGTGGAAGCAGGCGTGACCTTCGGGATCAATTGCCCACCAACGGCCGTCGATTTTTTTGGTATAGAAGTAGCCGGTCGGAGTGGCGGAGATATCAGTGCGGCCTCCCCACTTATCCAGAGGAATAGTTTTTGGCGCAAAGCCCTGAAGCTGCTCGATGACCCGAGTAGCATGGGCCTGCGGAGAGGCCCACTTCTCCTGGCCTTCGGAGTGATTAACCTTTGTTGCTTCAATGGAGAGGCTATATTCTTTGGTTCCGTTATAGAGCGAGGCGCCGGTCTTTGCAGAAGCAGGAGAGGGGGCGGGTTCTGGAACGGCGGCGGAAGAAGCTGCTCCAGCTGCTGCGGTAAGCGTGAAATCGGCAGTCAGGGGAAGGTGATCTGATGCGTCGCCGGCTAGGATGGTGAATTTCCCCGGATCTACCTGCCAGCGATGTACGGAGGTGCTCCAGTAGGCAAACGCACGGCGATCAAGGGTGAATTCAAGATGCGCAGCTTCTTTGGGCGCGAGATGGATTTTGCGGAATGCTTTCAATTCTTCCAGCGGGCGTTTGACGGTGGCCGATGGGTCACTGACATAAACCTGCACGGCGTCACCACCGGCACGGGTACCGGTATTTTTCACGTCGAAAGAGACGACTACACCCTGTGGAGTGTTGTCGACATTGAGGTGAGAGAAAGCGAAGCTGGTATATGACATGCCGTAGCCAAAGGGAAACAGCGGCTTGATCTGCGAGCCGGCGTAGTAGCGATAGCCGAGGAAGACGCCTTCGGTCAGTTTGATCCGCGGATGGTCCGGCGTGGAACCTGCATCAGGAAAGTAGGAGTTGTGCGCCGGATTGTCGGCAAAGTTGCGCTCCATACTAATGGGTAGGTGGCCCTCAGGATTGGCACTGCCGAAGAGCAGGCTGGCCAGTGCAGGTGCGCCCTCTTCACCGGGATACCAGAGATGGAAGATGGCGGGAACGCTATCAATCCACGGTGTCATTTCGAAGCCGCCACCAGCGTCGACGGCAACGATGGTGCGTGGATTGCGTGCGGCGATCTGCCGAATAAGTTCGTTCTGTCCACCAGGCAACGAGAAGGAGCGGTCGAAGCCTTCGCCTTCGGTGTGGGCGTCGTAGCCGGCGGTGATGAGGACTGCATCCGCCTTGTCAGCGAACGCTTTTGCCTCGTCGCTCACCAGCGTTGCTACCGGTCGAAGACCGAGTCCGATTCCTTCGAAATTTTTGTTGAGATGCGCCGTGAGTTCAAGATGTAAGGGATGTGCCGGGTTTCCATCAACTGACGCGGAGACAATAGGGTGTCCCTCTGGCTTCAGAATGGAAAGTATCTGTTTGCCATCGACCGTCAGCGTCACCGTGTCTTGTGTGCCGGTGGCAACAAAGATAAGGACGGGGCCAGTGGTGTGTGGGGTGTAATCAGCCACCCAGCGGGCACTGTGATTTGGCGACGGCGTCTTCGAAGGTTCCGCTGCTGGAATAAGGTGGTCACGGGTGTGGGTGCTATCTGCTTTGCCAGTAGGAAGTGCCGTGGAGAAAAGCTGTTCGGCGAGGCCGTGATCAAAGCTGGTGGAGTGGAAGATCTCGTCTGCCGTGGGCAGTCCGCGAGAATAAATTACGCCTGGGCATTTCGCCGTGGCCGGAAGCTCGGCCCGCAGTGCTTCCAGCGTGGTCATGGCTGCTACGGGAGTAACCTGAGCACTGCCACCGCCCCCAACTACAGCTTTGTCGGCATTGGGACCAATCACCGCAAGTGTGCAGATAGATTTGGCATTGAGCGGAAGCAGGTTGTTGGCGTTCTTAAGCAGCGTGATCGATTCCAGAGCAACCTTGCGTGCGACTGCACGGCTGGCGGGGTCGTCTTTTGGCACGTCGAGAGTCTGCGGATGATCGAGCCAGCCCATACGAATGGCGACGCGAAGAATGCGGCGAACTTTGTCTTCTACCGTAGCCTGCGTGAGCGCTCCACTTTTGAGTGCAGCGCCCAGGACTTGCGCGCTCATGAATTTTGCAGAGGGCATCTCCAGATCGAGCCCGCCGTTCGCAGCTGCAACGCCATCGTAGACTGAGTTCCAATCTGACATGATGATGCCGGGAAAGCCCCACTCCTGCTTAGCGATTTCTATGTTGAGTTTCGGGTTTTGCGAGGCGTGCACGCCGTTGATCAGGTTGTAGGAGGTCATGATGGCGCCGGTATGCGCTTCGCGGACGGCCGCCTCGAATGCGGGAAGATAGAGCTCACGTAGCGTACGCTCATCCACGATGGAGTCAAGATGATGACGGTCGTACTCCTCGTTATTCAGGGCGAAGTGTTTGACGGTGGCGCTGACGCCCTGTTTCTGGATGCCTTCGATGTAGCCTACGGCCATGCGGGATGCGAGAAAGGGATCTTCGCCGAAGTATTCAAAGTTGCGACCGTTCATGGGCGCGCGGTATAGGTTTACGCCGGGGCCAAGCAGAAAATGTGCTCCGCGCGATTTCGCATCGCGGCCGATAGCGCCCCCCTCTTCAAAGGCGAGAGCAGTATTAAAGGTTGCGGCCAGGGCAATGCCCGCCGGGTATGCCGTTGATGCGCCGACATTACGCACACCCACGGGGCCATCGGTCATGCGCAATGCAGGCAGACCGATAGCGGGCTCATCGTGGATGAAGAATCCATTGTGGCCACCGAGCATTTCAAGTTTCTTTTCCAGCGAGAGCTTGGCCAGCAGGGCTTCTACACGTGCATCAATTACCGCTATAGAAGGTGTGGCTTGTGTACTGTTCTGAGCCTGTACTACAGCTGCCAAGAATAAAAGAATAAGGAGGTAACGGCTAAGCCCACGGAAGTAGAGCAAAATGTGATCCTTTCAGAAAGGAGAGTGTAAGAGCGGTCTCAGCCGTGGCTTCAACGCGCAGGTCTTCGGCATCCAGATATAAGGCATGGCTACAGGTTGAAGATCTGTACTCACTGCGTAACGGAAACATTGATAACCACGCTACGGCTGAGAGTACCATCCGTGAGCGTCAACGTGACTGGGTATGTGCCTACTGGCGTCACATAGGTGTTATTTGTCTCGGCAGGTGTCTTCAGCGATTGCCCGCAACCCGCTAGATTGAGCGGAAGAAGCGTGAGAACTGACATCAGGAGAAGAGCGGATAAAGTGCCGATACGGCGGCGTTTCATGTAGATTCCTGGAATAAAAAGAAGAAGCGCCAGCGTCATTCGTGAAAGGAGTTTGAATAGTCCGGGGCCCCTGGAGGCGACTGCGGGGTTCACGCCGGCAAAGAACTCCACCTGCAATACGGACGAAGAGCCGGCGGTCAGTGGGAAAAGAGCCGGAAGGAATCGGCAGATCATGTTAGCCGGCAGGTTGGAGCATGACGCAGTCAGTGTTCCAGAATAGCCGTTCACTGGGATGACGGTTACGTTAGTGGTTATCTGCCCACCGTTAGGTACACCGACAGCGGCGAGCGGTGGCACGCCATAGAAACCATTATCGTTGCCAATAGAAGGTTGATACACTCCGTCGCCCGAGTATATAGCGGAGAAGAGAGTGCTGGAGTAAGCGGCAGTGGTTGTGGTGAGCTGAGCACCACCCGCTGTCACTGGAAAAATACCAAGTATTGTCGTGCCATTTGTGAAAGTGACCGTACCAGTAGGGGATCCGCTGCCGCTGACAGGTTTTACATAAGCTGTAAGTGTGATTCCAGTGCCGGCCGAAGAGATGACGACCGTCAATGAAGTAGTGGTTGCGGTGCGCGTCAAGGTGAACGTCTGTGGAGCGCTCGTGCCTTGGTCATAATTGACATCACCCGAGTAGGCTGCATAAACCGTATGAGTGCCATCCGGTAACAGCACCAATGCGGTCACGGTGCCGTTGCCGACAGGAAGTGTCGTGATCACGGCATTATCGACGTAAATTGAAACTGTCCCTGTGTCTGCGACAGCACCCGAAGTGGACGGCGTTACCGTTGCGGTGAAAACGACACCTGTAGGAGTTTGCTGATAGGAAGAAGTAGTTACTGTAACGGCCTTGTCCACAGTGATTGAGGTCGACGCGTTGTTGCCAGCATAGATCGAATCACCGCTGTACTCGACTGAAATGGTATGTGTGCCGACCTTAAGTGGCAGACTGAAAGTATAAGGATTGCTCGAAACGGCTATAGTCTGAGCCTTGAATCCATCGACGCTAAGGATAATGGTTCCTGTAGGCGCAGTTGCGCCATTGGACTGAGGCGTCATGGTTGCCGTATAGATGACCGTTTGCCCATAGTTGGCATTGCCACTCGGAGGATTGGACTGCGTCAACGTCACCGACGTCCGGATGATATTGACGCCGACCGCAGAAAGACTTGCGGGTATGCTTCCGCCAGATGTAGGGCTGAAGGCCACCAACGCGGACTGTGTTCCGGTCGTTGTCGGCTGAAATACAAAACTTTGCGTGCAAGTTGAGGTTGGGATCAGCACCAGTCCGTCGTTGCAAGTGGCCGGAGATCTGGCTGGGAAGGCCGCTGCATTACCGGTTTCTATATACGACGGTGTAGATAGGGTTAAGTTCACATTGCCTGTGTTGCTAAGCGTAAAAGTGGCAGGGAGGCTGGTATCCCCAATGTTCGTGGTATCCAGATTCACAGATGATTGCGAACGGTTAAAGGTAGTGACCGAACTCAAGTTCGAATCCGCAAAAAATAAATTTCCACGCGAGTCTATCGCGAGGCCCGTTGGTGTGCCAAGAGCCGAAAGTAGTGTTGTCGAATTTCCGGAAGCGGAAATTTGCAGCAGCGAATTCGAGGAGGAGTCGGTGACATAGAGGCTGCCGGCAGGATCTACGGCAACTGTGGTTGGCACAACTCCGGATGGCAGAGCTACAACGACAGGTGAGCTCTCGGTTGGCAGTTCGACCAATCGCTGATTGCCGCTGTCGACGATGAAAAGATTCCCGCGGGCATCGACCGCCAATCCTTTAGGCGCGTTCAACACTAATGGGTAGACGCTCGCCGAGGATGACTGCCCTGTAACAGGTGAATACAGCAGGATACGATTGTTTCCTGTATCTGCGACGTACATGCCGCCCAGCAGGTCTGGTGCGAGACCTTGCGGCGCGCTGAGGCCAGAGAGCACAGTGGTTATCGCCCCAGTTACGGAGCGCATTACGATGTTGTTACTAGCCGAGTCCGCTACGTACAGGTCGCCGAATGCATCCGTTGCCGTTGCGGTAGGTTTGGTCACACCGGTGATGATCGGCGTAGCCGTGCCACCGGCAATGGTGGTGCTCAACACTCGATGGCCTGTGCCGTCAGAAAGATAGACGTTGCCCAACTCATCCGCTGAGACGCCGAGAGGTTGAATGCCGCTGCCGAGAGAGGTGACCGTGCCGGGATCAATTGTCAGTTGCGACTGCGCACCGATGCCGGTAAGCGGCTCAGTAACGATTGTGGCGGTGCCTGTGCCGATTGCAACCGATCCTTCGCGCAAGCCTGTAGCCGACGGCTGAAATTTAACATTGACGGTGCATACCTGAACCGCCGGGGGGCCCGTTGTGACGTTGCAGGTGTCTCCTCCGGCATCCGTGTACTCGGTTGTTCCAGTGTTCGACTGCATGGTGAACGTAGTGGTTGCCGGGATGGTCGTCAGGTTATGTGTGAATGCAAGCATCTGCGTTGTTGAACTGCCGACAGTTGGCGAGGGAAACGTATTGTTGTAGTTGAAGTAGCGAATAACATTATTGCTGCGGTCTGCAATGTAGAAGTTGCCCAGGCTGTCGAATACCGGCGCCTGCTGCGGATGACTCATGTACGCTGCGGGGCCCGGGCAGCCGTCGCCGCGGGTATTGATAGCTTTCGGCCCGCTGGAACCGGAGCAATACGCGCCGCTTGTCATTGCTAATTTCGCGCCGCTGCCTGCGATGTTCACAATGTCGCCACTCACCGGATCTACACGCCAGATGTGATTGCTTCCTGGAGAAGCGGCATTAAGATAGTCGTCGACGTAGAGATAGCCACGAGCGTCAATGGCGACACCATAGACATACTGGAAGGAGGCCTTCTGCGCTCCGGTGCCGGTTGCAGAACCGCCGCCTGCGTAGGTATAGATGTGACCCACCTGCGGATTGGAGATACCTGGCAGCGTGCCGCCCGCGTACACCACGCGAATCCGGCCCGGACTATTTGAGCCCTGTCCACTGTCTGCAATGAACATGTTGCCGTTACCATCAAACACGAGTCCATAAGGCCAATCCACATTGACGGACGGATCCGTTGCCAGTGCTCCGTCACCTGCAGAAGGGCTTGCTGGGCAGACCTTGTTGGGATCTACGCCAGTACAGCGTGTAGTGTCTCCAACGATGGTCGTAATGAGGCCGGTGTTGGCGTCGACTTTGCGGATCAGGTTGCTCTGTGCTTCGGCGAAGAGCACATTCTCATTCGCGTCAATCCATAGTCCTCGTGGAGTGTTGAGAATAGCTGTATTCGCCATGACGCCTTCACCGTAATACTTGTTGGTAGCGCCCACCCCGGCGATCAAATAGACGTAGCCCGGTTGTGGGTCACCGGCGAGGCCGGGGTTTTCCAGCTTGATGAGCTTGGCTGCGGCTGTTCCGCCTACATACAGGATGCGCACTGACCATACGTTACCGAGATTTGAGAAAAAGATATTGCCGTCAGCGTCAAAGGCCATGCCACGTGGTTCAACGAAGGCCTCCGCGCCTGGGCAGCCATCGAATTCTGCATTTAGTGCTACCGTGCCGGCTCCTGCCTCGTTGCAGTAGTACACCGAGGCTGACTTTGGAGCAACCTGTGGCCCGCCCGCAATGGTGTAGATGTATCCTTTTTGCGGGATCAGGTTAGCCGCCTCTGGCTGCACATCGGCGGCGATCAGAGCATTCGCCATTGCGGTTCCGCCGTGATAAATGATGCGTAGAAGATTGTTTGTCTGATCTGACGCCAGGACATTGTCGAAACGGTCAATGGCCATTGCTACCGGCGCACTCATTGTCGACTGTGTGGCCGGGCAACCGTCGCCAACGCTCTTCTTATTGGATGCTGGTACAGCGAATGTCAAGATGGAGCCAGCGCAGAGAGTCCCGCCGCCCGCTGCTGTGCTGGCGATGCCAATAGGGGCAGATTGTCCCAAGGTCATCGAATTTCCAGCGAAGAGTATGGCGGAGCACAGTGTGCCTCTCCATCCAAGTTTGAGAAGTGATAATGAGCCAGCAAATGTTTTCATAAAGAGGCCTCTGAATTTTGTGCAGTATTGAAAAGCTGCAGTGGGTATTGGCGGCATGGCATGTTTTCCGCCACGATCAGAAGTAGACGATGACGCCGAATTGGATACGGCGATTTGGGTTGCTGCCGCTCGAATTAATGGAACCGAATGTGGATGCTTGCGCCGCGGACGCACTGTAGTTCGCGCGCGGCTGTCCAAGGTTCACCGTGTTGAAGACATTGAACGCTTCGACGCGGAATTGAGCGCTCATGCCTTTGCGTATATTTTTCAGTTGAATGGATTTGTTCAGCGAAAATGTCGTGCAGATATAAGCCGGGCCACCCATTGAATTGCGCCCAGTGTTGGAAGGAGTAAAAGCGTCAGGCTTCTTGTAGGCCAAAGGATTGAACCATGAAACGATCTTCTGGGTACGGTGCCGGTTGGAGGGAAGGTTCGGGTTCATTCCTGCGATCACGGACGCGCGCTGGCTGGGTTCATCATTTCCAAGTTCATCACCGCCGAAGGTGATATTGACTGGATGCCCGCTACGCGCGTTGTAGGTGCCATTGAAGGCCCAGTTATTTATGATGGCCCGTACTGGCGATGGGCCGCTTCTCAGATTCGGAAGCCGGAGCCGCCAGCCTGCATTAAAGATATGTGTAGTGTTTTGGCTCGATGGCCCATATTGCCCCGCTAGCTTGCTAGGGGTCGGATTGCTGTTGCTGGTGGAAAGGTTGCTTTGCTCGTCCAGCGTGCGTGAATACGTGTAGTTTGCCAGAATCGTCAGATTGCGGGTTGCTCGCTGGCGGTAGACAACCTGTAGCGCGTTATAGTTTCCGGTTGCTTCCGGCAGCAGGTCCACAACCCCCTGACCGCCGTAGTTAAATCCTGGATATCGAACTCTTCCAGAATAGTTCGTGGTCGGACTAGATACGCAATAGGTGGAATAAGAGGCTCGGGAGTAAGGCCCGGTGCAATCATAGATCGTCTCGTTCTGATCCGTAGGCATCATCAAGTGACGGCCAAATCGGCCAAGATAGTTCACCTCCATGATGCTTCCCTTAGAAACCTGCTGCTGTATGCCGAAGTTGACGCCAATGGCATATGCATTTTTGTAGTTTTTATCTGGATAGATAACGGAATAGGGCGTAGTGAACGCTGCGGTTTCCGGCGTGAAGTCCGCAGGGATCGCCGGCATGCCATAGAGCGGGTTAGTCAGGCTGCCGGCAGGATATTGATAGTTTGCGTTGTATGTAAATGGCTCCGTCATACCAACAATGGTCGCCGGAATTGCATCATAAAAAGTTCCACCGCCGGCTCGGATTGCTGTCTTCCCATTCCCAAAAACGTCATAAGCAATGCCGATGCGCGGCGAGACATTCGTGTAATCCGTGTTGATGAGTGAACGCGGAACTCCCGGATCGCCTACAAAGGCAAGTCCGGCGGGCGCACCTTTGAACACCGTCGATTGGTATCCGCGCACAAATGTGGCTGCATGTCCATTTGGCTGATACCACGCCCACGGAAGTTCATAACGGACCCCGAGGTTGAGCGTCAGTTTCGAGGTAAGGCGCCATTGGTCCTGAACGTAAAGGTAGAGTGCGTGCTGGATCGCCGCGATCGTCTGTCCGTTGCCGACGCTTTCAGAGTAGAGCAGTCCCATCATAAAGTCAGCGCCTTGCGAATTGGTGTAGCCGGGATTGCCATAGAAATTAAAAGTGCCGACGTTGGTGCGGTTATTGAGGTACTGTGACCGCAGCCAATCCATGCCGAATTGCAACGAATGGCGGCCACGCGTGTAATTCACGTTGTCAACGAATTCAACGTTCTCATTGACTGAAAAGGTGTTCGCATCAAGCGAATTGCCAAGATTGAATCGTGTGTTGATCACCAGGTTCGGCATCGACTGGATTCCCGGATACGTAAATGTAGAACCGAAGCTCTGTAGCGTGTGCCTGTCGACTGGGACTACGCTGTACACGTAACGCTTATAACCCAGCGTCGCCGAGTTCACCACGTTCGGGCTGAAAATGAAGACATGCGTGACCGATCCTGCAGTAATGAAGGCGGCATTATCATCGACCCCATAGGTCGGGACGCCATAGTTGACGTTGGCGCCGCCGTTGGCTGCGTGGTCGGTGTTATCAGTGCGGTAGAAGCGGAAGGCCATATTCTGCCGCTGGCTCAGGTTGTAGTCGATGCGAGCAAAGCCGCCGTATTCACGTTGTGGTTTGGACGCCGGAGCACTCGAATACAGGTATTGAGAGCTACCGAGCTTGGTGTCTGGCGACGGGATGTAACCGGCTTTGATGATCGCCATGACCGTAGGATCAAGACATATATATGGAACCTCGGCGTTTGTTAGATAACCGGTACCAAGATTGGTCAGTTGCGTAATGCATGGACTGATGCCCGTATTTCCCTGTGCTATCCATGTGGAATTGATTTGGCTGTTCGCAGTTGAAGGGTTAGTGCCAAAGCTAGAATTGGCAGGCGCTTCAAAGAGCGGGTTGACGATGAGGGAGTTGATGAGGCTGGAATTTGTCGCATCACCGGCAAAACTAGCGCAATTCTGACCCACGAGTTTCGGATTCGTACACTTGTAGGGAGTACCGTCTGGATTCATGCCCTCTTCCGCCATGCTCAACGTTTCGGCGTTAGCGGTGATTGCAGAGTAGCCGATCAGGCTCTGATATTCGAGCTCATAAAAAAGTTTGTCGCGTTTGATCGCCCCACCAACCGCCCCCCCGAACTGATAAGTGTATTGCGGATTATTTTTGTGGGTGAAGTAGTCCCTCGCATCCAGCAGCGAACTGTCGTGAAAGTGGAAGAAAAGCTCACCATGCGTCTGGTTCGTGCCGGACTTGGAAACGACGTTGTAGATGCTGCCGGCATTGCGGCCGTATTGCGCAGAGAAATTATTCAGTTGAACGCTGACCTGTTGCAGCACCGCATGGTTCGGATAGTTAATTCCGGTGTTCAGGTACAGGTTGTTCCAGAGCAGGCCATCGAACAGGAAGAGGTTCGAGTTGTTGCGCGCACCGTTGGCGTTGTAAGAGGAGCCGCCATTTTCATCGGTGAATGTCGTTGGCGCGCTCACGTCGGTCACGCCAGGCAGAAGCGCCGCCATTGAAACAACATTATTGCCATCGATTGGCAGGTTTTCGACTAAGTCATTGTCGATGACGGTTTGGATCGTTGCTCCCTGAGTATCCACGGAAACCGCGTCAGCGTTAACCACAACCTGTGGCCCCTCTACCGATCCGATTTGCAATGTAGCATCGACCCGGAAATGGGAGTCTGCATCGATGTTGATGTGATTGGCCGCGAAGGGACTGAATCCGGGTGCTGTTACCTGGAGCGTATAGGCGCCGACAGGAATGCTGGTGAAAGTGAATTCGCCCTGTCCATTGCTGGTTGTGCGATATACATTACCGCGCTCCTGGGATGTGAGCGTGACGGATGCAGACGGAACGACATAATGCTGAGTATCCGTAACATTGCCTGCGATGTTGCCCGTGTTCTGGGCCTGGCCCAGACAGATGGAGGTGAAGCCCAGGGCCATGGCAAATGTGAGCAGGCATGCTCCGAAGGATGCAAACGATGAACGATGGCCACGAAGAAAACAAAGGAAAGGCATGAGGGACCTCAATAATCACAATCTGGAATTACCGTTGAACAAATACACAAGCTTGCGTTGTTCTTATGCGAAACTCACCGCTGCTGCACTGAATGCAGGCAGAGAAACCTGGAATATTCCATCGGAGGGGTGGAGCATCTCGTTGGAATCTGGCTTCCACGTGCCGTTGCTTGAGACGGCGGCCCCGCCCAGCATGAGGCCAGACGTTGCGTCTAGCGCCGGGCTTGCCAAACGCAAAATAGACGCTGAACCCTTCGTTCGGCTGGAGGGAAGGCTCACTGTGAGCGCGGTTGTCTTGTTGCCTTTATTGAACGCGAGTATGGTGATCTTGCCCTTCTTCTGCATGGCATAGGCGGTCATATTCATGCCCTCGTTTTGCAGATCAGAAGCGAGCATCGTAGCCCCAAAGAGGGGACGCACGAAGAGCAGGCCGTAGTACTCCGGTCGTGCACTGAAGCCTTCCTTCGGGGAACCGGCAATGGGCGTGTAGAGCCCATTCCCGCCTCCGTGCATGTTTACGCCAGTGCCGCCAATGGCCGCGATCTGTGATAGGAAATCGCCTGCCCAGAGCGCAGAGGCAAAAGTGTCGCTGACGCCTTTCTTCCCAGCGTTGTAGCAGGTATTGCCTTCAGACATACGATAGGGGAGTCCGGCCTGCCGAGCGAGTTCTACCGCTCTGGTCACGTGTGGCATGAACTTTTCCTGCTGGTTGAGCAGGTAATCAATGGTCATGCGCGGATTGGTCGGCGGACCTTCAGCATAGTAATGAGCAGTCAGCAGACTGACTGTGCCCTTAGTGTCATTAGCGAAGTTACCGACCCAGTCTGGTTTGAACGACGTATCCGGCCCGGCGAGGGGTGCCTTAGGAACTCGTTCCAACACGCTTTTTCGGAAGGCCTGCCATTTGGCGATGTACTCCGCATACTTCCAGCGGTCCTTGGGATCGCCGTTGTGCTTGAAGAGGTCAGGCTCGTTGCCGAACTGGAAGGCAAGAAGGCGAGGGCCACAAATTTTAGCAACGTACGCCGCTTCGTCAGCGGCTGAGTCCGCACTACCGCGAGCTAGATTCAGCCCATAGATCAGCTTCCAGTTGGTGGCTTCTAAAAATGCGTTCAGGTTGCGAATAGCGAGCGGCGTGATGACAAACGTCCGTGTAGTGCCTTTGCCCGGATCAGGACCTTCGGTGCCATCCGCGTCCATTTCACCTGTAGACAGATCCACAGGGGACCACGATGTGAATTCACTCATGTTACCGCCCAAACGAAGTACGCCATCTGCTCCCAGCGTGCGGAAGAACTGCACCAGCGTGGTATTGTCGCCGCTGAAGAAATTCGAGTGCACCAGTTGCGACGACTCGTAACTCAAACCGGTGAAGTCTGCAGGAATGTGTGCCAATGCCTTATCTGTGTGGATGGTGAGCGAGGGCGAGGCAGCCCCTTCGAGAGCCCATGCAGGGTGGGCGAAAGTAGTGGCGGCGGCAATGGCAGTAGCGGATAGAAAGTGACGACGGTTCATATCATTCATAACAGGTTTCTTGTATCCAGTTCTGGTTGAGCTTGCGATGATCGAGCCGATAATGAAGAGGTAATTCCGTTCGTGTTCTGACCTTCCTATGTGCATACGCAGGAAAAAGAGGGGCGGCAATCCGTACGGCTCGATCTCGTCTTGCCGCCCCTGGGTGAAATTTGTTCGTTCTATCTGGCCGTGCTTATTGCGGCCGGCCATACTTGACCATGGAAAGAGCAGGCCAGGTGGGTGCCGCGGCTCCGATCAGTAATGTCAGGTTATGGCTGGCGCTCGATACCACCCAGATGTCGCCTGCACTATCAATGGCAGCGCCGCGCGGCGAGGACATCGGCGAGGTCGATCCGGTCGTACCGCAAGCGATGCCTGTGACATATGAGACATAGCAGCCTTTGTAGGTGCCAAGCGCCAGTCCGCCATCCGCGACGTCATACACTGCAACGCCGCTGGTGACACTGCCGTTGGCATTGTCTGGGCCGAGCACATTGCCTGAGCCATCCAGATAGAGATAGCGAAAGTACATGGCAGTGCCATAAGTGATCGGCAGGGAAATTTGTGCCCCCCCACTAATGCTTACGGGCGGTCCAGCGTTCTTTGTCACTTTGTAGAGACCGCCGCTTGCTCCGGTGTATGCGTTGCCATTTGCATCAGCAACAATGCCGAAGCTAACGGGACTAACGGACAGGCTAACGTTGCCGGAAAGGCTGGTAGTTGTAAAGGCACTGCCATAGGCCGGAGCGGCATAGGTCCCGGTATTGGCTGCATAATCCACTTTGAACGTATTAGACGAAGAAGCTTCCTGCGCGTAAATGTTCAGGTTGGCATCCAGGGTGAGCTGCATGGCGCCGCCCGTTAACTGCGGCGTCAGGGTCGCCGTGGTGTACGTTGGCGCCGCGGAGGTTCCACCATAGGTGAAGCGGCGAAGCGATGTTCCAGAAGTGCTACTGGAGAGATAGAGAACATTATTGTAGGTGTCGATCACTGCGTCGAGTGGAGAACTCGTGGGCGCTTGTGTAGACACCAGCAGAGAGCCATTGGCCGTGCTGTAAACCCTGAGGTAGTTATTGCCACTGCTGGAGGTGGCGGCGTTGATGCCGAGAACATGGCCGGCGATGTCCGTCGCAATTTCCTTAATCAGAATGTAGGTCGTGTCGTTGGCCGTGGCAAAAACCGGAGTCATATCCGGGCCGAAGCCATTGATGTTGGTATAGGTAGGGGAAGTGCCGGAGTCAGTGTTCAGCACATAAACATTGTCCTGATAATCCAGCGCGACGTAGTAGGCATAGTTGATGCCGCCGCAGGTGGTGCCGGAGCAATTGGCACCGGTCTGCACACCATAGCCTTGCGGCCAGACGACTGCGAGCGCCCAGTCCGGCGGGGCTGAGGTAAGTGGGCCACCATATGCTCCCTCAGAGGTTGAGAGGCCGAACAGGCAGCTTGTCGCCGTGCTGGTGCCGCCGCCGGCAGTTGTGCAGTCAGTGGACCACGTATTCACCGACGGGTTTGGGTAATGCGCCAGGTTGAGCATGGCGGCCATTGTATTGGTGGGCGTTGACGCGCCGCTTACCGGTGGAGTGGTCATGCTGAAGAGCTTGCCGCATGGCGTGCCGTCATTAGCCATCGCGGTATTTGTGCCGGTGGTGCCAGTGGAATTCACACAGGACTGCAGAATGTTGCCGAGCAGAAATATCTCGGCGTCAGGGATGACGCCGTAGCCGGCCTTATTGTTGTATGTTGCGTAGGGTTGGCCCGAGTAAGGATTGACCAGCGCTAACGCGTTCATGAAAGCGTGAGCAAGGCCGCCGGCTGAAGGTACTGTGACCGAATAAGTGCCCGTGTTGTTCGTTGGAGCGCTGATGTTCACTACAGCAGAGGCTCCTGAGCCCGAGACGGTGGTGAAGTTGCCCAGCGCATAAGCAGCAGCCACGGTAGTCACCTCATCCACCCAGACAGGCTGGCCGGTGTACGTGGTGCCAGAGTAGAGATCGCTGCATTTCCCCAAAGCCGTCATCAGCAGGGAGTTGCTATTCACACTGGCGCCGCCGGTGTCGCCGGCCGCGATGGTGATGTAGGCGTACTGGCCGGCGGGGCAAGCCACGTTGGGCGCAAGCGTAAAACTCCCCAGGGTATCTGTAGTCGTAGTGGGGGCTAACTGCAGAGCCGCACCTCCGTAGCCGTTACTCTGAGTGGCGTAAAGGGTGACAGTGCCGCCTTGAATGGTTTGCATACCACCGTGTGCGATGCCGCCGATGGCTGACAGCGGCGTATCTGTTGGTCCTGCCATAGTCTGGACACCGCATCCAGTAGTGAGCGAGAGAATTCCTACGGAGATGCTTGCACACAGAACCGAAGGGAGATCGAAGCGAATCATAACGATCCTTTCTAAAGCACTTCTGACGGCAAAGCCGCTTTGGCTTGATGAGAGTACAAGGAAATGACGGGTTTCCCCGGATAACCATTTCCCTTTATTCAAGCGCTTGAATAGATTGCGCTGACCACAATCAACCCTGAAAGCCATACTTGTCAAGAGTTTTGTTTGTACGTGATGGAAATCCCCGGAAAACCGGTGGGCGGCTCAATAATTTTCTGCCTGCGAAATGCTTATGCCGGTTTGCAAGGCAAAACGCGGCTTCGATTACGCGCTGCTAGGGCTGCCACTCCCGCAGACTAAAGAGCGCCAGAGCGGCGGCTGCGCACTACGTCAAACAGATGAAGGGCTTGGTCGGGTGGAACGGCTATTGGTGGCTGGTTGTAGGTCAATTCAACTGCGGTTAGACAGGGGCTGCTCGCATTGATTGAAGGCAGGGGAGCGCCGTGCATGAAGCATTGATCGATCCATTGCTTATAGGGCGGGAATCGGTCAGAGTGCCGGGAGCATAAGTACCCCGCGCTTCACCATGTGAGCATTGGCAACCCTAACATTCTTCTCCTGCACCACAGCGCGTTTTAAATCTAGTCTTCTACTGGGCGTTGGGAGCGAAAAGGCAAGGTGGTTCACACTGGTTGGCGCACTTCAATAGAAGTGGAAGTCTTCTTCGAAATGGAAGCATGGCGACGCGCCACCTCGAGGGTGTTGCAGGGAGTAGTGAAATATGAAAATGCAGAGAATACATGCTATAAAACCGCTTGACTAATTTATTGTTTGAAGTTGATACTTGGCGGCACTGGATCTTTTGGGGAACGCTATGCGCCAGGTTGTCACATTTCGCTTCCAGGAAATCATGTGTCTCGCACTCTGCGCGGCTAGTTTAGGTTTATCGGGTTGTGGCGGATTAACTTCTGGAATCAACGGCCATTTCGCCGCTGTACAAATGCAGGCGATACAGGGTAAGGTGCATGGCGGTCCGCAGCCCATTCAGGGGGGCATCGTGAACGTATATGCCACCCAGAGTGGCGGCTACGGCGGTGCTGCGCTGGCTCTGGCCGAGCCTACTACAACAGACAGTGGTGGCAACTTCACCCTAACTCCGGATGTAGGATGTCCGCTTGGTCAGTATGCATACGTTACGATTGCGGCTGGCAACACTGGCGGTAGTGCCACCAATAGCAACTCATTGCTGATGGCGGCGCTGGGCAAGTGCAGTGATCTCTACAACGGCACAACTTACATCGGGCAGTTTGTCTGGGTGGATGAACTGACTACGATTGCTTCGGCCTATGCATTGGGTAACTTCCTTACCATTGATAGTTCCAATGCGACACCGGTGGTAAATATCAGCGCCCCTGCGACAAATAATTCATTGACGCCATGCATCGCTGGCGTGGGAAGCTGCACTATTACGGCTGCAAATGGCCTGGGCCATGCTTTTGCCAATGCTACTAACCTAGTGAACATCACCAATGGGCAGGCATATGCGACGTTGCCATCGCCGGCGAACACTTCCGGCATTGTTCCTGCGGCGTTGATTAACCTGATGGGAAATATCCTGCAGTCCTGCGTGAATACCACCGGCATGACAGGTACGAATACGGCCACATCGAATGACGGAAGTGGCTGCGGCAAACTCTTCAGCCTTACCACACCTCCGCTGGCTGGCTCTGCTGTTCCTGACAACACATTGCAGGCGATGGTGAATCTGGTGAAGTATCCCAATATCAATACGGCGACATGGAATTTGGGTTGCACTTCCGCTGGGTCCGGCACCACTACCGGTACCGCTTGTCTCTTCAATCTGGCGACGGGGAACGCCTATTATCTGCCAACTCTGGTCAGCGCGCCATCGGACTGGTCGATCGCTGTTGTAATTCCGCAGGGACAAGGGGCAGTCACTACCGGTTGCAGCGGGACTTGTTCCGGCCTGACCTATCCCTGGTCGCCTGCGCTGGACATCAATGACAACGTCTACGTGACCAACAACGACAGTAGCAACCAGGTTTGGGAGAATGTGCTTGGTTTTGCGTATAACGGAGTTCCGCTATGGAGTACACCGCAAAATTTCGCTCAGAAGGCGGTGAAGTTCATAGCTACTGACGGTCTGGGCAATGTGCTGACGGCCGATAACAGTACGGGTGCCAACCAGGTCATCACTATCTACAGTGGTGCGACCGGCACTGTGTTGGGATCACCGATCCTTACCGCCGTTGATTCGCCATTCGGTATCGCAGTCGATCCGTACAACAATATTTGGTATTCATCCAGCAGTATAGGAGTGCAAAATATTCAAGAGTTGGCCTATACCGGTACAACGGGTGGTGTCCCGCAATATACAGCAGTGACCTTCCCTCATCCTCCCAATGCATCTCAAGGGATCAATCAGATCGCATTGGACAGTGGCCTCAATATCTGGGGTGTTGGCAATGCCACTTCCGCGTCCAGCACGTTCTTCTTCCCCAATACCGGAACGGTCTCAGCGCCGGCGTATGCGGGAACTATGAAGTCAGCGGCTACCGCCGGTTCGACCGCGCATGGATACGGCATCGCACCAGACGGAAGCGGAAATGCGTGGGAAGTGAACGGTACGAACCTTTATGAGATCGCTTCCGTCGGTACGGGAGACAGCGCGACTCTTGTGGCCGGATCCGGTATCTCGATCGGCGCAGACTATCCGCGCTATGGCGTGATGGATGGGGATAATGTGTTCTGGACCGTCGATTATGCCAACGGAGGAGGTGGGTCGGTAAGCGCTTATGACACTATTCACGCTTATGCGCGTGGCATTGTCAAACCATGCAGGGTCAACGCCACGACCAGAAATACCTGTGGCTCAGGTTCAAGTCAAACCGCCGGAACCGCACTCTATGCACCGCGTGGGCTTGCGCTGGATAGCGCGGGAGACATTTGGGTAACCAGCGCCACGAACGGCAATCTGGTGGAAATTATAGGCTCGGCTGCTCCCGCGTGGCCGGCGGCATCGCAGGCCATGTTTGGTAGGCCAGGCGGCGATGGTGGTGCGGGCATCGTTTCCACGGCGGCGCTTTCGCCATCGAGTGCCACCTTCCCCAGCACCAATCCCGGTTCCAGCTCCTCTCCGCAGACTTTCACCTTTACCAATACCGGCAATGTTAATTTGACAATATCCAGTGTCTCCGTGAGCTTGAATAACTTTTCGTATACGGATACCTGCACGGGTACTGTTACTCCTGGGAATAGCTGTATTGTCTACGTCACCTTTACGCCCACCGTAGGTGGCACGATCACCGGAACTTTGACCATTGCGTCGAGCAGCATATCGAATCCAACGCTCACATCGGCGTTGACTGGTACGGGCATATCGCGCCTAACAACTTTGAGCACGCCATCCGGTGACCTGGGGCCGTCGAATGTGGGTTATAGCGCTGCGGCACGATATTTCGATCTAACCAATACCGGCACTGGATCGATTTCGATCACGTCCATTGCGGCTACGGGCGATTTCTTTATTGGCAGCGGCTCGAACCAATGCGGTACGACGCTAGCAGTTGGAGACGACTGCTACGTGCGGGTGTTCTTCATTCCTACCGCAACCGGCGCTCGCACCGGGACGTTGACTATTAAGACGAATAGCACGAATAACCCAACGTACACGGTGGCACTTACTGGGACAGGCCTCTCACTGCCTACGCCGGTGAGCAGTACTATTGCTGCTGTTGCGGTCACGGCCTCTTCGACGCCAACGTCAATCGTTCCGAAAAACTTTGTCTCGTTCTCGCTGAATGTGGACGTTGTGACTCGACAATTAGGGTACTCCCCTAACAACATGAATCCGATTTTCTACCAGGTTACGAAGAATATTACAGATATAACTGGCATACCGATGCTGGACCGTTTTCTCCACGATACGGCGGGGGTTACCGTAACGAGTTCGTATCTGGCGATCATGGCCCAATTCTACAAGGACACCGGCACGTCGATGTTTGTGGGAATTAATATGTCAGAGGACGATCCGTCTGGGACTGCGGCAGGGGCTGCAAAGACGGTGGCTGCATTGCCAGCCGCAGCACTGGTGGGTCTTGAACTTGGTAATGAGCCTGATCTTTACGTATCTGGCGGCTATCGAACCAGTCCCTACGGTTATACCCAATACCTGGCGGACGAAACTGCCTATGCCACAGCCGTTCTGCCACAGACCAGCGGCATAAAGTTTGCTGCGCCGGTTTGGACCGGTGGGAGTTCGTCTTTTGTCGATAATCTTGACGACTTTATTACCGCCCGGCAAGGCGATTTGAGCATGGTGAACATTCACTACTACTCTGGTACAGGACTAGATACCGTTAATCCGAGTAATTATCTGTTGACCGATGCCGCGCTTACTCGCGGCCAGAACTATCCCACGCATTCATCGATTGCGAATGCTGTGACCGCCGCAAAGAATGCCGGCATTCAACATATACGAGTCGGCGAGATAAACTCGATTACAAACGGAGGATTGTACGGCATCAGCGATACCTTCAGTTCTGCATTGTGGACCATGGATATCGGCATGGGCTATGCAAAGGCGGGATTTACTGGCGTTAATTACTTTCTGAACCCTAGCGTAATTGACGCATATAACGCTCTCGACTTTAACTACACCACCAGCGGCAGCACCCGCACCTATACACTGCGCTATGTAGCGCCGGAGTACTACGGAATGCTAATGCTGGCGACTATGCTACAGAATGATGCCGGCATTATTTCTTCTCCAATCACAGTAGTAAAGACAAATGGAGATACGCCAACGATCAAGGCCTGGGCGACCAAAGATGGTGATGGTACGATCAGGGTCCTGCTGATCAATAAAGATGAGACCACAGGCGGGCCTGTAACGCTCACGATGGCAGGTCGTGGCAATGCAACAGTGACACGGCTAAGTGCACCGGCGTGGCAGTCCACTTGGTACGATCCCAAAATCGATGCGCCCAAGACCAGCGGCTTCAGCGGGGTCAATATCAATGGCCAGACTTTTGACAACTCAACCGACGGCAAGATTACCGGAACTGCTGTTCCGGAAAGTATAGCTCCAGTGTCGGGGATCTACACTGTGAATCTTCCAGTGGCGAATGCCGTTATCCTTACGATCCCTCAATGAGTCCATTGTCCCGATTAGCTGATGGCATGCCTACGTATGCATTCTCAAAGGAGAAAACACTTCTGCTACTCGGCCCCGGGTTTGAGAATGCTTAATGACCGCCCCGCTAATGTCGCAATCTCGAGTCTTTTTTCAATGACCACTACACCTGTACGGCGTAATATCCTGCTCGCATGGGATATAGATGCGTGAAAGCCATGGCTTACGCTTATGGTCGCAGTGATCCCCAGCGCATGCAGAAGTAATCGCTGTGCCAGCTTTTGTGGCTCCCAAAGAGAAGCTCCGTTCCCGCAATGTCCACCACGCACATAAAATTCTGTCCTTGCTGCAATCCTCCACGCGCTGTGAAATAAAGCTGCGCGCTGGAGTAAGGCGGTTCGGGTGGCACGTTCCTCCGCTGCCGAACGAAGGTGGGCGTAGTGCCTTTGCCCGGATCGGGCCTTCGGTGCCATCCGCGTCCATCACACCTGCAGACGGATCCATGGGTGACCGCTCAGTGACTTTGCTCATATTGCCGCCCAGACGAAGTACGCCATCAGCTCCCAGTGTGCGGAAGAACTGCACCAGCGTGGTATTGTCGCCGCTGAAAAATTCGGGTGCACCAGTTGCGACGACTCGTAGCTCAGGCCGGTGAAGTCCGTGAGGACGTGTGCCAGGGCTTTGTCTGTGTGGATGGTCAACAATGGCAAGGTCACACTTTCCAGGGCTCATGTGTGGCGTGTCAAGGGTTTTATTTGGGGGAGTGGTGAAAATGCTTCGAAAAATGAAGATTTGAGACGCGGTGTTTTGCCGGTGAAAGTGCTTAAGGGCGAAGAATCCTGACCGTGCGATGCTCTCGGGTTGTAAGTATGGCCACTCCGGCAAGGCTGAGCACGGCCAGTGCGATGGCCAGCGCGAAAGCGGTGCGGAAGCCATGGCGGGCAATCACTGCTCCTGCCAATGGCGCCGTAGACGCCAGGGAAAGCTCAATGAATCCGGTATATACGCTCACAGCGGAGGCACGGTCACGTGTTTCCACACAGCGCAGCGTCAGAACACAAAGCGCAGGAAAGACGAGGGAGAAGCCCGCGCCAATCAGGCACGCCGCTACAAAGGCGGTCAGCGGTGTGTGAGCCAGCGCAAGAAGCAGTAGGCCTGCAATCTCCACTGGTAGTGATGCCAGCGCGACCTGGAAAGGGCCGCTACGGTCTACATAGCGAGCCAGCGCAAGGCGCACGCCTACAAAGACAATGCCGTACAGGCTGAGAGGAAGTGCAGAATGCGACCAGTGCTGCGTCTGAAAGAACAGAGTGATAAAGGATGAGAAGACGCCAAATCCCGATGCAGCTAGCGCCAGAGCCAGTCCATAGGGGGCTACCTTGCGCACCACGGCGAAGAGATGCAGGGGCTCGCCAGACGGAACGGCTACAGCTGGCAGCCTGTAGGTCAGAACAGCTCCAACAAGGCAAAAGGAGCCAATGCAGAGCCCGAGAAAAGGCAGGCTGGGGTGGCTGCCCATCCAGAGACCGACGGGGGCGCCTAGCGCGAGTGAACCGTATGACGCTACGCCGCTCCAGGCGACGACCTGGGCATTGTGCAGGGAACCGGTGCGCTGAATTCCCCAGACCGTCCCTGCAGTGGAGACCCAGCTCACGCCCCAGCCGAGCAGCAGGCGGCTGATTAGAAGTCCCCAAAGGGAGAGTGAGCGGTAGAACGGTGCAGCGGTGGCGAGGGTAAAGATAGCGCTGCTGGCGACGATCAGAAGGAGCCCGCGGCTGACGGTGCGCTGCGGGCCCAGAGTGTCCGTAACCCGGCCAGCCGAGGCACGATTGATCAACGTGGCCACAAACTGAGCGCTGACTGCCAGGCCAGCCAGTGTAGTGCTGTATCCAAGGGCTCCATGTACAAAGCTGGGAACGGCTGCTGCCTCCAGTCCGACGGCGAGGTATGCGATGAAGACCAGAGCGGTGGTGGGGAAGAGCATTGCAGACACACGTATTTCCGCAGCGGATTGCAGCGGAAATTCAGAGCGGGCCATGACACGAGTGTAACTGTGCGAATGCCCCCACCATCGTTCTCCCGCAGAATGACGTACTCTCGTGGAGACGGGGTTTCTCCCTATAGGCTGATCATTAGCCAGGAGACGGTGGCGCATGGCGCGTGAACGGAAACAAGACGCAGGACGACCGATTAGCCAGAAAGCTTTGGCGGAGTATCTGAATCTTTCTCCCAGTACCGTATCGCTGGTGATGAACAATGCGCCCCGCGCACAACTTATTCCAGAGCCGACGCGCCAGCGCATTCGAGATGCGGCGGCCAAATTCGACTACCGTCCTGACTTTTACGCCAAGTATCTCTACTCCAAACGCAGCTTGACTGTGGCGGTGATTCTGCCGGAGATCCGCGAGGCACATGCGGCCATGATCCTGGCCGGTATTGATCTGAAGCTGACCCGCGAGAGATATCTCTATTTCACTGCAAATCATCATGGTGACGAAAAACTGATTCGCGAATATCCACGGCGCCTGCTGGAACGCGCCGTAGAAGGATTCATTTCCATCAATACAACGCTGGCAACAGACCCTGGGCGGCCATGGGTGGTGATCGGCAGCCAACCGCGGGTACCGGGTGTGCCACGTTTTGCTGTGAACAACCGAAAGGGCGGAGAGATGGCAATGCGGCACCTGGCGGAGCTTGGGCATCGCCGTATCGCCATAATCAAGGGGCATCCGTGGCGGCTGGCAGCGGGCGAGCGCTGGCAGGGAATTCAGGAATGCGCGAAAGAGTTTGGCATCAAACTGGATGTACGTCTGGTACAGGAATTGCACTCTGGCAATACGCCGCGCGAAGCCTCAGCGCCGGAAGAAGGCTATTTCTGCGCTGCGCAGTTGATCAAAAAGAAGGTGCCCTTCACCGCGCTCATCACATTCAACGACGTGACGGCCATTGGAGCCATTCGAGCGTTTCGCGAGGCAGGTTTGCGTACGCCGGAAGATATTTCGGTAATCGGGTTTGATGACATTGAGAGCACAGGGTATCTAACGCCTACTCTCACCACGTTACGCCAGCCACTGCAACAGATGGGTGAACTGGCTGCCGATCATCTGCTGACGTTGATCGAAGGCCGGGAGAGTGCAGTGCACGAAGCGCTGATTGATCCTACGCTGATTCAGAGGGAATCAACACGCCCACTGGTATGACCTCTGCACGACTCGCTGCGCAGCCCGAGCCTTCAAGGTGTCTGCGAGTTCGGTATGTGGTGTGGGTGGATTTCTGCTGGCTGGGTCTGAAGTGGACCGTATGGCGCGCCATAGAAAATAATCCGGTTGCTAGCCGCCATCGAAGTTTAAATGCGGGTGGCTGTCACCTTCAGGTATTCGTTGCGGACCAGTGTGTGGATAGCGGGATCTGGAGCGATGTTCGCAGAAGTCCATAGAGATTCGAGATCAGCGGCTAAGACGGACTGCCCTGCTTCGTCGAGGTGGTTGAATGCAACCTGTGTAGGGCCGAAATACTTTCGGAAGAACGCTACTGCTCCTGCCGGGCTGGTGGGAAGCTCGAAGTTGATTGGAATGAGTTCTGTTTTGATATCGCGAAAGCCGTGAGCGAGACGCTCGCGGACGGTGCTCTCGTCTCCCCAGAGAACAGGCGGGGCAATGCCGGAGTGCGGCGGTACGTGCCGGCTGCCCACTTGGAACATCTGTCCGGAAAAGCTCGTGGGATTCCAGTTCGCCATGGCGAGCAGGCCACCAGGTTTGAGGACGCGGGCCAGTTCCGCAGCGACGAGTTCGGGACGTGGGGCAAACATGGCTCCGAACATGGAGACAACAACATCGAAGGATGCATCGGCGTATGGAAGCTGCTCCGCATCTCCTTCGTCAAACTTAACGGCCAGATCTTCTGCAGCGGAACGTTCACGAGCCTGCTCGAGAAGGTTTGTGGCGATATCGACGCCGGTTACGATAGCGCCCTGACGAGCAAGGGGAATGGCGAGGTTTCCGGTACCGCAGGCTACATCCAGAACATGCGCGCCGGAGGGAACGTTGAGGCTGCCGACGAATGATTCGGCGCCCGCCGAAATAGTTTTGGCAACGATACCGAAGTCACCGGCCATCCACGTTGCGCGCATGGATTCTTTGATCTGCTGGAGGGGAAGTTCAGAGGGGCTCAAATGACCTCGCTTAATCAAGAATTAAAATAACGATGCTTGATGTGGTTGGCTGCCGTCAAGTCAATTTGCGTGGGCTATGCCATGTTCCTGCGTTCAGCGCCGTCATAGGTGAAAAGATTCATGTATGGAAAGCTCGCTTGCCGGAATTGGCTGTGCGCCGGTACCCATGGCGATTCTTCCGTCTCACATCGTGCACTAATCCTGATATCCTCATCTTGCACGCGTTTCCATGGTTTGGCGGCGCTCTACCCCTGCACACTATCTGCAACTCACTTTCCAACTGATCGGACTGAATGAATGATGACTGCCGTACCTTCCAATGGGAACACCGCACCAATTAGGTCAACGCCAGTAAGTGCCATGGTGATGGCTTCGTCGCTCTTCTTTATGTGGGGCTTCCTTACCTGCCTGAATGACATCCTGATCCCGCATCTCAAGAACATCTTCGACCTCAACTATTTCGAAGTGATGTTTGTGCAGTTCGCATTTTTCTCCGCATACTTTGTATTCGCGGTGCCTGCTGGCAAGCTGGTAGATAGCATCGGCTACAAGAAGAGCATGATTGTCGGGCTGGTGATCATGGCAATCGGCGCGTTCCTGTTTATACCTGCGGCTAACGTGCCTTCGTTCGGCTTCTTTCTGACAGCGCTGGTTGTGCTCGCAGCAGGAATTACCTGCCTACAGGTCTCTGCTAATCCATTTGTTTCCATTCTTGGTCCGCCGGCAACTGCAGCCAGCCGTCTGAATCTGACCCAGGCATTCAACTCCTTTGGCACCACGGTCGCGCCTAAGGTCGGTGGGATGTTTATTCTCAGTGCCGCAGCACTCGGCGTGGCCGAGATGCACAATCTTTCTCCCGCTATGCTGCAGGCCTATCGCCTGCAGGAAGCTTCGTCGGTCAAGATGCCGTATCTCTGCATTGGCCTGGTGTTGCTGGCGCTGGCTGTGTCGCTCATGCTGTTTCATTTTCCTGAGACTACGGAGCCGGTTGCCCAGGATAAGCACACGAACGTTTCCGACAGCATCTGGCGCCACAAGCGGTTGCTGATGGCCATCGTCGGAATCTTTGTGTATGTTGGGGCAGAGGTTTCCATCGGAAGCTTCCTGATCAACTATTTCACCCAACCGGATACCGGCGGGCTGACGGTAAGAACAGCGGCATCGCTGGTTTCGGTCTATTGGGGTGGAGCAATGATTGGGCGGTTCCTCGGCTCTGCTGTGCTGCGACTAGTTGATAGCGCGAAGCTGCTGGCGTTCGCGGCCCTGGTGGCTGCGGGGCTGGTCGCATGCTCCATGCTCACGCATGGCCATGTGGCCGTCGCGACCATACTTGCAGTTGGGCTCTTCAACTCCGTGATGTTCCCAACGATTTTCACGTTGGGCATCGCCGGGCTTGGGCCGCTCACCGGCAAGGGCTCAGGTCTTCTGATTGCTGCGATTGTCGGTGGCGCCATCATCCCGGTGGTGCAAGGTCATGTTGCAGATGTTATTGGTATTCACCACGCGTTCTTCCTTCCCGTGGCTTGCTATCTCTATATCGCGCTATTTGGCTTCGTTAGCCGGGGCACGGATAGTATGGT
>DASWOP010000026.1:0-4294 GCA_036404255.1 Acidobacteriaceae bacterium | reverse complement strand
CACCACCAACGAGGGCGCGGTGGGCAACTACATCCACGCCGGCGGCAAGATCGGCGTCATGGTCGAGATCAACTGCGAGAGCGATTTCGTCGCCCGCACAGACGACTTCAAGGGCCTGCTGACCGACATCGCCATGCACATCGCCGCGGTTGACCCGCGCTACGTGCGCAAGGAAGACGTCACCCCGGCCGACATGGCCCGCGAGAAGGAAGTCTACGCCGCCCAGGCCGCCGCCACCGGCAAGCCCCCCGCCGTCGTCGAGAAGATCGTCGAAGGAAAGCTCGGTAAGTTCTACGAGGAGTTCTGCCTGCTACAGCAGCCCTTCATCAAGGAGCCGACCGTCACCATCGAAGAGCTCATCAAGCAGAAGATCGCCAAGCTCGGCGAGAACATCTCCGTCAGCCGCTTCGCCCGCTTCAAGGTAGGCGACCCCAACTGGACCGTAGCTCAGACCAAGAACGCAGAGCCTGCCGCCGAGTAACTCTGGCGCACTCCAAATCAAAAGCCCGGACCTCGGTTCGGGCTTTTGATTGGGATTGTTATCGATGCAGCGATGTAAACAACAGCAGTGGGCCGAAGTGTTTCGTTAAGCCCCCGGCTTCAGCCGGGGGAAGTGGGACTTCAGTCCCACGGAAAAGAGCCACGCCGTCAGGCGCCTTCCTTGCTGCCGCAGGCCCGAGCGGAGCCGTAGGCGAAGCGATTCGTTTTCCCTGGCACCGGCACCAATCCTCGTCTCATGGATTCTGACCCTCTCCGCCTCGCATCTGCGATAATCAAAACGGCATGTATAAACGAGTACTCCTCAAACTCTCCGGCGAGGCCCTGGCAGCAGGGCGTGGTTTCGGCATTGACGTCCCCTACATTCACAAGATCGCAGCAGAAATAGCCGAAGTCCAGAAGCAGGGCACCGAGATCGCCCTGGTCATTGGCGGCGGCAACTTCTTCCGTGGCATCGCCGAGCAGGCCGCCCACATGGACCGCGTCGCCGCGGACAACATGGGCATGCTCTCCACCGTCCTCAACTCCATCGCCATGCAGGACGCCATCGAGAAGCAGAACATCCAGTGCCGCGTGATGACCGCGATTGAGATGCACCAGGTCGCCGAGCCCTACATCCGCCGCCGCGCCGTCCGTCACCTCGAAAAAGGCCGGGTCGTCATCTTCGCCGCCGGCACCGGCAACCCCTACTTCTCCACGGACACCGCCGCCGCCCTCCGCGCCATGGAGATCAAGGCCGACGTCCTCATGAAGGCCACCTCCGTCGACGGTGTCTACAACGCCGATCCCAAGAAGGACGCCACTGCCGTCAAGTTCGAGCAGATCACCTACATGGACATCCTCAAGCTCGGTCTCAAGGTAATGGATGCCACCGCCGTCTCCATGTGCAAAGACAACAACCTGCCCATGATCATCTTCAACATGAACGTCCCCGGCAACATCCAGCGCGTCATCAGCGGCGAAAAGCTCGGCTCGCTGGTCACCGCGTAAGAACCTCAGCACGGATACGACCGATTACACAGATCACGGCGGATTTACGGCGATTGAAGCAGTGGTAGAGCCTCATCTATAGTTGTCTTTTCTATTCTTAATCCGCTCTTATCCGTGCAATCCGTCCCATCCGTGCTGATCTTTTGTTCTTTGTGAGGAACTGTTCTTGGACCACACCGCCCCCGCTATCACCCCGCCACCCCCCGCAGTCCGGCCCTTCCGCCGCAAGCCCTCACTTCCGGCGCTGACCGGCATCCGTACCATCTTCGCGCTCACCATCATCGCCTTTCACTTTTCTAACGCTGCGATGTTCGGCATCTTTGCGCCCATGGTGAATAACGCTTTCATCTTCGTGGGCTGTTTCTTCCTGCTCTCCGGCTTCATTCTGGCCTACAACTACGGCGACCGTGGCCCCAGCCTCTCCAAACGCGAATTCTGGCTCGCCCGCTTCGCCCGGCTCTATCCCGTCTACCTTCTGGCCCTGCTCATCTCCTACCAGATGCTGCTGGCCGAGTGGCACTACCAGACGCACCTGCACTTCGTCGAAGGCGTCATCCTCACGCCGCTTTTGCTGCAGGGCTTCTCCCCGTTGCTGGCCACCTTCTGGAACACTGTCGCCTGGACGCTCTCCAGCGAAGTGATGCTCTACATCGCCTTCCCCTGGATCGTCGGTCTGCGCTGGCCGCGTTCGCCACGCAAGCTGGCAGGTCTGGTAGTAGCCTTCTGGGCGCTTGGAATGGTCCTGCCCGCGCTCTATATGCTTCTCCAGCCGGACGGCTTCGCGCATGTCAACCGGTACACGCCCGGCATATGGCTGCGCACCCTCAAATTCACCCCCATCCCCTATGCGCCCACGTTTCTCGCAGGCATGGCGCTCGGCCTGTTGCAGGATAGGGCTACTATCTCCAGCCGTGTGCGCCTCTGGCTCTCCGGCGTCATGCTGGTGGTCCTGGCGGCGGTCTTTTGCTGGGGAATCGATGCGTTGCCCTATCCCATGCTGCACGTCGGCCTGCTCACACCCCTTTTCGCCCTGCTGATCATCGGCCTGAGCGGCAATCACTGGATTGCAAGAATCTTCGCCTTCCGGCCCATCTTGATCGTGGGTGAGGCGACCTACTGTCTCTACCTGCTGCACTTCAACGGCTGGATACTGATCCACAAGTACAGCCTGCCGGCGCGCCTGCACGTGGCAGCGCTGGACCCCTGGATCTCCTACGCTGTACTTGTGGCCTTCTCTGTAGCGGCCTTCTACTGGGTGGAGATACCTGGTCGCCGCTGGATACTGAATCGCTGGTCGCATCGCCGAACAGGCTAGCGCCAATTCTCTATTGGCGTATGGATTGAACTACCCCCGTTGTTTGCAATTCCTGCCCCATTGTTTGCCATTCCCACCTATTTGTTTGTCATTCCGAAGCGCAACGCACGGAATCTGCTTTTAGGCACTGCCACAATCATTCCCCGATAGTAAAAATGCTCTAAGGGCCTGTCTCAGAATTTATTGCATGTACCCTTTCCTTCGAAGTATCTGAAAAATCTCACTGTGCCTCTATCGCGCACTCACCCATGCCGTCATCCTGAGCGCAGCGAAGGATCTCTGTAGTTGCTTTTATTGCTGCACAACCGTCAACTTCATGAAGGCCGTTGTCTCTTGGATTTCCTCTACGGTGGCCACTATTCGTGCCTTTCAATGGCACTCACGGAGAGTGAATAACGCCCAGCAAAAAGCCCGCCAGTTGGCGGGCTTTTTGCGTGCAGCAGAATCGCTGCGATTAGGGTTGCAGCGCCTGGAAGGAGTGCGATCCCGCCTGAACAGCCACGGCGCAGGTTGGGTTGCCGCCTGTGTTGAAGGGCGTGTTCTGGATATTGGACAGTGCGCCGGTATGCGGATCAAGCTGCATGCCGCTCACGGAATTATCCACGAAGTTTGACGTGTACAGGTAGACGCCCTGTGACGGCTCGATCGTCACACAGTTCGGGCCCGTGCCGGTAGCGCTTGCACCGTTGGAGGCTACCCCGGAAGGTGCGCCTGTCGCCTGATTGATGCTGTAGCCAGTTACCGTGCTTGCGTTATAGTTCGTCAAGTAAATGTACTGGCCGCGGGGGTCCATCGTGATGCCTTCAGGATAGAGGCCGGTGGGGAACGGACCGTTCGACAGGGGAACAAGTGATCCATCCGATTGCACGGTATAGGCAACCAGTTGGTTGGAAGCCGAATCGGTCACGTACACGAAGCGGGCTGTTGGGTCCTCCGCGATCGCATGGGGAGTTACGCCTGCTCCGTAGATAGAGTGGCTTATCGACGCTCCTACCGGTGTCGGAATCAGTGTGAGCTTGCCCGTCGTAAGCGATAGCGAATAGCCCCAGACGCTCGCACCGGCTGGATCCTGATTCACGACGTAGATGTATGGAACGTAGCTCGAGGGGCATGGAGCGGGTGCCGTTGTGCACGGGGCAACGCCTACGCTGACAGGATTAGTGCCGGCAATAAAGTAGGGAAGCGTGCCATTGGCGATTGGCGTGGGGTTCAGTGAATTGTCAGAATTGATGGCGAATACTTCGAGTCCGCCTGCCCCAGGGTTAACCGGAGTGTAGGGGTACTGGTAGGTGAAGGCGACGATCAGGTATTTATTCGTCCCGTCGATCACTGCTGCCGTCGGGTAGCTGCCGCCTTGGGTTCCCAGCACGTAGGTGTTCTTCGGATAGATCTTGCCGTCCGTTCCGATCAGGAACTCCACGATGTTGGAGCTGTCGTGGTTGATGACGTACAACGCCTGGCTGTTGGGCGAGAGCACGATGGCCACAGGGT
>DASWOP010000025.1:0-15968 GCA_036404255.1 Acidobacteriaceae bacterium | reverse complement strand
GGGAACGAGGGTGCCATGATATTCCCCAGGATCACGAAGCTTCGCGGGCTTTACGGCACGAACCATCTGGCCTTTGAACTCGGGAAGATATTTTTCGACTGGATCATCAAGCTTAACCTTGCCTTCATCGACCAGCATCATAAGCGCTGAGCCTGTCATCGCCTTGGACATGGAGGCGATCCAGAACTCATTATTGGTGCGCATCGGAGTGCGAGCAGCTAGGTCGGCATAACCCACGGCTTCGATGTCGATGGCTTTGTCCTTGTTGGCGACCAGCACAACCGCGCCGGCCACGACATGGTCATCTACTGATGACTGTAGAATCCCCGCGATAGGGTTGGGAAACTGCCGACTGGCTTGGGCTTTGGAGAGGTGTGGTGCGGCTATGGAAACGGCGGCAACTAGAACGACGGCGAAGGACCAATGATGTGTGATCGAAGTGTCTGATGGCGGTTTCTGATGTGGCATATTCCCCTTTCGGCTTACCAGGCAATTCTAGCTAATCGCAATAGGTTCCAAACTGTCCTTCTCGTGGATATTCGGCTGGTATATAGCCCCATTCGGAATGCACGCATGGTATGTACTATCCGTGTATCGGGGAGGCCTTCATCGAGTTACATCTGGGTGACCGTAAGTTTGTAAGTTGCCGTTTGCGAATTGCCCGCAGTATCGGAAACAGTCAGCGTAACTGTGCTGGTGCCTGTCGGAGTTGCTGTTGAAGCAAACTGAGTTGACGTACCACCGCAGCCAGTTATTCCCCACAGAAAAACCGGAACGAGTAGAAGAACTGGTAGCAATATAGAATCGGGCTTCTTGCGCGCACCAGAGATACGGTAGAACAGGATCAGCGACGCCAACAGAGAAAGCAACGTAATCCAGACCCTACCTTTACCGCCTGCAATGCCGCTCGTCTGTGCGCCGGCGGATACGCTGGTAAAGAACTCCACCGTTATGGAGGCCGAGCCGCCCGAGGCAAGGGACACGGTCGTTGGTGAGAAACGGCAAACCGCATTTTCCGGCAGTCCCGAGCAAATGGAGGTGAGGGTTCCGCTATAGCCGAAATACGATGTTAGCGAGACCGTCGTACTGACCGGAAACCCTGCGACGACGGTGATTGCCGTGCTAGAGGGCTGCAGTGCGAAGACCCCAGGAAGCGTAACGGTTGCCGACATGGACGCCGCGTAGTTTGTATCTCCCGAATACTGCGCGCTGAAGCTGTACGACGAATATGTAGTGGTGCTTGTCGAGTAGACTGCAACTCCATTGCTTACGGTGGCGGTTCCAATCAGGTTATTACCGCTATAGAAACTCACCGCTCCGGTCGGCGTCCCAGAGACACTCGGCGTTACCTGCGCCGTCAGGGTGAGCGTGGTTGTCGAACTTGTGGACAAGTTATACGTCAGCGTTGTTCCAGTTGGCTGATGGCCGACTAAGATAGGCAGCGAAGCATGGCTGGAAGCATAGACCGTGTCTCCGCTGTAGGTTGCAACGATTGCGTGAGTTCCCGCAAACAACGAGGCGGTGAACGTCGTGGCAGTACCAGCCACAGAAACGGTTTTATAAGCAGCCCCATCGATGGTGAGCACTATGCTTCCCGTGGGGGTGACTGTTCCCGATGCTGGGGTGATTGTTACGGTGAATGTACCCGTCTCCCCGTAGACCAAGCTGGACGGGTTGGTGAGCACGAGCCCCGTTGCAGTATTAATCAGGTTTTCGCCCTGACCGGAAAGCTTGAGCGATGCAGTTGCAGTGTTCACAGCATTCGTCTGAAACCCAACCGCTTCGGTGTACAAATTGGTTGACAGGGGAGTGAATGTTGCTTGCAGAGTGCAGTAGGATGCCGGCGAGACAGCCGCAGTCCCGCATCCGTTCGACCCGGCGCTGAGACTGAAGTCCGCAATGTCTCCCGTAGCTGTATAACCCGGCGAGGAAGTGAATGTCAGGTTCGTAGTCCCGATGTTCGCTACCGAAGCCGTCTCCGGAGCGCTGGACGTATTTTTATTTGTACTTGCGAAGTTGATACGTCCCTGCTGCTGTACCACTTCATAGAAACCTGCCACTGAGCTGTCGGCATAGAAAAGATCACCTTGCGCATCAAGGCCGATTCCGGACGGAGACCCCAACCCGGTGGCAAGGGAAACCGAAGTAGATGTGCCCGGGACCAAACGCAGCACACTGTTGGTAAGCGCATCCGCGACGTACACAGCTCCAGCTGCGTCCACAGCAAGTCCTACCGGTTTTACCTGCGTGGAGCCGAACGAAGCTGCACCACCCTGTGCTCCATTCACGTATTCCACAATCTGCTTGTTCCCGGTGTCGGCAATGAAGAGATTGCCGCTTGTATCGAGCGCAAGAGCAGACGGAGCATTGAGTCCGGTAACAGGGAGCGTACTTGCGGTCGACGTTCCCGGCGTATAAACAAGTATCTTGTTGTTGTCGGTGTTGGCAATGTAAAGCGTACCGTTACCAGTCACCGCCACCCCCTTAGGTCCGGCAAGACCAGTCAGCAAAGAAACGGTGTTACCCGACGCGGTGTACTCCACGATACGGTTGTTGCCCGTATCCGCTACGTAGATGTTTCCCACTCCATCGACTGCAGATTGAGCAGGAGCGCTAAGCCCCGTCAGAATTGCCGTGGGAGTAGTTGAGCCAGCGGCAATCTTCCAGAGCTTTCCTGTCGATGTGTCGGAGGCATAGAGATTGCCCAGCATATCTGCCGTTACGCTTGATACGCTGGCGATCGAAGATCCGACTGTGGTTGCCGCCGCACTGGGCGTTACTGCCAGCAGCGGCGCGAGGCCATCGCCTTCAAGCCCCTGCGTCATCACAGCCATGCCACTCTGCGTCAGTACATACTCACCAGCCCGGCGGCCTGGCAGCGTGGGTGTGAAGGTGATGTTGTATGTGCAGACCGTGCTCGCAACGTAAGAAGTTCCCGCCGTGCAGTCTGCTGCGGAGGCCGAAAATTCGCTCGTCGAAGTTCCCTGCGTCATGGCGCTGATGGATGGTGCAATGAAACTGCTCGCTGAACTGACTGCTATCGGCAGCGTGGAAGAGAAACCCACCGCCGTGCCAGGAAAAAGTTGATTGAGGATAAATTGGCGAACCAGCTTCGCGCTGTCACCGACAAAGGCCATGCCATTCGGAGCAAAAGTTATGTTGGTCACCGGAGTCAACGCCGATTGTATAGCGGGGCAACCGTCGCCTACGGTATCCGTGGCCACTGGCCCCGAGCTGCCACCGTTACAGTAAGCGCCCACGGTCCAAGTTGATATCTTGTTATAGGCAAATGCGGTAGCGATCCCGGTAGAGGCATCGATGCGGAACACACCTCGCGCTGAAGAGCTGGCACCTACGTAAAGGCTTCCGGTCGCGTCGATCCCAAGCGTCTCAGGGATGGTAAGTAAAAGTTGCGAAGCAGGAATGCCGGAGGTAGTTGAAGTCCCAGCGCCCGCAATAGTGTAGATATAGCCGACGGTGGGACTGCTGATTCCGCTGGCTCCAGTAGGTGGAAGCGTCCCGGCCGCGTAAATGACCCTGACGCGATTGTTCACGATCGTAGTCGTAATGCCGTTTACCGTGACCGAAGTTTGCGTATCGGCGATATAAAGGTTACCGTTCGCATCGAGCGCTACTTCCCACGGTTTATTCAGCTCGGCAGAGGTTGCGGCAATGCTATCGCCGTTATACCCCACCGTACAGATGTTCGTCGTAGCTGTGCCGGTTGTGCAATTGGCACCGGCAATCGTGGTGACATATCCGGTAGTACCGTCGATCTTTCGCACGGCATTGTTCCCCGTGTCGGCGATGTAGATATTGCCGCTCGAGTCCATCGTCAGCGTGTGCGGATTCCGGAAGTAGGCGGAACTGGCCAAGCCTCCATCGCCGCCGTAACCGGCGGTTCCGGCACTCGGCCCGCCGATGCGATAGATGCTGCCCACGACCGGCGAGGTCACTCCTGTTTCCAGGTAAATCAAATTAGCGGCAGCGGCTCCTCCGGCATAGATAACGCGAATCATCGCGCTGGCAGTATGGTCGGCCAAATAAACATCTCCGTCCGCATCCGTGTAGCCTCCGGTAGGGATGGTATAGGCCTTATAACCGGGGCAACCGTTGCCCATGAGGTCGAGCATCTGCGTGCCGGATGAGCCGTTGCAATACGTAATAGAAGCATATCTGGCGGTTCTAGTCATACTGCCTGCAATCGCGTAGATGTAGCCCACCTGAGGAGTGGTCACGGCAGGGTTATTGATCGTAATCAGATTCGCCAGTGGCGTGCCACCCCGATAGACGACGCGCAGTTCGTAACTGCCGGTAAAATCGGCAATATAGATGTTGCCGTAGTGATCGGTCCATACCTCCTGCATCGACGGGAGCGACGCCTGCGTGGCCGGGCATCCATCGCCGATGCTGTTCAGTGCTGTCGTAGTGCACACAGCTGCCGAGGTACCCGGCGCTAGCCCAGCCGCAACGGATGTGATCGGAATCTGTAGCAGTTGACCGCTTGCCGGAGTTGTGCCCGCGAGGAGCGAGGAAACTCCGAACAACAGCGCAACCAACCTTGAAGCCCGCCGGAACGAGGACTCTTTTACGACCTCTCGAAGTTTTTTCATGAATTCCATGACATCCCTTTCCTTGGTCAATGCTGTTCACTCAAAAGCTCTGTCCCCCGCGCAGCCGAATGGTTTGCTCCTAATACTTCAAGCTCAGGCTGAGCTGCAAACGCCGTCCGTTGGTCGCCACCACTCCGTTGGTGCCGGCCGTCGAGACAATTTGGCCGAACTCCTGGCCGGCAGCGCCAGACGTGAGGGACGACAGCGGGTTGCCCAGGTTCGGCATGTTGAACACGTTGAAGGCATCCGCGCGAAATACCAGTGCGCCCCCCTTCCACAACCTAAAGGTCCGCCCCAGCGCCGTGTTCACACTGATATAGCCGGGACCATACATGTAATTCCGTGGAAGCGCGCTCAGAGTGCCAGTTGCCGGAGTTCTAAATGCGGCCGTATTGAAGTACGCGGTAATTTTCTGCTGGCGAGAGCGCCCAGATGGCAGATAGGGATTCGCGCCCGGAATCAACTCCGCGCGCTGGCCGCCTTCCCTGGTCAAGGCCGCGTCGGCGGTCGTGCTAATGTCGAACGGCATACCGGTGCGCGCGCTGTAGACGCCGCTGAATGTCCAGTCACGCAAAACGGCTTTGTCAAAACGGCTCCCGATGCTGAGATTGGGAAAGTTGAGCACCCAGCTCAGATTCAGTACGTGGCGGGAGTCGAAGCTCGAATGTCCGTAGTTGTGCCGGATGTTGATCTTTGGCCATACGTCGGCCAGAGAGGCGCTCGTCGTCAGACCGTTGTCTTGTTCGCTCATGGATTCGGAGTAGGTGTACGACGCCTGGAAGGAAAGGAAGCGGTATCCCCTTATTCCGCCGATCAGTTGCAAGCCGTGGTAGTTGGAGGTGGCTTCCGTCATCAAATCCACAATGGCCTGGCCGCCATAGTTGAATCCCGGATAGACAACACGCGCCATATAGGAGGAAGCCGCACTGCCGGCGGTAAAGCTCGGACAATACAGCGTCGGATTCATCTGATAGAAGGCCCCCGCGCAATCGTAGATTGCAGGATTTCGGTCCACAGGAATGATTTGGTGGCGGCTTAGCTTCACGACATAGTCCGCTTCAAAAAAGCCGTGTTTCCTGACCTGTTGCAGCAAGCCAATATTCACCGCCTGCGTGTAAGGCGTGGAAAAGTGCGGATCAGGGTAATAGATCGAGTAGGGCGATACGAACGACTGCGCCGCCGTTGCCCGCGTGTAATTTGGCGGAATCGCTCCGTAGCCCATCAGCGGATCGGAAAGACCGCCCGCCGGCGAGACAATCGTCTGCGAATAGTGGAATGGCGTCGCCACTCCCACCACACTGGCGTTGATTGCATCGAAGAAAATGCCGAAGCCGCCACGGATGAGTGTGCGCCCGTTGCCACGCAAATTATAGGCAAAGCCGATGCGCGGAGCCAGATCTTTGTAGGGCGTGGAAATGAGTGTGCTGTTGATTCCATGGTCGCCAATATAGGCCAGGTTGGCCGGCGCCTCGGGAAAAACCTGAGACT
The DNA here is from genome assembly GCA_036404255.1 of Acidobacteriaceae bacterium. Lineage (GTDB taxonomy): Bacteria > Acidobacteriota > Terriglobia > Terriglobales > Acidobacteriaceae > JARLFX01. Next base: position 9,867 of record DASWOP010000025.1, on the reverse strand, counting down.
GGTATCCGGGAATGAACGTGGCCGACCGGCCGTGCGGTGCATGCCACATATAGGGAATCTCCCAGCGCAGGCCGTAGTTCAGTGTCAGCTTTGAGCTCGCCCGCCAGTCGTCCTGCGCGTACAGGTAGAGATTGGGGGCAGCAGCGTTCAGACTGGTGGAGTTTTGCTGGATCTCCTGGTTGGGTAAGCCGGCGAGAAGATCCGCCGCGGGAATGTGCGTATATGTCGTGGTAAAGGAATAGTAACCGGGATAGTCCCGGAATGAGGCGTATGTGAGGTGCAGCCAGCTAACGCCAAACTGGTAGTTGTGCGCGCCTCGCGTCCAGGAGACATTGTCATTAAACTCGAGTGTCTGGTTGAGCACGTGTGCATAAGCCGAAGCTGAGTTGCCTACAGAGAAGCGGTTGTAGACGGCAATGGTCGGCAGGACTGGCCTGCTGGTCGGAAGCGTCATGTTTGCGCCGAGGGTGGAGAGCGTTGTGGGATCGGTGGGGCTGATCGTGTTGTCGTACCGCTTGTAGCCAGCGCGGAATACGTTGAGGAGGTTGGAGCGCAGGATCCATGTGTCGCCAATGCTGCCGAAGTTCAGCGACATTTGGTTCAGGTCCGGCTCATAGTTTGCAATGCCTTGCCCCGCACTGACGCCGTTCGAAGTGATGTCGTTGGCAGCCTGCCAGTAATACCGCATGTCGACCGAGTGGCTTCCGTGAACCACATCGCCACGAATCAGGAAACTCTTGTCGTTGCGTGGCTGGGGGGTGGCCGTTGTCGTATACGGAAAAGCTCCCGAGCCGGAATAAGGCACTGACATTGGCACATATTTCTGCTCGAACGCGACCGCTACGGGGTTGAAGCACTCTCTGGGAAGCTCCGCGTATGGAAGGAAAGCCCCGTTGGCCGTCTGGGCGTTTTGCAGCAGAGTGACACAGGGGCTGGGTCCGGTGTTACCTGCCTGCAACCAGGCTGCATTGAAGGCGCTGGTTGCTGTCCCAGGCACCGTATACAGAGGGTTATACAGGTACTTACTGTAGGCTGGATCGCTGGTAATGGGAGGATTCGCTGTGGTGTATTGCGCTTTAGCACCATCAGTGAAGGAAGCGCACGTATCGCCCGCAAAGGGGCCGGCCGAATTGCATTTGTACTCCGTATTATCCGGGTTATATCCCCGCTCCAGAGGAGTCAACAGAAAGTCCTGCGCTGTCACCTGCTGGGCTACGCGCAGATCCTGAAAGGATGTGAAAAAAAACGCACGGTTGCGCAGGATAGGCCCGCCTATCGTACCTCCGAACTGGTTCTGCACCAGCTTGGGATTCACGTGTGAAAGGCGGTCGGAGGCATTAAAAGCCTTGTTCTGCAGAAACTCCCACAGCGTCCCATGGAACCGATTCGAGCCGGCACGGGTGATGACGTTGAAAACGCTGCCGGCGTTGCGCCCATACTGTGCCTTGTAGTTGCTCAGCAGCACGCTCACTTCCTGCAGCGCCTGCGAAGGCGGAAAGTTCAGTCCCGTGTTGTAGAAAACGTTGTTCCACATCATGCCGTCAAGCAGCATCAGGTTCTGGTTCGAACGCGAGCCACTGGCATTGTAGGTCGGCCCGTTGGTATCGCCCGTAAATGTAGTGGGTGAGTTGACATTGACCACGCCCGGCAACAGGCCAGCAAGCGCCACTACATTGTTGCTGTCGATCGGCAGATCATCGATCAGCTTCTGAGGCACCAATGTGCCAATAGTGGCAGAACGGGTATCGATGCTGGCTCCCGCCTCCTCGACCACCACCGATGCTTCCACCGTTCCGGGCTTAAGCTGTGCATCGATCCTTACGTTCTGGTCCGCGTCGACCGCCACATTGTTGACGGTGAAAGCGCCAAAGCCGGGTGAGTTGACATGTAGCCGATACTGTCCCACATGAACATCGTTCAGCAGGTACTCGCCCCGTCCATTCGAAGTCACATGCGTAACCTGTCCAGTAGAAAGCGAGGTCAGCATTACCTCCGCGTTCGGAAGCACCGCACCAAGAGTATCGGTAATGTTGCCGCTCACCGTTCCTGTGTTCTGCGCTTGGCCCCATAGGCTCTGGTGCGGTACTGCGAATAACACTAGAAAATATGCCACGATCCAGCAAAATGGAATATTTGTGCCAATCTTCCGGCTCAGACCGGAAACTCCGCTACAGTTATTTTTGTCCTGCATAAGTCTCTCCTTCACTCAACCCAGCTCCGTGTAGCCGGCGCGATGTGTCCTGGCTGAGGTGGTTCCCACTAGCCGCCATGTAACCTACTTTGTCCACAAACTCCCCGCGGAGCAGCATGGGCAACAGGTAACGGAATTTGCTAGACATGATCTATATTTCTCCATAGTTCCGAGCCGCCCCGGATAAGCATTGCGGTCCGCTGCCATTCATTCATGTGTTCCTCCTCCAAGTGCGCAGGATCAGCCTTTATCGCTCTCTCGCTTGAATATGGTCGGAATACATTGACATCAAGCCATCGGCAATAGGAACAGCAGGCTCACAGGCCATTCCGCTTAACCTCTCAATTCCCAATTGCGCGCATCGAGCGCCGTACAGATCTCCATCTCGAGTTCGGCGCAATGATATATCAGATAAAAAATCGCTGTCAAGCGGTTCGTTGCCGACAATTTTCCGGCTCCTTGTGGGAAGAGTGAGAGGATTCCAGAGCGTGCTGAAATTGGAGTTTAGAGCGGGCTTCTTGAGATTTGATGTTTCGCCGGACTGGATAAATTTGAGTATTTTCGCTACATTCTCAAGGTCCTGACAAGTGTACAGAGGTCGCTACCGGAACCTGGATCGGCGTGCCGTCCACCATAAAGGCTCATCGTCTATGAGTTTCTTCTACCTGATCCGGTTGTCCGATCTATTGGTCCAGCAATCAAACTGATACATCAGACACAATTATCCCAGATTGTATTTCTCACCGAGGGCCATGCGCCTCGGTCTCTCAATTTCGAATCTGCTTAATTTTTGATTTTTAGGTCATGACTAGGAACGGCGGTTCGAATCGAAGCAGCAGTGCTTCGATTTCTTCCCGCTGCCGCAGGGGCACGGATCGTTTCTACCCGGAGCAACCTTCTTCACTCCCGCCGGCTCCCGGTACCCAGCTTCCTGCATGCGAACCCACTCCATCACGTTCGCGGGCGCCCTTTCCTGCTGAAGCTGCAGCGCCATAAACCGCATGTACGGATCAACATGGTGGAAGAAGTGTTTGTAGCCTGCGCAGAGATAGTTCAGGCCATACTCCCCATCGGGCGTTTTCAGAAAGCGATGCTTCGGGCACTCTCCGTTGCAGGCGAAGCGCACCTCGCAGCTCTTGCAGTACTGGGGCAGCGTATCCAGCTTCGCAGAGCCAAACTCCTGCTGCTGCGCTGAATCCACCATGGTCCGCAGCGGCGTCTGCATGATGTTGCCCAGCTTGTTTTCCGGATACACAAAATGATCGCAGGAGTAGACATCGCCGTTATGCTCCATGGCGAGCGCGGATCCGCAGGTACGGCGGAAGATGCACAGGCTGGCTGGTTGACCGACCCACATCTGCAGGCTTACGTCGAAGAGCTGGATAAATTGCCGGCCCACATCGTTCCGCACCCACTCATCGAAGATGGCGGTCAGAAATTTGCCGAACTGCAGTGGCTCCACCGACCACTCCGTGACGGCAGCCTGATCGGTAAAAGCGGGAGAGACCAGTGTGAGGCCGTCCATCGTGGTCACGGTCAAAGCCCGTTCCACGATGGGGATGAACTGCATGTAGCCGCTGCCCACTTCCTTCAGAAAGTGGTACACCTCCAGCGGATGCTCCGAGTTAACGCGATGGACGGTCGTCAGAGTGTTGAATTCCACGCCATGCTTCTTCAACACGTTGATGCCGCGCATCACCTTGTCGAATGTTCCCTGGCCTCCTTTATCCACGCGATAGGCGTCGTGAAGATGGGGAGGACCGTCAATCGACAAACCTACCAGAAACCCGTGCTGTTTCAAGAATGCGCCCCATCGGTCGTCCAGCAGCACACCGTTCGTCTGAAATGCGTTCTCGATCGTGTGACCATCGGCATACTGGGCCTGCAATGCGACGACACGCTCAAAGAATTCAACCCCCAGCAAGGTGGGCTCTCCGCCCTGCCACGCAAAGGAGATGACCTCCTGGTCCTGCGAGCTGATGTACTGGCGAACATAGTTCTCCAGCAGGTCGCCCTGCATAGCCCACGTGGCTTCGGGATATAGCTTCGACTTTTCCAGGTAGAAGCAATATTTGCAATCGAGATTGCAGAGGGGGCCGATTGGCTTGGTGAGAACGTGATATGGAGCATTGCCCATGTTCTGGGGGAATCCTTTCGGGCTCATTGGCAATCGAGGCTTAAAATAGCCCCCACTTCAATGGTACCGGAAGAGCGGCTGATAGCGACTGCCGACCAGATGGCCAGGCCTGGGCTGGCTGCAAGCAATCTCCGAATATTCGGTGCCCCAAAAAGATGCAACGCAGGAAAGGGCAGCCCGCAAATGCGGACTGCCCTTTCCTGCGCAGTAGCTATAGGATGCCAGTAATACCGGCGCTTACATTGAAGTAAATAATCGAAGAATGCGATACCGTTCCGTTAGTGACCGTCACGGTAACAGGATACTGTCCCGTTGGCGTCAGATTCGGTTTGTATGCACCCGGCCCACCGGCACCGCAACCCGTAAAGAGCAGCGACGAACCGGAGATAACGCAAGCCAGCGCAATCATCGTCAAAGCCTTCGCCAGACCATTCTTCCGCCGGAAGCGAATGACGCCGAAGAGGCCTGCCAGCAGAATCGGCCAGCCCAGAAGCGTCGCCAGTTTTACTCCCTCATGCGGGGTCTTGCCGGGTACGAGCAGCGAGGTGGCGGTTCCCGCCTGCAGATCGGTCCACAGTGTCACAGTAATCGGCACCCAGACAGGCGGCGCCCCTATGCTCGGCGTCAACGTGTAAGACGGAGGCGAGAAGGTGCAAACGCTGTTCGCCGGCAAACCCGAGCAGGAGTAAGTGAGCGTACCGGTGAGTGTATTGCTTGGCCGGATAAAGATGGTCGCATCTGCCGTGGAGCCCTGGGCCGTTCCCACTACGGTTGGCAGCTTCGCCGTCCAATACTTACCCGTCGCATTCAGTACCGTGTAAGGAAGATTCAGAGAGGTAGTGGTAGTGGCGCCACTGACCGTCACAACCTGCCCCGCACTGAAGGTATTGGGTTCGAAGAAGGTTATGGAGTACAGGAAGTTGGATCCATCGACATTGGGATTCGTGCACCTCTCTCCACCTAGTACGGAGGTATCAAGTGAGCTGCTGAGCGCGCACACTAAATAGCTTATGACTGCGCCACCGGTAGCGCCTGTGCTTGATTTCACGGTTATATTCGGATCACTAACAGCCACATTTGTGAGCGTAGCCGGGGTAGCCGAAGGATCTCCACAAGAGTATGTAGGAGTAAAGGCCGTCTGGCTGCTCTGCGCAGTGTTGCGGCAGGACTTCGTCATTTGTATAAAGTCAGCCGGATCAGCCGTCACTGTAAACGTGACCGGAGCAGAAACCGAGGCCGTGTAGTTTGCACTTCCCGGGAAAGAGGCAGTGATGGAATACGTCCCCGGAGGTAGTGTATTGTTCGTGGCAAAGGTCCCGGCAATCGTATACGTTACGCTGCTCGTCAGCACCGCAGTACCCAGGCCGGATGCATCCAGCTGCGCAGTTCCGAGCACTGTTGTAGTGCCATTGACATAGAAGGTGATCGTGGTGCCAGCCGGATTCGGTGCCGATGTAACTGGATTTACCGTAGCCGTAAACAAGGCCGTCGAGAATTGGGTCGTTGACGTAGGGGCAATGGATAATAGAGTCGCCGTACTCGCTGTCGTAACTGTGACATGGAACGTGGCTGAACTATTTCTTGCGTAGAAGTCATCTCCGCTATATTCAACTACCACGTCGTAGGTACCCACGCTAAGCCCGCTGACCGTCTGCGAACCCGTAGCCGAGCTATTAAGCGTGACCGGGGCGTAACCGTTACCTCCTATGGTGAAGGTAATGGTTCCCGTGGGGAAACAACTCGGGGCTGCGATGTTACAAGCAACAGGTGTGACGGTAGCTGACAACGTCAACGATCCGCCGAACTGCGGATTGCCGGAGGAAGGATTCGTCTGCGTAATAACCGTACTCGTAGACGTAAGCACCGCGCCGATACCGGCCAGAGTAACCGTAGGCACAACTGCATTTACATTGGTTCCCAGTTCTGTGTAAACCGCTGAAGTAGAAGCAGGAGACGTGGCAGTCGTCGGGCTGTACTGGCCTGAGAAGGTACAGGTCGTTCCCGCACTCAGTGTCTGTCCTGCGGTACACGCCGTAGAGCCAGTCGTTGTAAGCGAGAAATCTCCCGTGTTCCCGGAGGTAGCCGTAAATACCGGAGAACCAAGAGTTGCCGCTGTCGATCCCGTCGCCAATTCAATAAACGGAACCACCGCGCTGGGGAATCCAACATTCGTTCTGCCGAAGTTATAGGTGATCTGGCCGCGAACATCACTCAAAACGCGACTGTTGCCCGTGTCTGCAATATACAGCGTACCCGCCTGGGTCACGGCAATGCCGCCCGGCGCGTTCAACTGCACCTTCGTCGCGGCGGTCGGCAGCGTAGTACCCGTGCCGCTCGCCGTCAGAATGCCGGCGATTGTGCTGATTGTGCCAGTTCCTGCCGTCACCAGACGGATAGCATGATTGCCGGCATCTGCGATATAGAGATTACCGGCTGCATCCACGCCAACACTCATGGGGCCATTGAGCTGGCTCAAAACTGCCGAACCATTGGACGAGATTGTGGAGCCTGCCTGCCCAGTGCCCGCGACTGCGGTGATCAGGCGCGTACCCAGGGCGAACTTGCGAATCAGGTTATTTGTGGTATCGGCAAGAACGAGATTGTTATTCGAGTCGAGCTGCATCCCATTCACCTGGCCGAGGATAAAACCTGTACCAGTACAACCATCGCCCACGGTATCCGTGTGTGCAGAGCAGACAGTAGTCGCTCCGCCGCCAATCGAATAGATATAGCCATTGGAACCGATCACACGCAGCGTCGGATTGGAAGTGTTATCCACCACATAGAGATTGCCTGTTGTGTCCACTGCAATCGCTGTCGGCGCAGTCAGAATGGCTTGCGTGGCAGGGCAGTAGTTTCCAATAGCATCCGCTGACGTCAGGCTGCAGGCGGTTGCCGTCCCTCCGCCAACTGTTGTGATGATGCTAGTCGAGACGTTGATCCTGCGAATTGCATTATTACCGGTGTCCGCGATGTAAATATTGCCTGCGGCATCAAAAGCGGCGCCTTTCGGAGCCTTCAACGTGGCCGCGGTCGCCAGGCCATTATCGCCCGAATAACCTGCCGTTGTACTCCCGGCGATCACGCTGGTCGTAGCCGTCAAAGTGTTGTAGTAGAGGACGCGATTGTTGCCTGTATCCGCGATCACTGCGTTTCCTAAAGAGTCGGTTGCAACTCCACGTGCGGCATTCACCGTGGCCGGCAACAGCGAGCTGGAGCCAGGGTCAATACCTACCGCGGCGACCGTGCCCACGCCGGTAAGCGACAGCGAAGCCTTGGCCCCCAACGTAGTGCTTACCTGGAGTGTGGCATTGTCCACGCCTGGATGAGTAGGAGAGAACTGAACCGTCACCAGACAATCCGTAGTTCCATCACCATTCAGAGTGCAGCCCGTAAGCGGAGTACCGGTAATCGTGTAATCCCCACCGCCGCTGATCGCGAATGCCGCAGGAGTATCTCCAACTGCAAAGTGAATCAGGATAGTCTGCGAAACGGACGATCCATACGCAATGCTGGGGAAGGTCTGGTTGTTCAAAACCTTGCGAATACGGGCAGTTGGCGCTCCACCCTCGTAATCAGTGATGTAAAGATTGCCAAGCCCATCGGGGCCGACACCCATATTCGAACTCGCATAGAGCATAGCCTTGGCTGCAACGCAACCATCTCCAATTGGATTCGTCTGCCCTGGGCAGGTGACGGACGTAAGAGGCGTTGTGGGACTAATCGTGCCTGCAAGGAGGCGAATATAGCCTGTGACGTGATCGATAAACCAGACCACATTGTTGGCTGAATCTGCAGCGTAAATATTGTTATTGCTGTCGAGCGCCAGTTTGCGGGCGGTGAAAGCCGGTACTGCTGGGGAGACCGCCGTCGTAACAAGTGAAGTTGCAGGCACCGGATAGCCAGGATAGTTACTCGCTCCCCCGCCTACGATGGTGTAGATATACCCAACAACCGGATTCGTCACATTTGGGAGCGTACCGCCCGCGTAAACGGCCCGGACAACATTGTTGGCATAGTCGGCAATGTAGACATTCCCGTAGCTATCCACCTTGACATCTTCCGGGGCGGACAGTTTTGCCGAAAGCGCAGGTCCGTTATCGCCGGTATACCCTGCAACGCCCGTATACGTCGTCCCTGAAACCGTATAGCTCCCAGCAAATGTCTTGATGACACCAGTAGTGCCATCCACCCGCCGAATCACATTGTTGGTGGTATCGGCAATATAGATATTTCCCGCAGCATCCACCGCAACGCCGCGCGGTCCGCTAAGCGCGGCGGCGATCGCAGAACCGCCGTCACCGCTGTAGCCGGCCGCAGCTGTCGCCGCAGAGCCAGTGCCACTGAACAGTCCGGCAACGTTCGTCATCAGGCCCGTTGAGGCACTGATCTTTGCAATATAGTTCCCCCCATACGTGGCAAGATAAACGTCGCCATTGGGTGCAATCGCCAAGCCGCGCGTCTTTGGAATATTGGAGGTGTAGTAAGGCGTACTTGAAGATGCAAAATTGGCAGCGCCATCCGTGGCAGGGCAGCCATCGCCATAGGAATCAGTGGTGCTGGAGCATACAGCATGCTTGGTATAGCTACCCGCCGCTACAGTCACAATCCCGGTCTTGGCGTTGATCTTGTACAGAACTGCCTGGCTAATATTGCTGACGAAGTAGACGTTCCCCAGTGCATCCACGCGAACATCATGGGCATCGGCGCCAACGCTGAAGAGTGACGCCAGGCATCCTGCTCCCGCGATATCGAGTGTGGTATTAGTCCCGCATGCCGCGCCAACAGTGTAGATCGCATGAGCACCGGCATAGGTGGACATCGTATAGGGCAGCACGTAGGGTGCGGTCTGCGCCTGCGCCGATGGTGTGATCGCACCGATCGCGGCTATGCATCCCAGAACCAAACCAGACAACTTAGCAAATGAACTTTGAGCAGCAAACCGCATGTACATACCCCATGGAAAGCAATCTCGCGCAGAATTCGGCGTCGAAAAATCCCGCCTACTGGTACTACCAATATCTTCCCGCACGCACTTTTGTGAATAGAAATACCGGAAGAAATCTACCTATCCTTTTTAAGCGTTGTCAAGCTTTCAATGCTTTGCCCCCGATCCAGAGGGTCAGTGTTTCCGCAATCGACACTCTAGCGCCTCGAACGATAACTCCCTGTGTCCCAAATCACTCGAACGGTGGACGCCTCTTTGCTATAGCTGTATTCGGGCAGTAGGAGTGCAAGTTCTGAGCCATCGCCGTCCTTGCAGCAGAGGAACCTTTCGTTAGTTCCCGTTGCAACGATTTCGCTGCGTCAGCACCTTGTTGCTTCCCACGCCGCAGAACATGGTATTGCGGATCTGGAAGCAGTTCTAGCTTGACAGGCATAGCCGCTGATAAGCATACTTTCCGACGGTTATATATTTGGTCAGACCAGTAACACCTGGCACCCCGATTGAGGTCAGCATGAAGATGATTGCGATGCTCTCGCAGAGCAAAACTGCGAGTTTGCGCGGCACGGTATCCACGTTGCATAAGGTCACACG
>DASWOP010000024.1:0-11708 GCA_036404255.1 Acidobacteriaceae bacterium | reverse complement strand
CGGCAATGGCGCATCGATCTTCGCATGCAAAAATACAACGCTCGCATACGGCCTCCACGCCCGTCCCAGCGTCAGTACCCCTTTGCCGTTACGCCCATCGGCAATAAGGTGCGCATCCGCAAACACGTATCCGCTCTGTTCTGCGGGATAATGCTTGCTTTGCGCCGTAAACATCACGTTCCCCCCAGGCAATCCATGCAGCGTGCAGTGATCGAAGTATGCAATGCTGTCGCCGAAGATAAAGTCCACGCCACCCTCTACAAACGTGTCCGCAAAATACTGCCGTGCAGGAACGCATGGCCCGTAATCGCCATAGCAGAGCTTCGCGCTGGCATACAGCGTATCCGTCGATCCCAGTATTCGCAGATTGCGAAAGATATTCCGATCACCCTGTGTATGCAGCGCCACCGCCTGCCCCTTCGCGTTCCGGTCGCAGTCGTTCTCAATCGTCAGATTCTCGATTGTAATGTCGTCCGCCTCGGCAAACACTGTCCCCGAATTAAACGTACCGCCACTCGTCGGCGCGCAATTTCCATAGACAATCGTCGTCTTCGCCGGATCGCTGTCCGCACCATACAGCCGCACATGCGGCTTCCGAATCGTCACCACCTCGCGATACGTCCCCGGACCCACCCGAACGCTCCCGCCATCCACCGGCAGCGCATCCACCGCCGTCTGCACTGTAGTGAAATCCCCTCCCGAAGTCGCGACAGTGAGCTCACGCTTCGTACCTGCATGCGGCAGCTGTAAAATGTCCGGCTTCACCGGCATATATGCCGTCCGCCCCCACTTGCACGGCGTGGTCTCCTCCGGCGTGTGGATGGAAAGATTTGTCAGCGTCACTCCGGCGATCCCGCCGTTTTGCAACTCAGCGCCATTCGCTTCGCGCAGCGGCATCGCCACGTCCTGCAGGCACAGATCGTTGAAGGTGACACCCTTCATCGCGCCCTGTCTGGAATGCAGCTCGGTCACAATGCCGGATTGCGTATGCAGCATATCCAGCGTGTAGAACGCCACATCATTCATAGCGCCGAACTCCTTATCCCCCAGCGAAATTCCCTTGCCTCCCACCACATGGATAAAGCGAAACTCCGCCCCCGCCGTCGGTCCCAGTATGCTGGCTCGGACCACCATACCCCACCCAGTCACTTCGGTAGAAAGATTCCGCACAACCGGCGCAACAGCATTGCTCAATAGCAGACCGCCGGTCTCACCACTCTTCGCCTCCAGCACAACATCAGAAGCTGAAAATCGTGGCGTCTTATACACCGCCAGCAGCGTGCCCACCGCGCCCCGCAACGTCACACCACTCACGGAGAAACTCTGCGACTCATAGCTGGTCACCAGTTCACGAGGAGTCCCGTTCCCATCAATAGTCCCCGGTCCCATCACCGCGCTGTACGCAGCCTGATAGCTGTAGATGAATGGCTTGCAAAACGGCGTCTCGTGATTGGGGTCAAAACTCTTCGCCGGGTCGCAGCTTCCCGGCGTCAGGTCATAATCCCGCACGTTCTTCGATGCGTACAGTGTCACGCCTTCATCTACAAACAGCGTCACGCCTCGCAGCAGAATCAGGGGTGCGGCAGTGAACGATGCCGTCTTCTTCCCGTCATTCGCAGCCAGAACCACCGCCCGTCCCGGCGCACACGCATTCAGCGCCCGCTGAATGCGGTCTGTATCCAGCCCCGCCGTAGCCGCCACCGGATGCAGCACCACGCAAGCCACCGGCGTCGCCGGCACACTCTGATTACCTTGTGCTACCGAACCCAGCGAAAGAAGACCTGCAACCACGAAGAGAGCAATCCCGAAACGAAGCCAGCGCATGCCGGAAATCATAACGGAGCGAACATGCCGCTGACGAGCAGCACTACTCTGGAGGCAGACCGCCCAGGTAATCCCATCCATGCAGTTCCACAGAATGAATCATCGCGCTGATCGTCGGATTGGGAAAGCGCTTCACATAAGGAACCGCCCACACCACATCGTTTGACTTGATCTTGCCGCCTTCGGGTGTGTCCTGCTTCACGCCTGCCTTACTCGCAAAATATGTATTGCTGCCCAGCCCTGAGAGCGTCCGCTTTACCAGCGAGTGCAGCGCACCGTTGTTCGCCGCATACATCGGCAGTCCATTGTCCTCGCCGAACTCCGCCATCATCACCAGCGGCCCCAGTGCAAACAGATGGTAGTGCAACGCACGCGCTCCGCGATCCATCTCCAGCGGCAGCGTCCCGTCCGCCTCGATAAAGTGAACGCCGTCGTAGTACGTGGAAGCGCCCCAGTCGAAGAGCTTATGATCGTTGCCCACCACCGCCGCCGCCATCGCCGAATACCCAGCCCAGTAGAGATGATTGTTGCGCCCGTCCTTGGTCTGCTTCGCGCGGCGAGCCTCAAAGTAATCTTCCACCTGCCGCCCAACCTTCACCATCCACGCCGCAATGGCAGCGTTATTGTCCGCGCTCATCACGCCGCTCTTCTGCACCTTCAGATACGAGATCGCCAGCGCACCCATCGTCCAGTTCTGCATGTAATACGCCTGGTTGGTAGACATACTGCCCGTCATCGAATCCGCCACCACATCAGACTTTACGATCTGCACCACGCAGTGCGCCGCCGCCAGCTTGCCCGTCTTCTGGTAGAGATCCGCTGCATCCTCCGCAGCCTTCATCTGTCCGCGGAACTGTTCCTGCGCCTCGTTATAAGCGTCGTAGCGTGCCTTATCGATCACAGAGTGTTTTGCGTCGCTGTAGTAGCTCTCCGCCACAATGTCATGCGGCAGCGGCGTGGTCGCCGGGCAATCATAGTTGCCGCCCGCCGGAGCATGCTTCGATGCGCCCCATAGCGATTTCAGCGGCGCGCCGGAAGACTTCAACGCTGCGTCTGTAGACTTCAGCGTGTTCTCCGTGCGCCCCTGAACCGGCGCCATCAGGACAGAAACCACCGCAACCGCGGCCAGCATTTCACTAAAACGCATTCACACTCCTTCCGCCCTTGGGCGAGTTACAGCGGTAGTAACCCTCGATTCTCACGAAGGTTTTGCGGCGTCTTCAGAAGGTGAGCCGCCAGTGGAAGTTCGCAGTAGTATCAGGCTTCACGGTAGAAGCACCCAGCCTCTCGCCCCTCTGCTCCAGCGTTCCCTTGTCCACGGAGCCCGGTCGTCCCGGCCCCATCACGATATTCGGTTCCACCTTCGTCACCGCATCTGCCGGCGCAACCAGCTCTGCATGCAGCGGCACATTCTTCACATTGATCACAAATTTCTGCGGACCACCCGCAACCACCGTCGTATCCGAATGCAGAAACTCGGTAAACACCTTCGGCGACGAAGTAGTGATGCTGTCCTGCACCGTCAACTTCCCTGCCGTCAGCGTCAGCGTGCGCGTGAACTTCGTCAGCCCGGTCGCCACGTTGTAAGCCCCCGCGCCTTCGCCCGTAGCAGTGAAGCCCTTGGCATCAAACTTCACGCTCGCAATACGCGCCTGGTTCAGCCGCGAATACGGTGTTCCGATCCACGCATCGTGTCCCTTCGCGCCATCGTTGCCCTGCCCGTGTCCATCCACCAGCAGCGTATTTGCCTCTGCCGTCTTCGGAACCCCCGCGTAGCCGGAGACGCCCGTCAGATACTGCCCATGCGCCCACAGAATGTAGCCGTTAACATCCGGATGCACGTGGCCCTCTTCCGGACGCCAGTCCGGCATCGCCACAATTTCCGCTGCCGCCGCATGTCCCTCTGGAGGCCCGCACTTGAAGGCAACCGCAGTCGCATCCTTGTTCCATCCGCTGCGCCAGTACACCACGTCAGCATCCTCAAAGTGATGCCACGGCTGCAGCTTCGCAATCGGCTGCGAAGCCAGCTTGCTGTCGCGCCACGCCAGCGTCCACCACTCCTCGGCGTTCGTGTGGCCCTGCGACTTCATCCAGTCCGCCACACCCTGTATCTCGCTGGAGTGGAACCGCCCCGCCAGGTCATACAGAATGTTGTAGTTCGTCTCGAAATGATCCACGCCGTCCTTCCCACGCGGATGGCTCCGTTCGTAGTCGCCGCCATGATGTGCGCGCGTCGCCGGCCCCTCAAACACATCGCCAAAGTCGAACATCGTCTGCCCGCCCGGCGTCAGCGAATGCACCGCGTACAGATGCGTCTTCTGCAATCCCGGCTGGTTGAACAGGCTCTCGCCCGTCGCATGCTGATGCGCGTCCAGGTAATGAATGATCCATGGCGTAGAGAAGATCCAGTATTCGAACCCCTCGTAGTAGTAGCCGTCTTTCCCATACGTCCCCAGCACGCGATCGTAGATCGAGCGCGTCAGCGCCGCCCACTGCGCAGCCTCCGGCACCTCGCCGTATACGGCATATGCGGCGACGCCCAACCCCGCCATCGGAATAAACGTATGGTTTTGGCTGTACGCATACACTCGTCCAGCCTTTGGCGCAAACGCCTCGTACATCAGATGCCCCTGCCGCGCGATCTTGTTGCGATACTTCTCTCGCTCCGCTGGAGTCAGGTCGTTATAGAGCAGGTCATACGCAAACCCCATGCCGTAGAGCAGGTGCCCGGCAGCCAGATCGGTATTCGGCTTGCTGAAGGCATAGCCCCACACGTCGTAGCCCACCGCCGCGTCCATGTAGACCTTCGCCAGCTTCAGATACTCCGGGTTCCGCTCCATGCGATAGGCGAATGCAGCCTCCGCCATGGCAAACGCCACATTGTTCTGCGCGCGGCGTTCCTCAGCCGGTGGCGGCGGAGGCGTCCCGCGCAGCACTCGCAGATTCGTCAACTGCTCCTGCCACCACGCCTTCTGCTCTCCATGCGCCTTGGTCCGCAGCGCGTCCAGTTCGGCATCGGTAAAGTACACGCGCGGATGAACGCCCACCAGCTCAGGCCGTAGCGTGGAGTGCAGGCTCTTCATCGCCCCCGCCAGCGGCACCGCCTTGCTGTGCGGATTCACGCTCGCACCCAGTGCCTCATTCGCATCCTGTGCTGTCAGAACCCGCGTTTCGCATAGCAGTACAACCACCGCAAGAAGTACCAGACTGAATCGACGCATCTTCTGCTCCATTTTCCACTGAAATTCTGTATCTTTACCTTGCTCGCCGCAACGCTTTTCAGGGGCGGTATGTACCAGCCGCACCAGAATGTGTTAGCGTTATCACCCAGACGAAGTTATCACACAAATTGCTCGGTTAGGAAGGCTGCCACAGCCAACATCTCATGACGCAGGAATCCAATCTTCCGCAACGGCTCCCCGGCCCAGGTTTCACCAGCGCCCATGCCGGCCATCTCCGCTGGATCATCGCGGGTCTCATCTTCATCGTCACCTGCATCAACTACATTGACCGCACCAGCATCTCGCTGCTCCGGCCCATCTTTGGCCCTCAGATCCATCTCTCTACCCTGCAATACTCCCGCGTCGGGGCGATTCTACTCTTTGCCTACACCCTCTCGCAGTCCGTCTCTGGCCGCCTCTACGACAAATACGGCGCTCGCATCGGCTTCTCCGTCTCCATCATCGTCTGGTGCTTTGCAGCCATGGCGCACTCCATGCTCGTCGGATTCGCCAGCTTCGCCGCCTGTAGCTTCGTTCTCGGCTTCGGCGAAGCCGGCAACTGGCCCGGCGCAGCCAAAGTCATCGCCGAATGGTTCCCGCAGCGTGAACGCGCCCTCGGCATGGCCATCTTCAACGGTGGAGCCTCCATGGGCGGCGTTCTCGGCCCCCTGCTCATCGTCGGCGTCGAGCAGGTCGTGGGCTGGCGCCTCACCTTCCTCATCATCGGCGTCCTTGGCTTCGTCTGGCTGGCCGGGTGGCTCTACTACTACTATCCGCTTGCAGCCCACCCCCGCGTCTCGCCGCAGGAACGCGCCTACATCCTCGAAGGCCAAAGCGCCCGCTCGCAGGAGAAATCCCCATCCCTCCGAGTCCTGCTCTCGCAGCGTCAGACCTGGGGCATCCTGCTTGCCCGCTTCATCGTGGACCCTGTCTGGTGGCTCTACATGCTCTGGCTCCCCAGCTATCTGGTCGAAGCACGCCACTTCAACGTCAGCCAGCTTGGCATCTTCACCTGGGTCCCCTACCTCTGCGCCGCTCTTGGCGCTCTCTTTGGTGGATGGCTCGTCGGCCGTCTCATCCGCGCTCGCTTCAGCGTCAACGCAGCGCGCAAAATCGTCATCGGCTCCGCGGCAGTCCTTATGCCCTTCGGCATCCTCGCCGCGCGTGCGGACAATGCATACCAGGCACTCATCTACATTGCCATCGTGCTCTTTGGCTTCCAGATGTGGATCTCCAATGTGCAGACGCTGCCCAGCGATTTCTTCTCCAACGCCGCCGTCGGCTCCATCGCCGGCATGGGCGGCACCGCGGCAGGCATCAGTAGCCTGCTCTTCAATCTTGGCACCGGTTGGCTGGTGATGCACTTCGGTTACGGCATCGTGCTTACTATCGCAGGTGTTCTCTCGCCCATCGGCGCCATCTTGCTCTTCTTACTCATCGGCCGGATTCAACCCATCGATCTTGGCCCATCTTCCACTCCGCATAACGAAAGGAATTCCGCACATGTCTCTCTTTGAAAATCGTCTCGCTGTCGTCTTTGGTGGAGGCCGTGATATCGGCCGCGCCGTATCCGTGGATCTCGCACGCAATGGCGCCCAGGTTGCCTTCAGCTACTACGACGGCGGCTACGAGGAGACCCTCGCTGCCATCAAGGAGGCCGGATCGACAGGCTGGGCCTTCAAGGTTCAGGCCATGGACACTACCGCTGTCCGTGCCTTCGCCGCTGAAGCGCGCGAAAAGGCCGGCAAGGAGATCGGCGTGCTCATCAACGTCGTCGGCGGCATGGTCGCCCGCAAGCGCATGGAAGAGATGGACGATGCCTACTGGGAGACGGTCATGAACCTCAACGTCCGCTCGCTCTTCGCCATGACCCAGGCTGCTCTCCCGCTCATGTCCAATGGCGGCGCCATCGTAAACTTTGCCTCGCTTGCTGGTCGCGACGGCGGCGGCGGCGGCTCCATCGCCTACGCCACGGCCAAGGGCGCTCTCATGTCCTTCACCCGCGGCCTCGCCAAGGAGCTCGGACCACGCAACATCCGCGCCAACGCAGTCTGCCCCGGCATGATCGCCACCAAGTTCCACGACGATTTCACCAAGCCGGAGATCCGCGCCAAGGTTGCCGCTGCAACGCCTCTCGGTCGCGAAGGCAAGGCTGAGGAAGTCGCTCAGCTCGTCACCTACCTCGCCTCCAACAACGCCTCCTTCGTCAACGGCTCCTGCGTAGACATCAACGGCGGCGTCTTCCAGAGCTAACCTTGATGAATACTCCGCAGCCTAACCACTAACGTCGTCATCCTGACCCTCGAGCGGAGCGAAGGGGAAGGATCTCAGTATTTGTCTTTTGTAATGCCAGGGGCCGCCCCGAATCTCGGAGCGGCCCTTTCATTTCGATATTTATCGAAATATATTGAACCGCCCTTTCCGCCCTGCACATCTCTTCTTTGCGCTCACAAATCGCGCCAAATGGAGATTCCCAATGCCCAGCAAATTTGAAGGAAAAATCGCACTCGTCACCGGTGGCAACAGCGGCATCGGTCTAGCCACGGCCAAGCGGTTCGTACAGGAAGGCGCTTACGTCTTCATCACTGGCCGTCGCCAGGCCTCACTGGATGCCGCCGTCAAAGAGATCGGCTCCAACGTCACCGCCGTCCAGGGAGACGTAGCCAATCTCGCCGACCTCGACCGCCTCTTCGCCACCATCAAAGAGCAAAAGGGCCACCTCGACATCCTCTTCGCCAACGCAGGCGGCGGCGAATTTGCCGCAATGGGCTCCATCACAGAGGAGCACTTCGACAAGACATTCAACACCAACGTGAAGGGCCTGCTCTTCACCGTGCAGAAGGCCCTCCCCCTCATGCCCAAAGGCTCCGCCGTCATCCTCAACGCCTCCATCGTCTCCAGCAAAGGCACGCCCGCCTTTGGCGTCTACAGCGCCACCAAGGCAGCCGTCCGCTCCTTTGCACGTACCTGGACAAACGACCTGAAGGACCTCGGCATCCGCGTCAACGCAGTCAGCCCCGGCCCGATCAACACCCCCGGCGTTGACGGCCTTGCCAGCGATCCAGTGCAGCGTGAGCAGATCAAGGCAGGCCTCGCCGCCGGTGTACCCCTTGGCCGCATGGGCGAAGCCGACGAAATTGCCAAAGCCGTCAGCTTCCTCGCCTCCGACGAAAGCAGCTTCATCGCTGGCATTGAACTCTTCGTCGATGGTGGCATGATCCAGGTCTAACTCCAACCAGCCAGCGAAAGAATGCTCTTGTCTTCACCAGGCAAATGCCGCTCCCACGAGCGGCATTTGCCTTTGTTCCGCTACCGCACTCCGCAGGACTATCATTTCTCTAACCTTCCCCTCCGCTGAAAACAGCCATAGGAGGAATTCATGTCCATCCGTCCCCATCTCACGCTTGCTCTTGCAGCAGTACTTCTGGCCATTCCACTGCTCAACGCACAACAGTTGAAGCCCATCCAACTTCCCTCTCCTCAGACTACCGGTGGAGTGCCGCTCATGCAGGCGCTCGCTCAACGCCACACCACGCGGGTCTTCCGCGATCAGCCGCTTTCGCCACAAACGCTCTCCAACCTGCTCTGGGCTGCCTTCGGCATCAACCGTTCGGCCAGCGCCCGGCCCGGCCCTGGCCGCACCGCGCCATCCGCAATGAACAAACAGGAGATCCAGCTCGACGTTCTTCTACCGACCGGAGTGTACGCGTACGATGCCGAACACAATCTTCTCCGTCAACTGGTTGCCGAGGATGTCCGCTCCAGTGTGCTCTCCGAAGCAGGAGCGCGTGCCCCCGTCACCATCCTCTACGTCGCAGGTTCCAAAGACAGCTTCGCGCAGGTCGATACCGGCTTCATCGGCCAAAACGTATATCTCTTCGCTGCATCCGAGGGATTGAACGCGTGGTTCTACACCATCAAACCGCAGGCAGTCACCACGGCACTTCAACTACCCAACACCAGTACTCCGCTCTACGCCCAATCGGTCGGCTATCCGCCCGCCTCAAAATAGAAACCTCTGCCATCTTCGCCGCATCGTATCGCGGCGAAGATGGATATCGCCTGAGTTGTTCACCGGCGACCACCGGACGCGGCGCTATCATAAATGCATGATCGATCTCCGCAGCGACACCATCAGCCGCCCCACACCCGAGATGCGCCAGGCCATGGCGAACGCCCCCGTCGGCGACGATGTCTATGGCGACGACCCCACCGTCAAAGAGCTGGAAGCCACCACTGCCGCTCTTCTCGGCAAAGAAGACGCTGTCTACGTGCCCACCGGCACCATGAGCAATCAGGTCGCCGTCCGCACCCACACCCAGCCCGGCGACTCCGTCCTCTTCGATCAGTACACCCACGTCTATCTGCTTGAAGCTGGCGCGGCCAACGCGATCTCCGGCATCATGCCGCGCCTTCTGCCCGGCGTCCGCGGCATCTTCACCGCGTCAGACGTCTACGCCGCCATCGGCAAGCCGCATCCCTTCTTCCCCTCCGCGGTTAACGCCCCCGCCCGCCTTCTCTGTCTCGAGCAGACCCACAACCTCGGCGGCGGCTCCATCTGGCCGCTCGATGCCATCTACTCCGTGGCCGATGCGGGCCGCGCCCACAATCTCGCGCTGCATCTGGATGGTGCGCGCCTCTGGCACGCCACCACCGCCACCGGCATCTCCGAAGCCGAGTACGCCAAGCCGTTTGATACCGTCAGTGTCTGTTTTTCCAAAGCACTCGGAGCCCCCGTCGGCTCCTGCCTCGTCGGATCAAAGGAACTCATCACCCGCGCCCGCCGCTTCAAGCATCAGTTCGGCGGCGGATTCCGCCAGGCAGGCATCATCGCCGCCGGCGCACTCTACGCGCTCCAGCACCATCGCCCCCGCCTGCAGGAAACCCACACCAACGCCCGCCGTTTCGCCGAAGGCCTCGCCACCATTCCCGGCATCGAGATCGATCCCTCCACGGTAGAGACCAACATCGTGCGCTTCCGTCTCTCCAGCAAAGATTCATTTGCGTTTGTGGAAGAGGCCTATCGCCGCGGCGTCTACATGCTCCCCTCGGGAACGGACGCCGTCCGTGTCGTCTTCTACCTCGACATCACCCCGCAGGACGCCGATGCCGCGCTCGCCATCATCCGAGACACAGTGGCCGCCCTCCCATCCTAGGCAGCGATCACGAGGGCCAAATTTTCTATGGATGGAATGGTTTCGCTAAACCAATTTATTTTGTCATCCCGAAGCGAAGCGCGCGGAATCTGCTTTAAGTGCCGCCATAAATCATTACCTCAACAGTAAAAATGCTCTAAGCGCCCTTGGAAGCTGCCGCCATCACCGCCTGCGCCACCGAGGCTACTGAGACGCTCTCCGTTGTCGTAATGCCCAGGTCAAGATTCACCGTCGCTACCGGGATTCCAAGCGTCTGCGCGATCAGTGCTGGACTCGAGCCCTGCTTGCTGAGCTGGCTCACCTGTGCAGCTTCAGAGAGCTTGACCGTATCGCCCTCCGCCTGCGCTGACTCCTCAGGCACTGCCTGCTTTGCCGTTGACACAAACAGCTGATCGACGGTCGTCTGCGACGAATAACTACCGGAAATGGCAATAGACATATGAACATCCCCCTTTGCCTTGTGCGCTATCTATCGGCACATCTCTCAACTTTGGATAGGGCCATACAATATTGTTTCCAGAGCCGAAACTGCAGACTCCGCCGCTGCTATCTGCAAATCACTGGCTCTATGGTCTAAAAGACACATAAAACTTGCGCGAAAAATCGTACAGTACTAAATAGACTGCAAAGCTATTGCGTTCACTAAATGGGTCTTGGCTAAGGTCACTACGCAGATTTAGCTCTGGAATTGATGAGGAACAGCAAGCATGGCCCGGCTTACGCAATCGTCGAATCAGCCCGACCTCCGCATCCTCGCCATAATTGGCCAGCTCCAGCGCATCTTTCTCGTCCTTGTGATCGCTGTCGCCGGCATTGTTCTGTGTGCCTGGCTGATCCCCGCCGTTGGACTTCATCTTCCCGCACGTTGGAGCCTGATGAAGGCCAACACCGCAATCCTGATACTTCTCAGCGCCGCGAGTATTATCCTTTGCCATCCCAGGGCCTCCGCCAACTCAATCCTGTGCAGCCGTCTGCTCGGCGGTGTAGTCGCCCTGCTTTCCGCCGCTACTCTCATCCAGTACATCTTCGGTATTTCTCTGGGATTAGACACCCTGATAACCGCCGACGCGCTGGATCCCATACCCGGACGGATGTCCGTTCAGAGTGCTGTCTCCCTCCTCATGCTCGGCATTGTGTTAATCAATCTGCGCGCCCGGAAAAGGATGCTTTCCTATCTGGCGGATGCTCTGACCCTCTTTCTTGCTTTGCTGATGCTGGTCTACGCCTCCGGATACTTCTTTGGAGCGATGCGTCTCTTCGGTCTCTCGATGCAACATCGCCTCTCGCCCCAGACACTCTTTTGCCTTACGATTCTTACTCTTATCGTATTCAACCGCAGAACGGAATACGGTGTCTTTTCTATCCTGATCGACGACGGCATCGGCGGAAAGACCGCCCGTCTTGCTGCGCCCTTCGCCGTATTTCTTCCCTTTGCGCTCGCAACAATCAGGGGTCTGGTCACCCGCTCCAATATGATCCCGGAGCAGTACGGCGTGGCTTTGGCCTC
>DASWOP010000023.1:0-4019 GCA_036404255.1 Acidobacteriaceae bacterium | reverse complement strand
CGCCTGAACGCGAAAGCGAAGGTAACGCAATGATTGAAAACATCATCATCCTCGCTCTCTCAATCGCACTTCTGGCATACCTCGTGTATGCCATGCTTCGCCCGGAGAAATTCTGATGACTCCCAATGGCTGGTTGCAAATTGCTGTCTACTTTTTCCTGATCCTCCTCATGGCGAAGCCCATCGGCTCGTACATGACCAAAGTCTTTGAACGCCGCCGCACCTTCATGGATCCGATCATGGGCCCCATCGAGCGCGTGCTCTACAAGCTCACCGGCATCAAGCCCGAAGAGGAGATGCGCTGGACCGAGTATCTGCTCGCCATGCTGCTCTTCAGCGCGGTCACTTGCGCGATGACTTACGTTGTCGAGCGCCTGCAGTTCCACCTGCCGTGGAACCCGCAGCATCTCGCCGGGGTACCTCCAGCGCTGGCGTGGAACACCGCCATCTCGTTCACCACAAATACCAACTGGCAGGCCTACACGCCGGAATCCACCATGAGCTACTTCACCGAGATGGTGGGGCTGGCGACGCATAACTTCTGGTCTGCCGCCGTCGGTCTGGCGCTTGCCATCGCCTTCATCCGCGGCATCGCCCGCCGCGAGATGAAGACGCTCGGCAACTTCTGGGCTGATCTCACCCGCGGTACGCTCTGGGTTCTTCTGCCCATCTCCACGGTTCTTGCTGTGGTGCTGGTCTCGCAGGGCGTGATTCAGAATCTTCGTCCCTATGACACAGCGAAGCTGACGGAAACGCAGACCACCACCGGCACAGACGGCAAGCCCGTTGTGACCACGACGCAGACCATCGGCCAAGGGCCCACTGCATCGCAGGAAGCCATCAAGATGCTGGGCACCAACGGCGGCGGTTTCTTCAACGCCAACAGTGCGCATCCGTTTGAAAATCCATCGCCCATCACCAACCTGCTGGAGATGCTCGCCATCTTCCTCATCCCCGCTGGCCTCACCGTCACGCTCGGCCAGATGACGAGTTCGCCGAAGCATGGCTGGGCCGTCTTCGCAGCGATGTCAGTGCTTTGGTTCGCCGGAGTTGCAACCTGCTTCTGGGCAGAGGCGCATCCGAACCCAATGCTCCACGGTGTAAACCAGACCGTCAGCGCGCAGCAGAGCGGCGGCAACATGGAGGGCAAGGAGACGCGCTTTGGCATTGCCAACTCTGCAATCTTCGCCGGCACTACCACAGACGCAAGCTGCGGTGCCGTCAACGCCATGCATGACTCCTTCACTCCGCTCGGCGGCATGGTGCCGCTGGTCAACATCATGCTCGGTGAGATTGTCTTCGGCGGCGTTGGAGCAGGCATGTACGGCATGCTCATCTTTGTCATCATCTCGGTCTTCATCGCCGGACTCATGGTCGGTCGAACGCCGGAGTATCTCGGCAAGAAGATCGAAGCGTACGACATCCAGATGGCGATGCTATACCTGCTCATCTTCCCGCTTGTGATCCTCGGCTTCTCTGCCATCGCGATACTCGCACCCAGCTTCGGTCTGTCGAGCCTCGCGAATCACGGCCCGCACGGGCTCTCGGAGATTCTCTACGCCTACACCTCGGCCACCGGCAACAATGGCTCGGCCTTTGCAGGCCTGAGTGCTAACACGCCCTGGTATAACACCACGCTTGGCATCGCGATGTTTATCGGCCGCTTCCTCATGTTGATCCCCATGCTTGCCATCGCGGGCAATCTCGCAACCAAGAAGAGCGTACCGGCCAACGCGGGAACCTTCCCTGTGACCACTCCGCTCTTCAGCACGTTGCTTGCTGGCGTCATCGTGATCGTTGGCGCGCTCACCTTCTTCCCTGTGCTCGCACTCGGCCCCATTCTGGAGCATCTGCTGCTGCATGTTGGACACACCTTCTAAAGCACGCGCTTTTCTGCCAGGAGAAATATCATGTCAACGAATAAGAATCGCCGCTCGCTCTTCGATCAGCAGATCATGCGCCGTGCTGCTGTGGATGCGCTGGCCAAGCTGAACCCCACCACCATGATGAAGAATCCCGTCATGTTCGTGGTGGAAGTCGGCAGCGTGCTCACCACCGTTTTGCTCGTAACCGATCACCTGCGCCACACTGGCCACTTCAGCTTCGATCTCCAGATCACGCTGTGGCTGTGGTTCACCGTGCTCTTCGCCAACTTCGCTGAAGCCATGGCCGAAGGCCGCGGCAAAGCACAGGCCGACGCTCTGCGCCGCGCGAAGTCAGACACCATCGCTCACCGCATCTGCAAGAACGGCACCACGGAAGAGGTTCCCAGCGCCAATCTGCGCGTTGACGACCTGGTTCGAGTCGTTGCCGGGCAGATGATTCCCGGAGACGGCGAGATCACCGAAGGCGTCGCCTCGGTAGACGAGTCGGCCATCACCGGTGAGTCGGCCCCCGTCATCCGCGAAGCCGGAGGCGACCGCTCCGCTGTTACCGGCGGCACCCGCGTCCTCTCTGACGTCATCACCGTGCGCATCACCTCCAACCCCGGCGAGACCTTTCTCGATCGCATGATCGCCCTGGTCGAAGGCGCCGAGCGCCAGAAGACGCCGAACGAGATCGCGCTCAATATCCTGCTCGCCGGGCTCACCATCATCTTCCTGCTCGCGGTCGTCACGCTGCAGCCGTTTGCCATCTACTCCGGTGCGCCGCAGACGATCTTCGTCCTCATCTCGCTTCTGGTCTGCCTCATCCCCACCACCATCGGCGGTCTGCTCTCCGCCATCGGCATCGCCGGCATGGACCGTCTGGTGCAGCACAACGTGCTCGCCACCTCGGGCCGCGCCGTAGAAGCCGCAGGCGACGTGAACACGCTGCTGCTGGATAAGACAGGCACCATCACCATCGGCAATCGTCAGGCATCAGAATTTCTGCCCGCGCCCGGTGTGCTGAGCGATCAACTCGCCGACGCAGCGCAGCTCTCCTCTCTTCCCGATGAAACACCCGAAGGCCGCTCCATTGTTGTTCTCGCGAAAGAGAAGTACGGTCTTCGCGGGCGCGAGCTGGCACAGTTGAAGGCCGAGTTCATCCCCTTCA
Organism: Acidobacteriaceae bacterium; assembly: GCA_036404255.1. Classification (GTDB taxonomy): domain Bacteria; phylum Acidobacteriota; class Terriglobia; order Terriglobales; family Acidobacteriaceae; genus JARLFX01. Next base: position 984 of record DASWOP010000023.1, on the reverse strand, counting down.
GCGCAACTACCCGCATGTCCGGTCTGGACATGGAGGGCCGCAGCATCCGCAAGGGTGCCGTGGATGCTATCGCTGCGTATCTGCAACAGCGTGGCTCCAACCTTCCCGCTGAGGTACGCGCCGACGTCGAGACGGTGGCCCGCAGCGGCGGCACACCGCTCGTCGTTGCAGAGAACGGCCGTGCACTCGGCGTCATCCACCTGAAAGACATTGTGAAAGGCGGCATGAAGGAGCGTTTCGATCACCTCCGCGCCATGGGTATTCGCACTGTGATGATTACGGGCGACAACCCGCTCACCGCCGCGGCCATCGCCCGCGAAGCTGGCGTGGACGACTTCCTCGCCGAAGCTAAGCCGAAGGACAAGATGGACCTCATCCGCCGCGAGCAGGCCGAAGGCAAGCTCGTCGCCATGACCGGCGACGGCACCAACGACGCACCCGCGCTCGCACAGGCAGACGTAGGCGTTGCCATGAACTCCGGCACGCAGGCAGCAAAAGAAGCTGGCAATATGGTGGACCTGGACTCCAACCCCACCAAGCTCATCGAGATCGTCGGCATTGGCAAGCAGCTGCTCATGACGCGCGGCGCCCTCACCACCTTCTCCATCTCCAACGACGTGGCGAAATACTTCGCCATCATCCCCGCCATGTTCGCCGGCGTCTTCCCCGTGCTGAATGCATTGAACATCATGCACCTGCACTCGCCGGAGTCGGCCATTCTCTCCGCGGTCATCTTCAACGCGCTCATCATCGTCGCGCTCATTCCGCTGGCGCTGCGTGGCGTTTCCTACAAGGCGATGTCTGCCGCAGCACTGCTGCAGAAGAACCTTCTGGTCTACGGTCTTGGCGGCATCGTCGTTCCGTTCATTGGAATCAAGCTCATTGACATCGTCATCACGGCACTTCACTTCGCATAAACGAACTTCTCAGAGGCTCATCATGAAGAAGAATCTTCTTATCTCGCTGCTCTACACCGTAGTCACC
>DASWOP010000022.1:0-3647 GCA_036404255.1 Acidobacteriaceae bacterium | reverse complement strand
AGTACGCTAAGGCCCCTCGCATCGGTGCCTGCGACCACCCGCTACCTTGGCGGGCTATGCAGGCCGGAACAGCGAAACGGAGTCGGCCTGGACAAAGCAATTTGTCGAAAGCGCTCGGCCACCGTCGACTGTTCTCGTCTGGTAACTGGTAACAACAGACGCGAAGCAGGCACAACTTCGCGCAGTGCGTTTTTACGCGCTGCCTATTTGCGTGTGCAGCAATTCTGCATAAGTGCAAAGCGAAGCGAGCCTATCCGCGTTTGCGATGTGTGAATGAAGTTTTGTTGTGCGCAGCAAGTTTTGAGTTCTAAGGAGTCGTCTCAGTGCCTACGTTCCATCAGCTCGTCAAGCAGGGCCGCACGCCCACCATCTATAAGACTGCCTCGCCGGCACTGCAGGGTTCGCCCCAGCGCCGCGGCGTTTGCACTCGCGTTTACACCCAGACGCCAAAGAAGCCGAACTCTGCGCTGCGTAAGGTTGCCCGCGTTCGCCTGACCAATGGCATCGAGGTCACCACCTACATCCCAGGCATCGGCCACAACCTGCAGGAGCACTCGATTGTGCTTATTCGCGGTGGCCGTGTGAAGGATCTGCCTGGCGTGCGTTATCACGTTGTGCGCGGCACGCTGGATTCCGTCGGCGTCGCCAACCGCAAGCAGAGCCGCTCCAAGTACGGCGCCAAGCGCCCGAAGGCAGCAGCCGGCAAGTAAGTATCTGGGCTCGGGTGGTTTTGGCCCGGCCTGACAAGGATTAGAAGTTCAACAAGTCCAGACGCTTGAGAGGTTCCGGCGCTGGAGGAAGAAGAGACGAGAAGAGATGCCAAGAAAAGGTTACATTGCGAAGCGTGAAGTCCCGGCAGACCCGGTCTACAACTCCACCCTGGTGACGAAGTTCGTCAACTCCATGATGTGGGGCGGCAAGAAGTCAACCGCGCAGAATATCTTTTACGCCGCGATGACCAATCTTGAGACCAAGGGCGGCGACGAGGCCCTCAAGCTCTTCAAGAAGGCTGTAGAGAATGTGAAGCCTCTGCTGGAAGTGAAGTCCCGCCGCGTTGGCGGTGCAAACTACCAGGTGCCGATCGAAGTTCTGCCGGAGCGCCGCACCTCTCTCGCCATTCGCTGGCTGGTGAGCTATGGCCGCGCCCGGGGCGAAAAGGGCATGGTGGAGAAGCTCAGTGCTGAACTGCTGGATGCCGCCAATGGCCGTGGCGCCGCGATGAAGAAGAAGGAAGATGTTCATCGTATGGCCGAAGCCAACAAGGCATTCGCTCATTATCGCTGGTAGTTGAAGTAGTTTTTAGTTGTCGGTTTTTAGAAATAAGCTAACCGCGGAAACTTCCGCAGAAGAGATACAAACGTGGCGCGCACTATATCACTCGATAAATGTCGGAACATCGGAATCATGGCGCACATTGACGCCGGGAAAACGACGACCACCGAGCGCATTCTGTTCTATACGGGTATCACCCACCGTATTGGCGAAGTGCATGAAGGCACTGCGACCATGGACTGGATGGAGCAGGAGCAGGAGCGCGGCATTACGATCACGTCCGCCGCTACCACCTGCACTTGGAATGGCATCCGCATCAACATTATCGACACTCCCGGCCACGTGGATTTCACGGCTGAGGTGGAGCGTTCACTGCGCGTGCTTGACGGCGCCGTGGCCTGCTTTGACTCGGTGCAGGGTGTACAGCCGCAGTCGGAGACGGTTTGGCGGCAGGCGAATAAGTATAAGGTTCCCCGTATTTGCTTCATCAATAAGATGGACAAGGCCGGCGCGGACTTTGAATATGCGATTGACACGATCCGCAAGCGCCTCGGTGCGCGCGCTGTGCCGATCCAGCTGCCCATCGGGCAGGAAGCAAAGTTTGCTGGCGTTGTGGATCTGGTAGAGATGCGCGCCATTCTTTGGCATGACGAGCAGATGGGTTCGCAGTACGACGTGGAAGAGATTCCCGCCGACATGAAGGAAAAGTGCGTAGCCTATCGCCAGCAGCTGATCGAGACGCTCGCCGAGAATGACGACGAGATGATGGGCAAGTATCTTGAGGGCGAAGAAGTTTCCGTCGAGATGCTGAAGAAGTCTCTCCGAGAAGCGACGATCGCCATGCATGTGTTTCCGGTACTGGGCGGCACTGCATTCAAGAACAAGGGTGTGCAGACGCTGCTCGATGCGGTGGTGGATTACCTGCCCAGCCCGCTTGACGTTCCCCCGATTACGGGTCTCGACCCTGACGATATCGAGGGCGAGCGTTTGGTTCGCCATGCAGACGATTCAGAGCCTTTCGCGGCGCTCGGCTTCAAGATTATGACCGACCCGTTCGTCGGCCAGCTCATCTTCATTCGTGTGTATTCGGGCACGCTGAAGACCGGTGACTCGGTGCTGAATCCGCGTACTGGCAAGACGGAGCGCATTGGCCGCCTGCTGAAGATGCATGCGAACAAGCGTGAGGAGATTACTGAGATTCTGGCGGGCGATATCTGCGCTGCTGTGGGCCTCAAGAACCTCGTCACGGGCGACACGATCTGCTCGGAAAAGCACCCGATTGTGCTTGAGTCGATCGACTTCCCGGCGCCGGTTATCGAAGTTGCCGTAGAGCCGAAGACCAAGGCTGACCAGGAAAAGATGGGGATGGCGCTTGCCAAGCTGGCGCAGGAAGATCCCACGTTCAAGGTGCGCACCGACATCACCAATGGCCAGACGATCATCTCTGGCATGGGCGAACTTCACCTCGAGATCATCGTGGATCGCATGATGCGCGAGTACAAGGTGGAAGCAAACGTCGGCAAGCCGCAGGTGAACTACCGCGAGACCATCCGCTCGAACGCTGAGGCGGAGGGCAAGTACATTCGCCAAACGGGTGGTTCCGGTAACTACGGTCACGCCAAGATTCGTGTCTCGCCGAACGAGCCCGGCAAGGGTTACGAGTTCTCGAACGACACCAAGGGCGGTGCGATTCCAAAAGAATACATCAAGCCGATCGACCAGGGTATCCAGGAAGCGATGCAGGGCGGCGTTCTGGCCGGGTATGAGATGGTAGACATCAAGGTTTCGCTTTATGACGGCAGCTATCACGATGTCGATTCCAACGAAATGGCGTTCAAAATCGCTGGTTCGATGGCATTCAAGGAAGCGGCCCGCAAGGCGAAGCCGGTTCTGCTTGAGCCTGTGATGGCAGTTGAGGTAACGGTCCCGGAAGAGTACATGGGCACGATCATTGGCGATCTGAACTCCCGCCGTGGACGCATTGAAGGCATGGAGATGGTTGGCGGTGTGCAGGCGATCAAGGCTACCGTGCCGCTGAGCACCATGTTCGGTTATGCCACTGCGATGCGCGGATCGACTCAGGGACGTGCAAACTTCTCGATGGAATTCAAGCAGTATGAGGAAGCTCCGCGGTCAGTCTCGGAAGAGATCATCGCAAAGGTGCAGGGCAAGGAAAAGTAGTTCTGGCCGGATGGCGCAAGGATAACGGATTAGCAGTAGCGAATTAGGAATACCAGGAGAAAAGCAATGGCGAAGGAAAAGTTTGACCGGTCGAAGCCGCACGCGAACGTGGGAACGATTGGGCACATTGATCACGGCAAGACGACGCTGACGGCGGCGATCACGAAGGTGTTGTCGAAGCACAACCCGAACAA
>DASWOP010000021.1:0-2179 GCA_036404255.1 Acidobacteriaceae bacterium | reverse complement strand
TCCTTCTCGTATTCGTCCACGTCCACGCGGGCGCCGTCTTCAATGCCTTCAAAATCTTTTTTGGAGAGCCGACCGTACGCGGGAAATTTAGCGATGCTGAAATACCAGGAGCCGTCTTCTGCCTTATACGCGATGCCTTTTGCGGCGAGCTTCTGAATGAGCTGGACCATGGCATCAATGTGTTCCGTGGCGCGGGCCACGTGCTCTGGGCGCTGGATGCCGAGGGCGTCAAGATCTTCAAAGAAGGCGCGTTCGTACTTCGCGGTGTACTCGGCGATGGGCTTGCCGGCTTCGGCGGCGTTGCGGATGATTTTGTCGTCCACATCCGTGATATTCATGACGTGGTTGACCTTGAGGTCGAAGAGCAGGAGCGTACGGCGCAGGATATCAACGTGAAGGAAGGTGCGGAAATTGCCGATGTGGCCGTAGTCATAGACCGTGGGGCCGCAGGCGTACATGCGCACAGCGTTGCCGTCCGCGGCGAAGACGGTGTCAGTTTTCCCGCTGAGAGTATTAAAGAGTTGGAGCGTCATCCTGGGGTGCAGCGCTTCTTTCGTGCAGAGATTGTCTACCTGATGATTCTAGCCGACTTGAGGCGAATCTACGCGCCAAGCCGGAGCTGGGCGGTGGCCTGGAGGTCTGCCGGGGCGAAGACGCCGCGCTGTAGGCGGGGCCAGGCGGCGGCGGCGATCATGGCCGCGTTGTCCGTGGAGAGGGCGAGGGAGGGGAAGGCGATGGGCAGGGCGCGGCGGGCGGCTTCCGCGGTAAGGCGGGTGCGGAGCTCGCGATTGGCGGCAACTCCGCCGGAGACAACGATGGCGCGGGCGCCTGTGGACTCGGCTGCGGCGAAGGTGCCGCGCAGGAGATAGCTCACCACAGCACGTTGAAAGCTGGCGATTAAGCCCAATGTAGGCGGGTCGCAGAGGGGGAGAATATCGGCCAGGGTGGGGGTGGGGATGTGGGAGAGGGCTTCGCACCGGGCCTCGATACTGGCCCGCATATTGTGGGTTTCCACGTGGCGGAGGACCGCGGTTTTAATGCCCGAAAATGAGAAATCACGGTGGCGATCGTGTATTTCTACGGACCCAAGTACGGGTACTGGACGGGCTACACGGTGGTTCTTCACTTTGATCTGGGCCATACGGAACTCGACGGCCCTGGAGTCGCCGTGGGGGGCGAGGGCGTCGATCCAGGGGCCACCGGGGTAGCCGAGGCCGAGGAGTTTGGCGACCTTGTCAAAGGCTTCGCCCGCCGCGTCGTCGAGCGTGCGGCCGATATTGCGGTAGGTCCAGGCGTTGGCTTGCTCGCTGGCGAGGTAGAGGTGGGTGTGGCCACCACTAACGACCAGGGCGAGGATAGGGAGCTCGAAGGCGGCCTGCTGGCGTTCGCGCATTTCAAGCAGGACGGCGTGGATGTGGCCCTCGAGGTGGTTGACGGCAATGAGGGGCTTGCCGAGGGCAAAGGCCAGGGTTTTGGCGTAGGTGATGCCCACGAGCAGGGCGCCGGCGAGGCCGGGGCCTTCGGTGACTGCAATGGCGTCCAGGTCGGCGAACTGAATGCCGGCACGGGCGATGGCTTCGCGGACGACGGGGACGATATTGCGCAGGTGCTCGCGGGAGGCGAGTTCGGGGACCACGCCTCCGTAGACGGCGTGCATGGTCATCTGGGAGGCGACGACGTTGGAGAGCGTCTCCGAGCCGGAGCGCACGACAGCGGCTGCGGTTTCGTCGCAGGAGCTCTCAATACCGAGGATCAGACCGGAGTGCATCTCTCTATGATAGAAGACAGGGAACAGGGATTAGGGAATAGGGATCAGTGAACGTGCAGGATGGCGCGGAAATGCTGATCTGGAAGTGCTGATCTGCGGATGGAAGATGATGAGTATTGAGGCCAATGCGAAGTATGAGGCGGCTGTGGGGATTGCGCTGGGGCTGCGGGGGGCGGGGCATGAGGCTTACTTCGCGGGCGGGTGTGTGCGTGATCTGCTGCTGGGGATCGTGCCGAAGGATTATGACGTGGCGACTTCGGCGACGCCGGAGCAGGTTATCTCGTTGTTTCGCAAGACATTTACGGTGGGCGCGCACTTTGGCGTGGTGCTGGTAGTCGAGGGCGATGTGGCTACGGAAGTGGCTACTTTCCGGAGCGATGGCGCGTATTCTGACGGCCGCAGACCGGACGC
>DASWOP010000020.1:0-11262 GCA_036404255.1 Acidobacteriaceae bacterium | reverse complement strand
CGCAGCGTCACGATCTCGCCTTCCACCACGCCGGACTTGGCTTCCTGCGACTGCAACTGCGCGCGCAGTGTGGCCACTTCAGCCTCGGCTGCCTGCCGTGCCTGGTGCTCGGCCTCGCGGGCCTCGCGCTCGGCCTTGATCAATTCAACCGTGCGCAGAACCTTCTGCTCCAGCTGCTGGAACTCGTCGGCGCTGATGCTTTGCCCTTGTACCGCTGCTGTGGGTGAGGTGGTGCTCATCGGGTGAATCTCCTTCATGTGAGTATAGCGTTTTCGCCAGTGGATTCGGGGCGAATTCAATGCACGGGAATATCTTTCTGCACCTCTATCGGGTTTGTAAAGACTAAAGCTCAGCACGGATAGAAAGGGAAAGCGGGATTCCACGGATAAGACATTAAAGAGTTGAGGCTTCTAATCCGCCTTGATCCTGCGTTTTCCGTCCTATCCGTGCTGAAGTTTTTTGCGATTAGCCCCGCATCGCTCCGCCCAGCCCCGTAAGCGCGGCAATGATGCTCGCCGACCACTGGCTCAGCTCCTCGTCGCGCAACGTGCCCTCGGTGGACTGGAAGACCGTCCGCAGCAGCAGCGAATAGTGCCCCGCCGGTACCGCTTTGCCCTTCGCATCGCGAAAGATCTCCACCGGCGTCAGCCGCGTCAGCTTCGCAAGGCCCAGCGCCTCAATGGTCGCCGTAATGCTGCTCCACGAAACGCTGTCCGCGAAGATGAAGGAGAAGTCGCGCGCCACAGCAGGGAAGCGGGAGATGTCTCGCGCCACCGGCTGCCGTAGTTCATGGCCATAGAGCGTGGTCAGATTAATCTCGCCCACGCAGACCGTCTGCTTCAGCTTGCGCCGTTGCGCCTCCGCCGGGTGCAACTCGCCGAACCATCCCGCGGCCTTGCCATCCAGCAGGATGCGCGCCGCACGCCCCGGATTGAGCCATGCAGGCACCTCCGCGTCGAAGCCTACCGTGCATGCGAAGCGGCCCAGTAGATCTTCAATTGCGCCCTTCATCTCGTAGAACGGTGCATTCTTCGCGGCATAGAGCGTCGAAGCTTCCGCCACGCCCGTCGCACCAAATGCCAGCGAAGGCTCTTCCGTCACCTGCGCTGTGCTGCCGTGGAAGATGGTGCCCATCTCAAACAGCCGCACCTCGCTCACATCGCGATTCAGGTTGTGCGCCAGCATGTTCAGCATGCCCGGCACTAGCGATGGCCGCAGCATCCCCGCCTCTTCGCTCAGCGGATTGCCCATGGCCACGGCACTTTCTGGCCGCGGCGCAAATAGCGCAGCATCGTTCGCCGCGCAGAAGGTACTGGAGATCGCCTCGCTGTATCCCAGCGCCAGCATCCGCGTGCGGATGCTGCTCTCCTTCTCCGCGTTGGGCAGCTCCACCACGCCGCCGCTGAAGCTGGGCAGCGTATTCGCAAACTTGTTGTAGCCGTAGACGCGCGCAATCTCTTCGATCAGGTCGATCTCGCGCTCCAGATCCAGCCGCCAACTCGGCAGCGTCACGCTGTAGCTTCCTTCGCCCTCGCGCGCCAGCTTACAACCAAGCGCCGCCAGGTACTGCTCCACAATCTTCGCGGTCAGTCCTTCGCCTCCCTGCTGCTCTGAGAGCGTGGTCCCGAGGTGCCGCTTCACTTCTTTCACTGAGAGTGTAATCGGCGCGCGCAGCGCCGTGATTGCAGCCGCCGTGGGCTCGATAAGGTCCACCAGCGGGCCCTCAATCGTCCCGCCGCATGCTGCCAATATCAGCTTGGTCACCAACGCATTTGCCACCGGTGCAGCGTTGAAGTCCGCGCCGCGCTCAAAGCGGTGCGACGCATCTGTATGCAGCAAATGCCGCCGCGAACTCCGCCGGATGCTCGCTGGATCAAACCACGCAGCTTCCACCAGAATGTTCTTTGTCTCCGCCGTAATCATCGAGTCCCAGCCGCCCATTATCCCAGCCAGCGCGAGCGCCTTCTTTTCGTCGGCAACCACCAGGTCGTCCGCCTCCAGCGTGCGCTCGGTGCCATCCAGCAGCCGTAGCTTCTCGCCCTTGCGAGCGCAGCGAACCACGATGCCACCTTCGAGCTTGTCCAGGTCAAACGCATGCGTCGGCTGCCCCATGCCCTGCAGCACGAAGTTCGAAGCATCCACCGCATTGGAGATGAGCTTCTGTTCCAGCGCTCCGAAGTACTCCGCCACGCGCCCGGTCGTCGGTACAATCGTCACGCCGCGAATCACCCGTGCCGTAAACCGCCCGCACAGCGCTGGAGCCTCAATCTTTACCGGATAGCCCTCGCCCTGCGTCGCTGCAGGCAGCGCCGTATCAAGCGAAAGCAGTGGCAGGTTATAAATCGTCGCCGCCTCCCGCGCCACGCCATAGTGATTCATCGCGTCCACGCGGTTCGTGGTGATATCCATCTCGTACACACTGCCATTGGCAGCAGGAAACACACCATCCACGGCAATGCCGCGCAGGGTCAGATCTTCAGCGAGCTGGGCATCGTCTACGGGGATGCCATGTACGTAATCGCGCAACCAGGTTGTCAGGGTCTTCATGAGAACTGCTCCAGAAAGCGCATGTCGGCCGAGTAGAAATTGCCGACATTGCTGACACCGTACTGCATCATCGCAATGCGCTCCACGCCCATGCCAAATGCGAATCCGCTCAGCTTTGTTGTGTCGTAATTCACGAATTTAAAGACCGCCGGGTCCACCATGCCGCAGCCCAGAAGTTCAATCCAGCCGGAGTGCTTGCACTTCTTGCAGCCCTTACCGCCGCAGAAGATGCAACTGATCTGCATGTCGGCGCTGGGCTCCGTAAAGGGGAAGAACGATGGAAAGAAACGCGTCTTCACACTGGAACCGAACAGCGCCTTCATCGCGTGGTCCAGCGTTCCCTTCAGATCGCTGAAGGTGATATTGGTGTCTACGCACAGGCCTTCTACCTGCTGGAACCGTGCAAGATGGGTTGCATCCTCGGCCTCGTTCCGGTAGACATTCCCCGGTATCACAATGCGCAGCGGCGGTTTTTCGCGCTCCATCGTGCGAATCTGTACCGGCGAAGTGTGCGTGCGCATCAGCAGCCGCTCGCGCAGCGGCTTGCCGTCCTGGTCCGCGATCACCAGCGTGTCCTGCGTATCCCGCGCCGGATGGTTCGGCGGGAAATTGAGCGACTCAAAGTTGTAATAGTCCGTCTCGACCTCAGGGCCGCTGGCGACGGAGTAGCCCATGGCCTTGAAGATGGAAACAATCTGCTTCGAAGTCCTGACCAGCGGATGCTCTATACCAACCCCGCGCCGTGTTCCCGGCAGCGAGATATCCAGCGTGTCGCCCACCGTAGCGCTTGCGCCACCCGGTGCGGCCAGCGCTTGCTCAATCTGCTGTTTCAGCTGGTTAAATCGCATGCCCAGCGGCTTGCGTGCCTCCGGCGGAGCGGTCTTCAGCCACGCATCGCTCACCAGCTTCAACCGGCCCTGTTTGCGGCCCAGCCAGTGCAGGCGGAAATTCTCCTGCGCGTCAGCAGTGTTGAGTTCGGCTGCGGCGGTAGTTACTTCATCGCCCAGCGCGGCAAAGGCCTTCTCCAGCGAATCCTCGCCGTAGCCTTCCAGTAGCGGAATCTGTTCGTTATCCATGCGATCAATACAAGGATAAATGAATGACGCCGCCCGATGGGGCGCAAACCGCAAATGCAGCGCCGGAACCGCCCAGCGGGTGTAATCTCAGTGGCTGATTACTGCGTGTTTTATCCTCACCCTGCGCAATAAAAACACAAGCCCGGTCGAGCAAAGGGCGATCAGTAGCAAATCCTGAAATGTGTCCGTAAATGCCATCAGCGCCGCCTGCTGTTGCAGCATGCGGTACAGCGAAGCCAGTGCTGGCCCCATGCCGTGGCCAAAAGATGGATGCTGAATCGCCAGATACCCTTTCAGTCCATGCACCCAGTGCAGCAGAATCGGACTTCCCGGCGTCAGATGCTGTCCCAGCATGTTCTGGTGGACCTGGCTCTTCCGCGCCAGCAGCGTCGTCACCAGCGCAATGCCCACGCTGCCGCCCACATTGCGCATCAGGTTCAGCGTGCCCGTGGCGGTGCCGATCTGGTCGCGCCGCAGTGGCGCGGTGCCTGCCACATTTACCGGGACAAAGAGCAGCCCCATGGCGCACCCGGCCAGAATCTGCGGCCAGAAGATGGTCCACGGAGTAATGTCCAGGTTGATTCCCGAGAGCCTGTACGCGGCAAACGCAAAGATCAGGAAGCCCGAGATGAGAATGGGGCGCAGTTCGATCTTCAGCATCAGCCGCGAGACCATAATCATGGAGATCGCTGCGCCAATGCCGATCGGCGCCGTTGCAATACCCGCAGATACGGCGGAATACCCCATCAACTGTTGCAGAAACTGCGGCGTCAGCAGGCAAACGCTATAGATCAGCAGGCTGGAGAAGAAGATCAGCACCGTACCCACCGCAAAATTCCTCTCACGGAAGAGCCGCAGATCCACCATCGGTTTCTCCGCCTTCAACTCGCGATAGATAAACACCACAAACCCCGTCACCGCCAGCACGGCCATCGTCCGGATAAAGCCGGAGCCCATCCAGTCATCCTCCTGCCCCTTGTCCAGAAAAATCTCCTGGCATCCCAGCCACATCGAGAGTGCCATAAAGCCAATTACGTCTAACGGACCGGGATCAGAGTTCTTCACCCACGGCGGGTCTTCCACCGTCTTTTGAATGGCCCACATAGCAAACAGTCCAACCGGGATATTGATGTAGAAGATCCACCGCCACGAATAGCTGTCCGTCAGCCACCCGCCCAGCATCGGGCCAATTACCGGCGCTACTACCACGCCCAGCCCAAAGACCGCCTGCGCCGTACCCTGCTTCGCTTTCGGGAAGCTCTCCATTAGGATGGCCTGCGAGATGGGCGCCATCGCGCCGCCGCCGATTCCCTGTAATACGCGCATCACCAGCAGCATCGGCAGGCTCACTGAAAGCCCACACATCAGCGACGACACCGTGAACAGGAAGATGCAAAAGAGTAGAAACCGCTTGCGCTGGAAGCGATTTCCTAGCCACGCCGTCAGCGGCAGGATCACCGCATTCGATATCAGGTACGCCGTTAGCACCCACGTGGCCTGCGAGTAAGAGGCAGACATGCTGCCGGCAATATGGTTCAGCGCCACGTTAGCGATGGAGGTGTCCAGCACCTCCATAAAGGTCGGCACAATCACCGCCATGGCAATGAACCACGGGTTCACCGTCGGTTGCCACTCCTCGTGATCCACGGCGATCGAACTGCCGGCGGATGCCATTGTGCCGCCCTCCTATCGTGGTGCATCCGGCGCGGGATGCAGGCAGAGAAAATCCCTGACCGCTTTCTGCACCCGTGTCCGGTTTGCGCGTGAACTCAACTTCAGGTCTGGATTCAGCATCGCGCTCAACACAAAATCTCCCAGCACCAGCGATGCAAACTGGCTCGCGGCATCGCTGTACCGTGGTCCGCCAATCCGGCGGGATTGCAGGTATTCCCCCAGCAACTCGTAGCCGCGCCCCACGCACTCCCGCCATAGCCGCCGCGCCAGATCCGGAAAGTGGTGCGCCTCCGCCACCACGATGCGGTAAAGCGCCAGAAACTCCGGATCACTGAACATGTTCAGCACCGTGTGCCCAATCTCGGTGAGCGCCTGCTGCGGTGGCGTGCCGGACTCAATGTAGTATGTGTGCCGCGCAAAGAGTTGCTCCGTATGCGCGCTCATCACCCCGGCGAACAGGTCCGCCTTGTTGGGAAAGAGCGCATACAGCGTCTGTTTGGATGTCTGCGCCCGCCGCGCAATCTCGTTGGTGCTGGCACGCTCAAAGCCCCGCTCCAGGAAGACGGCCGTCGTGGCATTCAGAATGCGCCCACGCTCGTTCTCATCCAGCGGAGGCCGCCCACGCGGGATAGAAACGGCCTTGCGAACTGCGGCTTTGCGTTTATTTACAGACGTCACGGAATTACTGTACCTTCCGGTACTGAAATATACGCCCGTCGCATGGCTGATTGCAACTGCTCTCAACACCCCACGCTTGCTTCTGAGCGGAGAAGGCTCCTGTAGCTGCCTTTAGAGCAAATTTTCTGTTGGGGTAGAGGGTTAGCTACACCCTCTATTTGTCATTCCGAAGCGAAGCGCGCGGAATCTGCTTTGTAAGTAGTGCCACGATCATTCCATCGACTCCCCCCACTCCCAGTGCTTCATCTCAGGCCAGGCTTTCTGCAGATTTCCCCCTGAATCCGCGGCAGTGGCAGATGGCCGCCATCGGGTTTGAGATCGCCTGTGCGGCGAAGCCTTTCAGTGTGTTTTCGGTGGCGACAGAGGCTCTCCAAGCCTGAACTTCATGGCGGCAAAATCGAATGTAAAGCTATCGAAGCCAGCCACAACATCCTGACCGAGGTTGCCATAGAGCTCATCGATGTCGGAACCGCTTGCCGAGGTAAAGATCGGGATGTTCTTCAGCGTCACCGTCTTATTGCCGATGCCGAGGCGGACCCTCGGCTGCACATAAATGGTTCGCTGTACGCCGCCGCCTGCGCCAAAAGACTTGTTCTCAGCTTTGGTCCAGGTACTGGATTCATTGTGAAAGCGGTTGTAGTAGCGAACAAGGAGGTTTGTTCCCTGCGCTCCGGTATCGAAGCTGAAAGGCAGTTGTTCCCCTTCCACGCTGCCCTCAATGACCGGCGTCAGAAGCTTCATATACATCCGCGCTCCGTCTTTATTGGGTTGAGTAGTCTCGACGGATTCGAACCCACCATCATGCAGAAATGTAATGGTGCCAAGCGCCTCGAATACGGGATATCCAAGGATTCCCTGGATCTGATAACTGTCCTTGCCCGGACCTACGCGCAAGTTCGAATCATCCAGCACCATCACCACTACATTGTGCAACGTGGCGCCACCCATCTGCAGGGTAGGAATCAATGCAACCCGAAGCGGGTTTTCAATTCCCGTCAAGCCCGCCAGCGCCTGTCCGGTGCCGGGCAGCAGCGTCAGCCCAAGCCGCTTTGCAAAGCTTTTGGTCACGACCGAGAGATTAGCGCCTGTATCCAGTAGCCACGCCTCTTTCACGCCATTAACCGTCAGGCTTACGTTGATCAAACCCAGGGGATTGCGTTTGGTCTTCAAACGCGTCGGCCCGTTTCGGACGATGGTTTGCACAGGGGCAGAGCGGAGTATCCTGGCCACCCCCGCATCATCCTTTGTGCCCTGTAGCTGGTCGGCCTTAAGCTGATTCGGGAAATTGGCCAGCAGATCCTCGTATGCTTGCTCTGCTTTGCCATACTGGAAGCGTTTGTTGTAGTCATCCGCCAGGGCTTGGAGGGCAATTGCAGCGCGCGCCGGGCTCGTCGTGCGAACCGCGGGCAGCGCGCTGTTCAGCAGCCGAATGGACTCATCGATCTGTCCGGTCCGGTTCGCCAGCACTCCCGAAAAATAGTCTCGCTCAGGGCTGGCCGTCATGGCCTGCACGCTCAATTCCAGGGCGCGAATGTTGAATTCTGACACCTCCGCATCCGGCCCATTCTCTAGGGATGCGCTACGGTCTTGTCCCTCGCCCAGCGAAGTCAGTATGCAGAGTGAGGCAAGAAGCAGAAGGGCATTGCGAAGTGCGGTGCAAATTTTCGGCATTGATTTTTCTCACTTTCAACGCGATGGAACGCTTGTACGGGGTGCTATCGGATTCAACCATCATTGAATAAAATTTATTTTATTCAATGATGTTATATTCGACCACATGGCCGCACTGGAAGACAACTACATTATCCGCAGCAAGAAACAGATGCGTGCGCTTGCAGCTTCCACGCGGCAGGAGATCGTGGATGTTCTGCCGCGAATGGGTGCGGTTTCGGTCGCCGAATTAGCGAATGCGCTGGAAAGGCCGGCCGACTCGCTTTACTACCACCTTCGCATTCTCAAGCGGGTAGGCCTTGTGCTGAGCGCAGGCTATCGCACGAGCAACGGTCGCCGCGAAGCCCTCTTCTGTGCTGTCGCCCCCGAGATGAGCTTGTGCTATGAACTCGGCAAGAAAGGAAATGCGAGCGAAGTAAACGCGATCATTGCGTCGATGCTGCGATTGGGCATTCGCGATTTCAGCAGCAGCTTTAGCGCTGCCGAGGCGTCGGTATCAGGCCCGAACCGGGAACTATGGGCATTGCGCAAGACAGGCTGGCTTTCCCGGCAACAGGTGGCGGAAGTAAACCGGCATATCCAAAAACTTATGGTGACGGTGGGGGAGGGAAAGCGCGAGGGACGCCTCTATGCTGTCACCGTTGTCTTAACGCCGCTTACTCGCCAAGCGAAAGACCGTGGCAGCGCCGAGTAGCTTGCGGCGACATGCACCCACCTTACTCTTGGATAAAGAGCGCAAAGCAAAGGGCACAGCGTAATCGCTGTGCCCTTTGTGTCCATCCAGTCAGATGCTTTTTTATGCAGTTACTTTCTTGGCTGCATCCAGTGCGGCCTTCGCCTGAACGGTCAGCGCGGCAAAGCCGGCGGCGTCGCTCACTGCGATCTCGGCCAGGATCTTGCGATCCAGGTTGATGCCGGCCTTCTTCAGGCCATTGATGAACAGCGAATAGCTCAGCCCATTGATGCGTGAAGCCGCTCCGATACGCACGATCCAGAGCGAGCGGAACTGACGCTTCTTCTGTTTGCGGCCGGTGTAGGCAAACTTCAGTCCGCGCTCAACAGCTTCCTGCGCAGCCTGGTAGAGTTTTGATTTCGTGAGGAAGTAGCCTGACGCGCGCTTCAGAATCTTTTTGCGGCGGTCATTACGTTTCGTACTCCGTTTTACACGGGGCATGGTGATCTCCTTTTGCGTCTTCGGTTGCGTGGCTGGAGGCAGGAGCGCGTTGCGGCGCTTATAACCTCTTCACTCACATGGCATATCTGCATCTCGGCGGGATCTTTTCAGCATCCCGGGGGCCTCAAAACGCTTCAACCGGCCCTTCGTATTGCTACGGCTCGATACAGACAGTACACGCCTGAAACTCAGGCGTAGGGAATCATCCGGCGCACCTTCGGTGCATCGGCCTCAGATACCAGGATCGACCCGCCCAGCTTACGCTTGGTCTTGGTCGCCTTTGAGGTAAGAATGTGGCGCATCTTGGTCTGGCCGCGCTTGATCTTACCCGTACCGGTCATCTTGAAGCGCTTCTTCGCGCCGGTGTGTGTCTTCAACTTTGGCATGGTGTTCCTAACAGGGATACAGCATTGGACAACGTTTCTCAGTATACGTGAAAATCCGGCCCAATTGCCACATCCCGGCCCTTATCCCAGCGTTTTACCGCAGAAAATGCACCATCAGCAGTGCCGCTGCTCCCACAAATGCCAGGAGCAGCCCGCACACCAACACGCTGATAAAGATCGTGGCGGTCTTCCGCTGCGAGGGCGAGGGCGCTGTGATTCCGAACGATTGGATGAAAGCGTCGGTCAGACTGCTGAAGATGCCCATGGTTCCAGTGTACCTGCGCTACCGCTGCTGTGAGGGCGCGGGGGCGTTACTCGCGAGGAGCGGCGGAGTAGGCCGCGTACCAGACCCGCCATAGCAGATAAACTGTCCCGGCGGCAGCCGCGATTGCCAGCGCCACCCACGTTGGCGGATGCACCGGATAGCCAAGCGGGTCCATATCGTGATGCCATCCACCAAAGCGGACGATCAGAAACATGATTGCAAAAGCGACGCCAAACTCGATGCGCTTACGCGTCGGAGAAAGCTCCTTGACCGGGTCAAGGTCTTTGACTTCATAAGACATATGCGCCACTCGGTGAATGCAGTTTGTACAGTGGCCGGGAACGACGTGCGTCTGCCGCTGGGTAGTCCAAAAAAATGTAAGGCTAAGGTCGCCCTTAGCCTACAGAATGGAACTATCGTCAATCAATTGGTTTCTAGCTGAGCGAATCTGACTAGGTTCAGGAAGCGTCGCTGGTGGCTGCTGCCGGTGTCTCTACCGCAGGAGCAGGCGTTGCCGCCGGTGCTGGTGCTGTCGCCGGGGCTACAGGCTTCAGATCGCGCACGGCATTCTCTGTCGCCTTGCGCGGAGCATTCTGCCCGTCGGCACGTTTCGCTGGCGCCAGAATAGCGTGCAGCGTTGTGCCTTCCATGCGCGGCATAAACTCCACCACGCCTACTTCACCAATGTCCATAATGAGCCGGTTCACGATCTTGTAGCCCAGGTCGCGATGCGCCATCTGCCGCCCCTTGAAGCGCAGTGAGGCCTTCACCTTGTCGCCATCGCCCAGAAAGCGGACAGCCTGATTCTTCTTCGTCTGGTAGTCATGCTCATCCACCGTGACGGAGAACTTCACTTCCTTAATGACAATGACCTTCTGCTTCTTGCGCGCGGCGCGGTCGCTCTTGTCCTTCTCATAAAGGAATTTTCCGTAGTCCTGAATGCGACAGACGGGCGGCACGGCGTTTGGCGAAATCTCAACCAGATCCAGGCCGCGTTCACGCGCCATCTTCAGTGCTTCAAACGGTGCCAGAATACCGAGCTGTTCGCCGTTTTCGTCGATTACGCGAATCTCGCGGGCGCGGATTCGTTCGTTGGTGCGTATAAAGGATTTTGCTGAACGTTTATCGAGTGCGATGGTTGCCTCCACGGCTAGCGCGGTTCGCGGCGAGTTCTTGTCTCTGCACGCTTCCCTGCATAGTGCAGTATACCATTGTCTCCATTGCGTTTATGTGAGCAAAAGAGGACTTGCGCAGGACGCACCGCAACCGGTGCAAAGCTTTTTCACGCATAATCCTTTATCTTTATCCGTCTGGGTACCTTTTCTCAATTTTTTGTAAGGGGATTGTTCCACTTACCCCGTTGCCGTAACCGCTAGCAAGCCACACTAAGGGAGAATTATTCAAATGAAACGCCGCGTCCTACTTGTCGATGATGAGATTTCGATCCTGCTTACGCTCAAGGCCGTCCTGGAGATCAGCGGCTTTGATGTGGATACCGCTGCTTCCGCCCGCGAGGGCAAGCAACGCATCAAGCACCGCGAATACGACATGATCATCACCGATATGCGCATGGAAAACGATGACGCCGGCGTAGAAGTCATCGCCTGCGCCCGTACCGCTCCCTACGCCCCCGCCGTGGCCCTGCTCTCCGCCTTCCCCGTGGCCGAAGAAGACTGGCAGGGCATGGGCGCCGACCAGATGCTGGTCAAGCCCATGCAGACGCATCTCCTTCTGCGCCAGTTAGAGTCACTGCTGGTAGCGCACGAAGACAAGAAGCTGAAAAAGAGCTCC
>DASWOP010000019.1:0-2739 GCA_036404255.1 Acidobacteriaceae bacterium | reverse complement strand
ACGCGCCGCACATCATCCAGGGTTACGCTGATACTGTTTTCACTCATGGTTTCGCTCGATATTTCTCTGCGGATGTAGAAGGCAGTGTAAAAAGTATATCGGTCACGCCCACTCCAGCGATACTCCGGAGCTCGGCTTTCAGCTTCTCGCTCAGGCTGCGCATCTGCTTCAGCCAGGCGGTATCCGCCACTTCCACGCTCAAAACGCCGTCGGCAAAGCTCAGAATCCGTGTGCGTTCCGCTAGCCGCTGACCGCAGGCAACGGGCCAGGCCGCTGCGATACGGTCCTCCGCCGGCATACTAGCCAGCGAACGCCCCAGGACGCCGCGCAGCACGTCGCGCATGCGTTCCGGTGCGGCGCCAAACTGCCGGAATGGAGGTTTTTCTGCCATGCAAGGATGCATCCGAACGCTCAGAATGAAGGGCAATCTCCTGATTTTACCTCGCCGTGGATAACAGACCGTAGTCTAGCCCCGCGCCGCCAGCCAGCGCTCTATTTCGTGCAAGTGATCTACGGCCTCGTACTCGCCATCGCACTCGGCAATCTCCACGCCACGCAGCAGAAACATCTTGCCCACGCGCGCTGCATTGCCCGCTTCCACATCAGAACAGTGGTCACCGACAAAGACGGAAGCAGCCATATCCAGATTGAATTCGCGCTGCGCAGCAAGCAGCATACCGGGGCCGGGTTTGCGCCAGTCCGCCGGACACTTGGCGCTGGCAGGAAAATCCGGATGGTCTGAGCAGTGATAGACGGCGTCCAGCGTGATGCCTTCGCGCGCCAGCCGCTCGCGCATCCACTGCATCAGCGTCTCGTACTGCTCTTCGGTGTAGTAACCGCGTGCAATGCCCGACTGGTTCGTAACCACAACGAGCTTATAGCCCAGCGATTGCGCGGTACGGCAGAGCGAGAAGAGCCCGGCAACGAAGCGCGCATCCTTGGCATACACAAGGTAACCGATGTCCTCATTGATGACACCGTCGCGATCCAGAAACAGCGCGCGCGGCTTTGCAACTTCCGTCATACACTCTCCTTTGCCATAATCTCCATCACTCGTGCCAGACTTTTATCCCATGTCGGAAAGGTAAAACCGAAACGCTGCGCAAGTTTGCTGCAATCCAGCCGCGAACTGGCAGGACGGCGTGCCGCGGTAGGATACTCTTCCGTGGTGAGCGGCCTCAGACGCGCGAATTTCTGTTGCGGTTCTTGCTGCCGCGCAAGCCGCAGCGCCTCCGCGGCAAAGCCGAACCACGTGGTCTCGCCCGCGTTGCAGGCATGGTAGATTCCGCTGCTCTCCGCCACGATCTCCGCCACAATGCGCGATTCGCTCTCTGCCTGCGCCATCAACTGCTCCATTGCACACGCAGTCATCGCGGCGAGATCGAACGACCACGTCGGTGCGCCATACTGGTCCGCCACAATGCTGAGTTCGTCGCGCTCGCGTGCAAGCTTTAGAATCGTGAGCAGAAAATTCTTGCCGACCGAGCCGTAGACCCAGCTGGTGCGGAACGTAAGATACGGCGCGCCACCCGCCGCCACCGCCTGCTCCCCACCCAGCTTGCTGGCGCCATACACTCCAAGCGGGTGCGGCGTATCGCTCTCGAACCAGGGCGTCTGCTTCGAGCCATCGAAGACATAGTCAGTAGAGTAATGGATCATCACCGCACCAATGCGCGTCGCTTCTTCTGCAAAGATCGCAGGCGCATCGCGGTTGATGGCAAAGGCCAACTCCGGCTCACTCTCTGCCTTGTCCACCGCCGTGTGTGCTGCCGGATTCACGATCCACTGCGGTTGCAATCTGCGCACGGCTTCGCGAATTGCAGTGGGCGAGGTCAGATCGATCTCAGCGTAGTCCGTTGCCACAACGCGCCCCAGGTGCGCAAGCGTCTTCCGCAACTGCCCGCCAAGCTGGCCGCCGGCACCGGTCAACAGAATCGTTGGTTTGTTTTCGATTGCCATGGTCAGAAGAGCTTCTCCGCGATCATCTGCCGCAGATATTCTCCGTAGCTGCTCTTGCCCACCTTCTCGGCCAGTACGCTCACCTGATCCGCGTCGATGTAGCCAAGCCGGTACACGATCTCCTCCGGACAGGCGATCTTCAGCCCCTGCCGCTTCTCCACGGTATGGACGAAGAGCGATGCATCCAGCAGCGAGTCGTGCGTGCCCGTATCCAGCCACGCCATGCCGCGCCCCAGCACCTGCGTATGCAGTTGGCCGCGCTCCAGGTACCAGCGATTCACATCCGTAATCTCAAGCTCGCCGCGCGGCGAAGGCTTCAGCGATTCCGCTATCTTCACCACCTGGTTATCGTAAAAATAAATCCCCGTCACGGCATAGCGCGACTTCGGCTTCAGCGGCTTCTCTTCCAGAGAGATGGCCTGCCCCTGGTCGTTGAACTCCACCACGCCATAGCGGTTCGGGTCCTGCACGGGGTAAGCAAAGATCGTCGCGCCGGAGTTTCGCTTTGCAGCTTCGCGCAACGTATTTTCAAAATCAGAACCGTAAAAGATATTGTCGCCGAGCACAAGCGTGCAAGCCTCGTCACCCAGAAATTCTTTGCCGATCAGGAAGGCCTGCGCCAGTCCGCCGGGATGCGGCTGCACCGCATACGTGAAGCGCACACCCCACTGCGCGCCGCTGCCGAGCAGATGCTCGAAGCGCGGCGTATCTTGCGGCGTAGAGATGATGAGAATCTCGCGGATGCCGGTCAGCAGAAGCACCGACAGCGGATAGTAGATC
>DASWOP010000018.1:0-8707 GCA_036404255.1 Acidobacteriaceae bacterium | reverse complement strand
TTGATGCCGATGGCGTTGCCGAGCGACTTCGACATCTTCTGCACGCCGTCGAGGCCTTCGAGGATGGGTGTCATCAATACGATCTGCTCAGGCTCGCCGCTCTTGCGCTGTAGTTCGCGGCCCATCAGCAGGTTGAATTTTTGATCGGTGCCCCCGAGTTCTACATCGGCCTTCAGCATCACGGAGTCATATCCCTGCGCCAGGGGATAGAGCAGCTCGTGGATGCTGATGTCCTGCTCCGCCTTAAACCGGGTAGAAAAATCCTTGCGGTCAAGCATCTGCGAAAGCGTGACCTTTGCAGCGAGATGGATGAGCCCAACGTAGCCCAGCTTATCCAGCCATTCCGAGTTGTAGCGGACCTCGGTCTTTTCGCGGTCGAGAATTTTGAAGACCTGTTCCTTGTAGGTCTTGGCGTTCGATTCGATCTCTTCGCGGGTGAGCGGCTTGCGGGTCACGTTGCGGCCGGTCGGGTCGCCGATGAGGGCGGTGCTGTCGCCGATCAGGAAGATGACGGTGTGTCCCATATCCTGAAAGTGCTTCAGCTTGCGGATCAGGACGGTGTGGCCAAGATGCAGGTCGGGCGCGGTGGGGTCAAAGCCGGCCTTTACGCGCATGGGAATGCCCTTGGCGCGCGATTGCTCCAGGCGTTCGCGGAGGGCGGGCAGCGGGATGATCTCGGCAGCACCCTTGGTGAGGTACTCCAGTTGCTCTTCAACAGGTAGAAAGGTTTGCATGGACACCATTCAGTATAGAAGGCGCGTGCAAAGTTTGGCGGGGGGAGGAGTTATAAGCCGCTCCCCTCGCCTGTTGAGGGCGACGGGAGCGGTCCGGGGAAGGTCTCAGGTCTCTGGGGACGAATTGTTAGACGCTGGTCGCAGAGGAGAAGATACCCGCAAAGTTGGCGCGATAAGTCCAAATGCAGAAGATCTCGAGCAGGCCGAAGATCACCCCAATACCGACGCCGGGCACGTGGAAGGTGAGGTGATAGGTGATGATATTGATCAGAAGACCAGCCAGGGTGGTGAGGCCGAGCGGAGTAAAGCGGCCGGAGAGCGCCAACAGGCCGCCCAGAACCTGAAAGAATCCGATGACCAGCATGAAGTGGGTCTCGACGGCGACGGCGTTGAAGAAATCGGCTGGGGGGCCGGAAAGGGGCGGCATAGGCATAAAAGGATGGAGAATATTCAAACCAAAGATGATGAAACCGAGTCCAAGCAAAGTGCGGGCAATGATCGCGGCTATTTTCATGGAACTCTCCTTAGGAGACGTTGGGGAGGGGTTGCACGGATGCCAGTGCTCCCCGTAAGGTTTGGATGATGGCAACTGATAGTACGGCGAATTCAGCTTCGATGTCACGGAAATTCTGGCGGAAACGTCCAGCGGTAGCGGTATGGCTTGTGCTGCTGGGCGTGATCCTGACCTGCGCGGGGGGATGGGCACAGCAGACGACAAATATTGATACGAGCGCTGCCGCTAAAACCACCGATCCGGGCGACGCCAAGGGCCGGGAGCTTTTGCAGGCCATGGTTACGGCACTTGGCGGTGGCGCGTGGCTGAACCTGAAGGATTCTGTTACACAGGGCCGATCCGCGGCTTTCTATCTTGGAGCTCCGACGGAGCAGATCGTGCAGTTCTGGCAACTGCATCGCACCTCCGGCGAAGACCGCATCGAGTTCACCAAGAAGCGCGACATTATCCAGATATTTGCGGCAGGGCAGGGCGTGGAGATCACGTACAAGGGCAGGCAGTATCTACCGCAGAAGGACGTAGACGATGTGCTGCGCCGGCGGGCGCATTCGGTGGAGACGGTGGCGCGGGTGTGGATGAAGGACCCGACGGCGACGGTCTTCTACATGGGGACGGACACGGTGGGGCGTAGGCTGGCGGACAAGATCCGCATCGTTACGGCCACGAATGACAATGTGACCCTGGAGCTGGATGCGCAGAGCCACCTGCCGCTACGGCGTGTCTTCCGCTGGCGGAACACCACCTACAAGGATTTCGACGAGGATACCGAGGAGTATGACGTCTACCAGACGGTGCAGGGATTTCCGACGCCGTTCAATATCACCCGCTATCACAATGGCGAACTGGCGCAGCAGCGCTACATCCTGGACGTGAAGTACAACGTTGGCCTGCCGGACTCGCTCTTTGACGCGGCTGGAACCCCCCTGCCGAGGAAGTAGAAGCGGTAGAACTGGCAGGCGTACCGGGTATAATCGGGCTTGCTATGCAGGAAACAACGACAGCTACAACACCCGAAGCACCAGCCGCGCAGACGATGGACGTGAACCAGATCATGGCCATCCTGCCGCACCGTTATCCGTTTCTTTTGATCGACCGCGTTGTGGAGATGATTCCGCAGAAGCGCATCGTCGCCATCAAGAATGTGACGATTAATGAGCACTTCTTCCAGGGGCACTTTCCCGGCTATCCGATCATGCCGGGCGTGCTGATCGTGGAGGCGATGGCGCAGGCGGGTGGCGCGTTGCTGCTGACCGAGATTCCCGACCGCGAAGACAAACTGATGGTCTTCACCGGCATTGAAGGCGCAAAGTTCCGCCGTCCAGTCACACCTGGCGACCAGGTGCGCTTTGAGGTGGATGTGCTGCAGTGGCGCAGCCGCGCCGTGAAGATGCAGGGTAAAGCCTTTGTGGACGGCAAGCTGGTTTGCGAGGCGATTGTGATGTGTCAGCTGGTTCCGCGGCAGCGTGGGGCGAAGGCCGAGTAGGCAAATTTCTAAGCCGCAGGTTGAACAATTCCTGGCACGGCATCCGCCTATGCTATCGGACAACACGCGCTTCTGCAGGGTTCTCAAAACTGTGTGGCCACATACAGGGGCAGAATCGTATCAGGATGCAAAATACTGTCAGGAGTAAAATCGGCAGCTGAAGACCATAATTTCTGAAATACGATCCTGGTTGGAGGAAAGTGGATGCCCCTGATAATGAAGTCCCTTGTCGCCCTCTTGATATTGAGCTGTGCTGTAGCGGCTCCGGCGCAGACTACCAGCAGTCCTAGTGGAGGCGCACCGCTTACGTATGCGCCAATTCCGGGGCTGGATAAGACTCTGATGGATTTGAAGGCAGATCCCTGCGTTGATTTCTACCAGTTTGCGTGCGGCAATTGGAGCAAGCTGCACCCGATTCCGCGCGACTCCCCATACTCGGACCAGTTCTACAACCTCGAACAGTACAATCGACAAATCCTGCATACCATTCTCGACAAAGTCGCAGCGAATGACTCCGCACGCGATGCAAATGCGCAGAAGATTGGCGATTATTATGCGAGTTGCATGGATGAGGCGGCGGTAGAGAAGAAAGGGCTTGGAGCCTTACAGCCCGAACTGGACCGCATTAACCATCTCACAGCCAAAGATCAGTTGCCGGAGTTGCTGGCACACTACCAACTGATCAATGTGGATGCGTTCATCGGCTATGGCTCACAGCAGGACTTCAAGGACGCCACACGGGAGATTGCCGCAGTATCGCAGGGGGGATTGGGCCTGCCGGAAAAGGACTATTACTTCCGCGCGGGAGCCAAGGACGACGAGATTCGCAAGCAGTACGTGCAGCATGTGGCGAATGTGCTGAAGTTGCTGGGATCGAGCGAGGCACAGGCGACCAAGGACGCTGCCGCGATCATGACGCTTGAGACGGCTCTGGCAAAGGTTTCGCTGGACGTGACCTCGCAGCGCGAGCCGCACAATGTTTATCACATGATGCCGGTCAAGCAGCTTCAGGCTCTTACGCCTGACTTCAAGTGGTACAAGCTGTATTCGGCGACAGGGTCGCCGGCCTTTGCGGAGATCAATGTTGCTGAGCCTGAGTTCGTCAGCGGCATGAACAAGGTGATTGCCGAAACCAATCTGGCGACGATCAAGGCGTATCTGCGCTGGCGGCTGGTCGATTCACTGAATGGAACGGTCCTGCCGACAGCGCTGGACGAGGAGAAGTTTGACTTCTCTGGACGCAAGCTGACTGGCATTCCCGTGCAACAGGTGCGCTGGAAGCGTTGCGTGCGCCGCACGGATGCCTCGCTGCCTGAGGCCCTTGGAAAGGTGTATGTCGAAGAGCAGTTTCCGGCAGCGGCCAAGGCCAAAGCCGTGCAGATGATCAAGGACATTGAGACGGCGATGGATGCCGATATCAGCGGGTTGGACTGGATGAGCGCAGAGACCAAAGCGCGAGCCAAAGAGAAGCTGCACCTTGTCGCAAACAAGGTGGGGAATCCAGATAAGTGGCGCGATTACTCCAAGCTGGAGATCGTACGGGGAGATGCCCTTGGCAATGATCTTCGGGCAAAGGAGTTTGAATCGCGGTGGCAACTCGCGAAGATCGGCAAGTCTGTCGATCGCGATGAGTGGTTGACCTCCACTCCCACGGTCAATGCTTTTTACAATCCCAGCATGAACGATATTAACTTCCCGGCGGGTGTATTGCAGCCTGCGTTTTTCGATGCAACACAATCTGACGCGTTGAACTACGGACACATTGGTCTTTTCATGGGACACGAGATCACCCACGGCTTCGACGACGAAGGGCGCCAGTTCGATGGCCACGGTAATCTGAAGGACTGGTGGACCAAGGCCGACAGCGATTTATTCACGGAAAAAGCGCAATGCATCGTGGATGAATACTCGCAATTCAGCGTGGGAGATACCAAGTTGAATGGCAAACTCGCCCTGGGCGAGAACACGGCCGACAATGGTGGAGCACGGCTGGCGCTCTCGGCCTTTCTGGCGCGGGCGGCGCTGGATGGTACGGACCTGAAGAAGGCATCCGCCGATGGCTATACGCCGGAGCAGGAGTTCTTCCTTGGATTCGCGCAGGATTGGTGCTCGCAGTGGCGTCCGGAGCTGGAGCGGCTGATCGCGACGACAGACCCGCACTCGCCTGACCGCTTCCGAGCCAATGGTGTTCTGGTAAACATGCCGGAGTTTGGCAAGGTTTTCGGATGCAAGGCAGGACAGCCGATGGTGAAGGCGAAGGCCTGCCGCGTCTGGTAGCCGCTACTAGGTTGCGCATAGTTATGGGAGCCTGTGGGCTTCCATAACTATGCGCGGCAAAACCTGGCTGTGCCCAAAGCGTAAAGGGAAATTTAACCCGGAGGCCAGGTCATGGGGCGTCCGCCGAGGATGTGCAGGTGCAGATGGTCGACGGATTGACCGCCATCCGGGCCAGTGTTAATCACAATGCGGTAGCCCTTGCTGAGCTCTTCCATGCGCGCGATCTCGGCCGCGACCTCCAGCAGGTGGCCGAGAATCTGGCGATGCTCCACCGTGGCGTGTGCGTGGGACATGAGATGGTGTTTGGGGACCAGCAGCAGGTGGGTGGGCGCCTGAGGATCAATGTCCGGGAAGCAGAGGCAGTAATCGTCCTCGAAGACCTTGGTGACAGGAATCTCGCCTTTGGCGATCTTGCAGAAGATACAGTCGGTAGCCATGAAACATTCCCTCAGGGGCTCATGCCCCGCGAAATTATGCTGCAGTTTGGACGGATGAAAACCGTCCCTTTTAAAAGCAAAGGCAATTACTCGAATCCGGCAGACGGGTTACTTGCGAAAGTACACCGGCTGCGCACCCTCTGACCATGGATGATACTCCGCGGCGAAGCTGATGCGGTCCGCGATGGCGGGGTGGCTGTAGTACCAGAACTCGACCAGCGGGCGACGCTCAGGGGAGGCTAGATTCTGCTCGCCGAGGGCTTGAAATCCTCGGGCGGCAGTGGCGGCGGGGTCGGGCACAAGGCCGTGCATAGCTTCCTGCCCGTAGATGTCTGCCTGGTGTTCGATATGGCGGCTGAAGGCGTTGGCCATGGGCTCGGTCGCAAACTGGGCGATGGTGAAGACCAGCAGCATGATCGCCAGAATGGCGGAATCTTGCAGCGAGACAATACCCCAGCGCGGGCCAAAGCGGCCAAGCAGCCACGCGACTACGTGGGCGCCGAGCCAGAAGCAGAGGAGCATGAGGGCGGCGGCGAAGAGCATTCCATACACAATGTGGTGCAGAACGTAGTGGCCCAGTTCGTGGCCGAACATGAAGTCGATCTGGTCAGGTGGCGTGCTGCGCAACGTGGTGTCCCACACCACGACGCGCTTGGAGCTGCCGAAGCCGGTGACGTAGGCGTTGGTCTCCGTCACCTTGGCGCTGGCGCGCATCAGGAAGATGCGGTCTGGCGGGATGGAGATGCTGCTGCGTTCGACGACGCGCTCCAGTTGCGCAACCAATACGGGATCGGTCTGCGCCAGTGGCTCGAATTTGTTGAAGAGCGGGTCGATGACGAGCGGCGTGAGCACAACTCCGGCGACCATGAGCGGAACCACGATGATCCAGAGCCAGAGCCACCAGAGGCGGGGCGAGCGGCCCAGCAGGAAATAAAGGATGGCTGCAAGCAATGTGCCGATAGCTACGGTGATGGCTTCAGATTTTGCTACATCGGCAAACCAACTCGGCCAGCGCTGGATAGAAAGGCCAAAGCGCAGCACGATGTGGTGGCCGATGATGCTGAGCGGCAGAACCAGAATCTGCAGTAGAAGGATGAAGGCGGCAGCGAAGATCAGCTTCTGGAGCCAAGGTCGCCGGATGCTGATGCCAATGCGGTTTGCCATCCACGCAGGAACGCGCAGGTAGAGGAGCACAAGCAGCAGCACGATGGGAAGAAGCTCGTGCGCGAAGTGCAGATCGACCATCAGGCGTCCGAGAGCGACAGCCTTGGCATAGAGCACGGGCGGCAATGTGTAGGTTACTGGCACGAAAGCCATTCTTTCACGGGTGCTGGTGCTGCGCGCACGGGTGCTACGCGCACGGCGGATGGCTCCCGCTGGTCGCAGAAGCAGAAGCATACGCTTCGGGGTGCTGTAGGATGCAAAATCATAAGTGAATTCGGCGAGAGGCGGAAACGCGATACACTTCCCACATCTGCTGCGAGCGCTGCGGAAGCTGGCAATCGCGCAATCCAAGGAGCACCCCTTCCGGATGAACCGTCTGTTTCGCCCTCCCGTTCTGTCTGTAGCGATATCCCTGTGTGTCTCGGCTTTTACAATCTGCCCGGCTTATGCGGCCAGTCGCACTGCCAAGAAGGCTGCGGCGAAGCCTGCTGCCCAGAGCGTGCTATTGCCCACAATGCAGGCTGAACTGGCACGTGCGATGCAATCCCTGGGGCATCCGGCGGCAGGCGCACCAGCCGATGCTGCAGCCCAGCCGGCCCCTTACTTTATTAGCTTTGACGTGGCAGACGCCTATTCCACGCGGATCATGGCGCAGTATGGCGCGCTGGTGAATTCGAATCAGACGCATGTCCGCATGGGCGATATCCAGGTCCGCGTGGGTTCGCCAGCGCAGGACAATACGCACGGCACACACCGCACCTCTGCGCTCAGCACCATCTCTCTGCCTCTGGAAGACGATAGCCAGGCGCTGTCGCGGTCACTGTGGTTTGCGACGAACCGCGGCTACGGCAATGCGTTGCAGAACTATCTGAAGGTGCAGACCGAGCAGCAGGTTCGCGCGAAGGAAGAGGATTCGTCGCCGGACTTTTCCGTGGAGAAGGCGGTGAAGGGCATCGAGACGCCGATGACTCCGGAACCCGTGGACCGCAAGGCGTGGGAGACGAGGCTACGTGGATTATCGGCGTCGCTGCGTGCTTATCCGCATGTGTTTTTTGACGCGGTGATCCTCTCCAGCGACACGGAGAATGACTACTACGTCTCATCCGAGGGATCGGTGACGATCTCGCCGACACAGCTGGCGCGGCTGGTGATCGTGGCGAGGACGCGTGCTGACGACGGCATGGAACTCTTCCGCGTGCTGACGTACGAGGCGCATGTGTTGAGCGGTCTACCTTCGACGGAGAAGCTGAACGCGGACATTGCGGTGATGGGAAAGAATCTGGAAGACCTGCGGGTAGCGCCCATTACGGAGCCGTTCCACGGTCCGGCGATCCTCTCCGGACGCGCTTCGGCGGTGTTCTTTCACGAGGTGCTTGGGCACCGGCTGGAAGGCCAGCGGCAGCGCGGTGATGAGGAAGGGCAGACATTTACCAAGGACATCGGCAAGCCGATCCTGCCGAGTTTTCTGAGCGTTGCAGACGATCCAACGCTTTCGACGTTTCACGGCACACAGCTCAGCGGCCACTATCTGTACGACGATGAAGGCGAGCCGTCGCGGCGGGTGGACCTGATCCAGGATGGTGTGCTGAAGACATTTCTGATGTCGCGGCTACCGATCAAGAATTTTGCCAACTCCAACGGGCATGGGCGCGCGCAGACCGGCAAGCTGCCTACGGGGCGGCAGGGCAACTTAATCGTGACCTCGTCGAAGACGGTGTCTGACGCGGAACTGAGAACTATGCTGATTGCTGAGGCGAAGAAGCAGGGCAAGCCGTACGGGCTTTATTTTCAGGACATCTCATCTGGCTTCGCGGTGACGCAGCGCTCGTCGCCGCAGGCTTTCTCGGTGATTCCGCTGGTGGTGTACCGCGTGTATGTGGATGGGCGGCCGGACGAACTGGTGCGCGGCGTCAGCATTGTGGGCACACCGCAGGCTGCGTTGAACCGCATCGTGGCTACGGATGATCAGCCGCAGGTGTTCAACGGCGAGTGCGGTGCGGAGTCCGGCACGATACCGGTTTCGGCAGTGGCTCCGGCCATGCTGGTCTCTGAGATGGAGACGCAGAAGCAGCAGCAGGGAACAGCGCGGCCACCGATT
>DASWOP010000017.1:0-2834 GCA_036404255.1 Acidobacteriaceae bacterium | reverse complement strand
TCCACAGCATCCTCGTGCTCATCGGCAATGTTGCCGACGATCTCCTCCAGCAGGTCTTCGATCGTCACCACGCCAGCCACACCGCCGTACTCGTCGATCACGATGCACATGTGCTGCTGCTGCCGCTGCATCTGGCGCAGCAACTCATTCACTTTCTTCGATTCCGGCACAAACACCGCAGGCCGCTGAATCTCCGCCACCGTGCGCCGCGCCGCATCTGCGTCCGCAATCTGAAGCACGTCGTGAGCAAAGGCGATGCCAGTCACGTGGTCCGGCGTCTCTTCATACACCGGCACCCGCGAATGCGGCCGCTCCACAAGCTGCGCCGTAAACTCCGCAATGCTCATCTCCGCTGGCACGGCAAACAGTCGAGGCCGCGGCGTCATCACCTCGCGCGTCACCTTATCGCCAAACTCCACCACGGAGCGCACCAACTGGCGATCACTCTGCTCCAGGATTCCCTCTTCCTCACCGGCTTCCAGCAGCGCGTCCATGGCCGCGTCCTTCGCCTCCTCGGGATGCTCCTCCACCGCGGGGTCAGTCTGTTCCGCCAGGGACACAATGGAAACCAGAAGGCTCAACATCAGCGTGGCCGGCGTCATCAGATAGAAAAGGCACTGCATCAGGATGCGAATGCGTACGATCCACAGCCCCCGCGTGCGCATGAAGAAGAGATACGGCAGCATCCGGTCAAAGACCAGCACCGCCAGGATCAACTCCACAATGGAGCGCCCAATCACACCGCCTGCAGTCACTCCACCGCTTGCGGAAACCGTGAGCGCGCTGCACATCTTGATGCCGAAGAGCACCGCAATAGCCGCCAGCGTGAACTGCCGCAGCACTGCGGCGGAGAGCTCTGCGTTTTCGCGGCTCAGGCGGAGCTTCGGCTCCACAAACCGCTCCCACGCGTCGATATTCTCCTGAAACTCGCGCGCCAGAAACTTGCCGCTCTCCGCATACAACCGGTCCGCATACGCGGCAAGCGTCAGCACCGCCAGCAGAATCGGCAATATCGCAGGCAGGACGATTGTGATCATCGTGCAGCCTTCCTGACGGGAACAGCCTTCTTCGTGGCGTGTGTGCTCTTCGTGGAATGCACGCCACTGCGGGCAATCAGCCCCGCCGGCAGCTTGAGCCGCGTGCGCAGCAGAACCTCGCGCGACGCCATTTCGCCCTCATCCGTCTCGTGGTCCATACCATTCAGATGCAAGAGACCATGCAACAGAAGAATCTTCACCTCGCTCTGCAGCGTATGGCCAAACTCCTCCGCCTGCCGCGCGGCCGTCTCCAGCGAGATCGCGATGTCCCCTGCGATCTTCCCGGCCACATCATCCGCCGGGAACGAGAGCACGTCTGTCGGCTTCTTCTTCCCGCGAAAGGCCGTGTTCAGCCGCTTCAGCTCGGCATCATCCGCCAACAGCACATCGACTGTACCGCGCAATTTCACAGCGCGCCGTGCCTGCGTCAAAAAACTCTCCAGCACCGGCCTGCTGACTCTGCGGTTTGGCGTTGCCACAACGATCATGCGTACGAACCCTCGCGAATAGACTGCAAATGCTGCAAAAAAGGAGGAGAGCCCGTGCGCTCTCCTCCTTCAATGTTACGGCAAATCAACTCAATTCCTATTCCTGTTTCACTGCGGCTTCTGCTGAACCTTCTTCTCCGCCCGCATCACCACCGGAGGCGCGGGATCACCCAGCTCCAGCGGCAGCAACGGCTGCTGTTCGCGGCCATAGCTGTCATACGCGCGCACAATGCGCTGTACCAGCTGATGCCGCACCACGTCCTGGTCCTCAAAGTGGCAGAAGCTGATGCCTTCCACCCCGTCGAGCACCTGCAGCGCCTGCAGCAATCCAGACTTCTTCGGATTGGGCAGATCGATCTGCGTCAGATCGCCCGTGATCACCGCGCGCGAACCGTTGCCGAGCCGGGTCACAAACATCTTCATCTGCTCGCCGGTCGTGTTCTGCGCCTCATCCATGATGATGAAGGCATCGTTCAGCGTGCGCCCGCGCATAAACGCAAGCGGCGCCACCTCGATCACGTTGCGCTCCAGCAGCTTGTCCACGCGCTCCTGGTCCATCAGGTCGTAGAGCGCGTCATACAGCGGCCGCAGATACGGGTCCACCTTCTCCTGCAGCGACCCGGGCAGAAAGCCCAGCCGCTCACCCGCTTCCACCGCCGGACGCACCAGAATAATCCGGCTCACCTTCTTTGCCATGAGCGCAGCCACACCCATGGCGACAGCCAGGTACGTCTTGCCCGTGCCCGCCGGCCCAATGCCGAAGGTCATCTCGCCCTGCTCAATCGCCTCCACGTATTTGCGCTGGTTCGGCGAACGTGGCTGCACCATCCGCTTGATGCCGGTAGACCGCTGCTTCCCGCTCTCCACCAGCGAACGAAGGCTTACCGCAGGATCGGCCACGACCAGCTTCAGCATGCCGTGTAGCTCGCCGTTATGCAGCGTTAACCCGCCTTTTCGAAGAAACTCAAAATCGGTGAAGACTTGTTCCACTCGTGCAATCGCATCGGCGCTTCCTGCCAGATGCAGACCGTCGGAGCGGAGGTCGATCGTGACATTCAGAGAATCTTCCATCAACTTCAGATTCTCATCGCGTGTGCCGAACAGTGGTTCAACGCCCGGCGTGATCTCAATCGTCTTATTCACCATTCCTAGTTTGCTCAAATGCGTGTCTGACCTCCGTCAGGGCCTGCCGTTAAAAGATGCTGCAAACGCAACGGAAGAATCTCCGCCGCACAGGGTAATCCTCGGTTGGATGCTGTTTTGGATGCTTTGGGATACGGGATTGTTGCGGGCACCGTCCATGCGGGCT
>DASWOP010000016.1:0-4095 GCA_036404255.1 Acidobacteriaceae bacterium | reverse complement strand
ATTGCCAATCAGCAGGTCATAGATCGTGGTGCGCGCCTCATCGCGTGCGAAACCGAGGCCGCCGGTCGAGTTAGCCTGTGGGTCACAGTCCACCAGCAGGACAGAGAGGCCTTCCAGGGCGAGGGCGGCAGAGAGGTTGATAGCGGTGGTGGTCTTGCCCACACCACCCTTTTGGTTCACAACAGCAAGAATCTTGCTCATTGGCTACTTTCCGGGGTCAATTGAAGGTTACGGGACGGTTGCCAGGGGAGCAAGCCAAAGCCTGTGCAGAACCTGTGGAGAAGCTGAGAAATCTGTGCGTATGTTCCACGTGGAACACCTCAATTGCGTATTCCACAGCCAAACCGCCAGATCGAATTAAAGCCTAACGATGACAGTGATAAGCCGATCACAAGAAAACCATTCAAGCAGCTGTCTTTGCCGTAATCCCGTCTTCAGTCTTTTATCACCGTCATCCCTGTTAAGTTTCGTGTAGCCCCGGAGTCCAATGTTCCACGTGGAACATTCTGCCTACTGCATACACCCGAGCATCAATATCCTCTGCCGGCTCTCCGGCATGGATATAGTCCTGCCCCAGTGCAGGGGAGCGATCGCCACCACCTGGCCCATCTGGCTCTCCGTGGTCAGCACTGCCAGCGTGCCCCCTTCCGCCAGTCGCGGCAGCGCGCCAAACAGCGCAGCCTCCATGTTGTCCACGGCGCGCAGAGTCACCACGTCAAACTGCCGCCCTGCAGGCATATCCTCCACGCGCCCCGCATGAACCATCGTCGACAGTCCCAGCGTGCGGACAGCCTCCCTCAGAAAGCTCGCCTTCTTGGATTGTGATTCTGCCAGCGTCACCTGTACCGCTGGAAATAGAATCTGGATCGGCAGCCCAGGGAATCCCGCGCCGGAACCATAATCCAGCAGCCTCGCCTCGGGAGCATCCAGCCGCGGAGCCATCTGCTGCCCCGCAAACAAGCTCTCCCCAAAGTGCGTGCGGACGATCTCTTCCGGCTCGCGAACCGCTGTCAGATTAGTCTTCGCATTCCACTTCAGCAGCAGGTCCAGGTACGAACCAAGTTGGTTAACAGGTATATCTCTAATTGAATCAATAAGATAAGGGGAAATAAGCTGGCGAATGCGTTCCTGGGAGAGGGTCATGGGCGTCAGCCGACAGACTCCGCCACCTTGCGCGGTGTCCATGCCGCCGCCTCGCGAATGAAGCGCTCAAAGATTGCCCGCGATGCTGCGCTGATCCCCACACTCCGCTCCGGATGCCATTGGATGCCCAGCACAAAGTGGTCCGGTGCCGTGCCCTCGACTGCCTCCACCACGTCATCCTGAGGGCAGCGTGCCACCACGCGCAGACCGTCGCCAGCAATGCCGATGGCCTGATGATGGCTGGAGTTTACAGGCAGCTTCAGAAAGCCTTCTTCCAGCGGGGCTTCCGGAGCATCGGGCGCGTCGTTGCTCTTCGCCTCGGCCACAATGCTGCCCAGCAGGGAATCCGGCGGAATCATCGCGGTATGCGCAATGGAAACGCCCTTGCCTGCGGGGTGATTCACCGGCATAGGCAGCAGATGTTGCACCAGTGTTCCAGTGCGCCACACATTCAGCGACTGCGCGCCATAGCAGATACCCAGGATTGGTTTGTGCAGGTTGTAGGCATCCTGGAAGAGCAGTTCGTCTACGCTCTCACGCAACGGATCGGATGGCCCGCAATCCGGCTCACGCTCCGCGCCATACTTCTGCGGATTCGTGTCCGCCGGGCTGCCCGGCAGCAGCACGCCTTGGCACGTATTCAGGATATTGGCGATCTCCTGCTGTGTTGCGCCCAGCGGAATCTCCACCGGTTCGCCGCCGGCACTCTCCACCGCCTGCACATAGACGGGCATGGCGCGGGCGTTGTAATCAAGCTCTGTGCTATTCGGGATCGGAATGGCGATGCGTGGTTTCATGCTCTGAATACTGATAGTACATCGCACTCACCGCATCAAAAACTCTCTGCGTGATCGCGTCCGCGTCTTTGGTCGTGCAGCCCTCGGTTGAGATAGGTTCGCCAGCCACCAGCAGCACCGGTCGCGGATTCAGGTGGTAAGTGTGCATCGGCAGCAGTTCATACGTGCCCACCAGGGTCAGCGGAACAATGGGCACACCTGCACGGATCGCCATCCACGCCGAACCGGAGAGAAACGGTTGCACGCTGCCATCTTCCGCGCGACCGCCATCGGGAAACACCAGCAGCGGCATACCAGCCTTCAGTGCAGCCACACCGCGATTCAAACTGGCAACGGCAGAGCGCATACTGCTGGAATCTACCGGCACCTGGCCCGAGCGGTTCAGGTGCCAGCCCACAAACGGAACCTTCCAGAGACCAGCCTTGGCCAGTATGCGGAATTGAAACGGCAACCGGCTGAAGAGCACCGGCGTATCCATGTAGCTCAGGTGGTTGCAGACGTAGACCGCCGCGCCACCGCGCCGCAGGTTCTCCCCATGAATCACCCGTACTGGCGACAGCGCGAGCCACGACATCACCCACGCCCACACCCGCGCAATCGCATGCTGCTGGCGCCCAGCCTTGTCCCATACCGAGCACAGCAGCGATACGCAGCCAAAGCTCGCCGTAGCCAGCATCATCAGCGGAACCAGCACCAGGTATGTGAGCCAGCGCAGAAAAAAAATCTTTGCAGCGGACGGTCGTTTCAACTGGTCGCTCCTGAACACACCGCACCCTGCAGCTCCGCACGCACGGCGCCGATCAGATAGATTGAGCCTGTCACAATAATGATGCCATTCGCTGGAGTCACTGCCCGCGCCCGCTCCATCGCCTCGTGTATGCTCGCGCACGCCGTAGCGCGCGTATCCAATACATCGGCTGCAGCCATCATCTCATCCATCGCCGCAGCCCGCGGCGTCGCAATCGGCGGAATCAGCACGGCATCCAGCTTGCCATCAAAGAGCGGAAACAGGATCTGCGCCATCTCGGCCAAAGCTTTATCGCGCAGGCAGCTAAAGATCAGCGTCTTCGGCTGGCTCTCCGGCAACTGCGCCAGCGCCGAACGCAGTGCCCACATTGCCGCCGGATTATGCGCGGAGTCCAGTAGGAAATTCGCGCCGCCATTACGGATGCGCTCCAGTCGCCCAGGCCAGTTTGTTGCGTGTATGCCTTCTGCAATCGCCTGCGCGCTGATGTGGAGCCCTCGCCCCGCCAGCGTTACCGCTGCAGCGATAGCCAGAGCCAGATTGCGCTGCTGGTGAGGCCCGCTCAGCGGCGAATCCACCGTGATCTGCTCGCCCATTACCACCAGCGGATAGTGATTTCCCGGTAGCGCCGCTTCATCTTCCGTGCCGCGCACCGGCATATACTCCGCCGCGTTCACGCCCGTTACCTCCAGCGCCACCGCCCGCTCTCCCAGTGCCTGGTTAGCCTCAGGATGCTGCGGCAGTGTCACCAGCGTGCCATGCTCGCGCAGAATGCCGGCCTTCTCCCGCGCAATCTCCGCAATCGTGTTGCCCAGGTAGTCGGTGTGGTCGAGCGCGATATCCGCGATGATCGAGAGCTGCGGCTCCACAATATTGGTCGCGTCCAGCCGCCCGCCCAGCCCAACCTCCAGTACCGCCATCTGCACGTGTTGCTCGGCAAAGTAGCAGAAGGCGATAGCCGTCAGCACCTCAAAAAAACTAGGCGGATGCGGCAGCGCGCCATCGTGTACCAATTGGCGCGCCGTGTCATCCACGCGAAAGTAGAGCCGCGCAAAATCATCCTTTGCGATCTCCGCGCCGCCAATCTGCATCCGTTCCGTCACGCAGATCAGGTGGGGAGAGGTGTAGAGTCCCGTGCGGTAGCCCGCCGCCCGCAGAATAGACGCCAGCGTCGCAGCGGTGGAGCCTTTACCGTTGGTTCCCGCAATCAGCACGGAAGGGAAAGTGTTTTGCGGATCGCCCAGCGCAGCGCACAGCGTACGCATATGCGCCAGCTCCCACTTGCGTCGCGGCTTGCCGGGCGTGCTCACCAGCTCCAGCCCAAGCGCATACAGGCTCTCAACAGCGTGTTCGAAGGTTGCAATCTCAGCAGTGCGGGGCATCAAAGCCATTTTAGTTCGCCAGCCCCAA
>DASWOP010000015.1:0-4041 GCA_036404255.1 Acidobacteriaceae bacterium | reverse complement strand
CGCGTTCCCGCGTTGATGACCAGCAGATAGTCGTTCTCACTCAGCTTGTGAACTACGACATCGTCCACAAAAGTGCCATTCGGATAGAGCATCGCGGAGTACTGCGCCTGTCCCACCGCGAGCTTCGATGCATCGTTCATGCACAGCCGGTTCACGGCCGCCAACGATGCTGGTCCCCGAAATTGAATATCGCCCATGTGCGATACATCGAACAGCCCAACGCCGCTGCGCACAGCCATGTGCTCTGCGATCAGGCCAGCGTATTCAACCGGCATATCCCAGCCGCCAAAATCGACCATCTTGGCCTTCAGCGCACGGTGAGTAGCATTCAGGGCAGTGCGGCGGAGTGCGGGAGCGGCAGTATTGGTCAAGGTTGGAATCCTTCCAGGGAGCACGTGAGTCTTAATCCTAGCAGTGGTAGTTTCCGGGCGGCAATTCACGGCGGCCATGCCCGCTCAGGCGGCGTTGTAACCTGAAGATGCAGCTACCCTAAGGAGTCCCGCATGTCAGTCTTTCACGATCAGCGCGATGAGCTCGAGCAGCACGAATTTATGATGGGCATCGCGCGTGGCCGCCTTGCCGTCACGTTGGACATGCTGACCGACGCGCTTATCATGGTGGGTCAGCACGGCGTCTACTGCACCAGTTCGCGCAACCCGTCCGTGCCCGCGCTGGATCTCCAGGTCGTCATCTCGCAGATCACCGGGGCGAAGGATCTTGTCTCCTCTGTGATGGAAGAGCTGCGTAAGGAGCGGGAAGCACGCGAAGCCGCTCTACCCGCCCCAAACGGCCCGTAGCCAGCGTAGATGAAATCAGAGGCGCGCCCGTAGCTCAGCAGTCACCTCACGTAGAACTCTCTCGATTGAGATGACGTCAACGCAACAGTGGAGGGCGCTGGTGCAGCCCTGGCGATGGTTGACACGGATCGCTTTGCAGCTAGGATGGTAATGTCGAAGTGGCGCGTCCGCCCAAGTTTCCGGCAATACTGGATTTCCTTTGAAAAAGCTGCTTACAGTGAAAGAGATTGCAGCGCAGGCCGGTGTATCGGTCGGTACGGTTTCGCACGTCCTCAATAATCCCTCAAAGGTGAGAGATGAGCGCCGCAAGCGGGTGGAAGAGGTGATGCACAAGCTTGGCTATCAGCCGAGCCAGCTTGCCCGGGGACTGCGCAAGAAAAGCACGGACCTGCTTGGCATCATCATTCCAGACATTGCAAATCCCTTCTTTCCGAACGTAGTGCGTGGCGCGGAAGACATTGCTTATCGGGAAGGCTTCCGCATTATTCTCTGCAATGCGGATAACAATCCAATCAAAGAGCGTACATATTTCAATGACCTGAAGTCTTTCCGTCCAGCAGGGATCATAGTGATTCCTTCGGTCGAGAGCATGCTGCAGAAAGATCTGATGGCAGACACGCTTCCGGTTGTCTTTGTGGATCGCTCGCCCGTGTGGTGGGCAGGCGATATGGTGGTTGCGGACAATGAAGAAGGCGGCTATCAAGTTGGCAGATATCTGATTCGGATGGGGCACAGGCGCATCGCAGCTATCGGTGGGCCCGCCCAGGTGAGTACATCCCGTGAGCGAATCCGGGGCTTTGAACGTGCATTGAAGGATGCGGGACTCACTCTGCCTGCCGATTGTATCCAGGAAGCCGCATTTAATGCGGAGGGAGGATTTGGCGCTACGGTCCGCCTGCTGGAGCTGGATAAGCGACCGACTGCTATCTTCGCAGCGAGCGATCTTCTGGCTTCTGGAGCACTTGGGGCAGCCCGAAAGATGGGGCTGGAATGCCCGAAAGATGTGTCCATCGTCGGTTTCGACGATCTGGAGTTTGCCAGTCTTGTGAATCCTGCACTCACAACCGTCTATCAACCGAGCTATCAGATGGGAGTTGAGTCCTGCGGCCTGCTGCTGGACAGGATACGGGGCGGCGGCGGTGCGGCACAGCGACGTGTACTGAAGACGGAGCTGCGCATTCGCAGTTCTGTGCGGTTGATAGAACGGACTGGTGATCGAAAAGTGAAGTCGAAACGTTCTGAAAAGCTCCAAAAGCAGGCCAGGAAACGAGAGAAGGAAGAGTAGCGCGGGGGCATCAGTCGATCTGAGTGCTGCGGAAGTTCTTGACATTGGACCCTGTAGACGGCTATAGATTGAAAGCTTTCAAAAAAATGTTCGAGGTCATACAGTGTATCTGCCGGGAACCTACACTTCTCAACTCGCCTTCATGATTGGCAGTATGATCTGCTGGGGATCCTGGGCAAATACCGTCAAGCTTGCGCGCGGCTGGAGCTTCCAGTCTTTTTATTGGGATTATGTCTGGGGTGTGCTTTTGGGTTCGTTCCTCTGGGGAATGACCCTGGGCGGAGCAGCTCCTTTTTTGCAGGAGCTTACCAGTGCATCTGGTATGGCAATTCTGTTTGCAGTGCTCGCCGGCATTATCTTCAACGCTGCGAATCAGCTGCTGGTCCTGGCTATCGATCTTGCCGGCATGGCAGTAGCATTTCCTGTTGGCATTGGACTCGCGCTTGTGGTCGGCGTGGTACTGAATTATCTATTGGCACCTGCGGCAAATCCGCTGCTGCTCTTCGGTGGCGTGTTGCTGGTGGCGCTGGCTATCGTGGTGGATGCAATTGCCTTCCGTAAGCGAGAGAGCCTTAAGACAAATATTTCCAAGATCGGCATTGGAATAAGCTTGTTATGCGGCGTGCTGATGGGCGTTTTCTATCCATTCCTCACACGCGCTATGCAGGGCGTGGGGGCGCTTGGCGCTTACAGCGTTGTCGTATTCTTCGCAATTGGCGTGGTGCTGTGCGCTCTACCGATGAACCTATGGATGATGCGCAAGCCCGTTACGGGAGAGGTCGTTTCGTTCTCGAACTATACGAGTGCACGATGGAGCTGGCACATCTGGGGACTAGCCGGTGGACTGATATGGGAGGCCGGGTTGCAGATGAACCTGATATCTTCGCGCGCGCAGATGGTAGGGCCGGCGGTCTCCTATGCGCTCGGACAGGGTGCGACGATGATCTCTGCGGCGTGGGGTGTTTTCGTTTGGCGGGAATTCCGCAATGCGCCAAAGGGCGTCAACTTTCTGCTGTCTATTATGTTTCTATTCTTCCTTGTTGGTCTTAGCCTGATAGCGCTTGCGCCCACCTGGTATTAGTTCAAATACGATAAAAGGCCATAAAGCATGAGTAATAAAGAGATCGTTGTCGTTGGTAGTTTAAACCTGGATTTGGTCGCTACGGTGCCACGTAACCCCGCACCTGGAGAGACGATTTCGGGAACCAGTTTCCAGCGATTCACGGGGGGCAAGGGTGCGAATCAGGCTGTGGCTGCTGCACAGTCGGGAGGGTCTGTAGCGATGATTGGTCGTCATGGAACGGACGGCTTCGAAGTTGAGCTGCTTCATGCGCTCAGAAGCCGCGGAGTCGACGTCAGCGGGATAACTCCGGCAAATGGTTCTTCGGGCATAGCTATGATCCTCGTAACCGAAAGCGGACAGAACAGCATCGTTGTCATTCCAGGTTCGAATGGTCGTCTGAGCGCCGAGAATATTCGGCAGGGCCACCAGCGGATTGCCTCTGCCGGTATTGTGTTGGCACAGTTGGAAACCCCGTTGGATTGCCTGGAAGAGACACTGCGGATTGCCTGCGCTGCAGGCGTACCAGTGATCGTGGATCCCGCTCCGGTCCAATCCTTGGATCCGGCGTTGGTTCGGCAGATCAGCTGGTTGACGCCGAATGAGACGGAAGCGGCGTTTTTGTGCGGCGCACCGGTGCCACCTGTTGAAGAGATGCGGCCCTTCGCAGAGAGATTTCTGGCGATGGGTGTTCGGAATCTCCTCCTGAAGCTCGGCGAACGTGGCGCCTACCTGGCAACTGAAGATGGATTGCGAGAGCACATTCCCGGACACGCCGTGAAGATGGTGGATTCCACAGGAGCAGGCGATGCGCTCAATGGTGCCCTGGCTACAGCGTTGATGGAGGGATGCGACCCGGTGGAGGCGGCGCGCTTTAGCGTAGCGGCTGCAGCTATCTC
>DASWOP010000014.1:0-24392 GCA_036404255.1 Acidobacteriaceae bacterium | reverse complement strand
AATATGCGATTAATTGCTGTGCGTCCCCAGGGATGAAGTTGCTTATTGACGCTATCGAGGTACCACTATAGTGTCTTGCCAATCCTGCAAGCGGTTTGCTCGTTATGCAAAGCACAGTCTCTAACCAATTGAATGTCCTGTTTTATGCTTTTGTGGCACGGCAGTATGAGGAGGTTCTGCCATAGCGGCATAGGACTGCATTAACGGTCGAACAAGCGAGAATCTTCATGAGAAGGGAATGTTTAATCATTTTTCTGTTTTGCTGGCAAGATTGTTCTCCGTGCGTTGTGCAGGTTCGGTCAAGGGCGCATGTCCTGTATGCGGCGCAGCGAACCCTTGACGGGTTCTGCGAAACGCACGATGCTTGCACGCCAGCAAAAGAGAGGGGCATCTTCCCCATGTGCGGATACGCGGATCCAGCAATCGAGCCATAAATCACTGTGGGGACTTTTGTGGGTAGACTGCTGCAAAATGGTGGGTAAATGTGGGTAATACCCACATTTTGAGCCGCTAGAAAGCGGCTAGTAAACCTATATTTATAAGCAAGATATAGCAGCATTGAGCAATGCTGGATGAAGCAGATTCCTAACTGTTAACCGAAGGGTTGTAGGTTCGAGTCCTACCTGCGGAGCCAATAAAATTAATGGATTAGTTTGCAGTATGGCTCCTTTGCTCTTGCTCTAAAATGGCAAGTTAAGTGATTTTTGCCCTCTTCTGCAGTCATCTCATCCTTGCAACAACCCATCCATACTGAATGCGGTCCGGACGTCCGCACGGTGCGCCATCTGCGTCTGGATTCCCCATGGGTAATTACCCTAAACGTGTATTACACTTTCCACAACACAAGCACGTGCTACGCTGGATTCCCTGCCGAACTAACACGGATCAGGCCAGGCTCCTACAATGCGCAGAGCGGCAGTTATCGCAGTAGTGGTGCCCACGGTTCTGGCGCTGGGTGCTGGCATTTTTGCCGCCATTCATATCCAACGCGAGCTTGCGCATACACGCACCCAGGTGATGGAAGGCGGGAAACTCGCCTTCAGCCTGCTTGCTCTTAATAAGACAGAAAATATCGGCTTTGAGCCGCTGGCTGCTCCGGATAGCTATGCATCGGGAAGCGTCTTCCAGGGCAAGGTGTATCTGGCAGGGCCGGGCGGGCTGGCTGAATTTTCTTCGCTTGATGCCGAGCCGCGGCTGCTGCGCACTGGGCTGGATCTTCCACCCTTCCCGCTGGCTGGGATTGCTACGGGGCAGTTGCGGGGAGATGCTCAGCCGGGTTTGATGCTGGCCATGCGCGGCGGCGGGGTTCTGTTCTATGACGGAGCCAGGTTGCGGCAACTACTTCCGCAGAGTGTGGCGGCGCGCGATGTGACCGCGCTGCTACCGCTTGGCTCCGGCGATCTGCTGATCGGAACGCGGCAACTCGGGCTGCTGGTCTTCAACGGCAAGGAGCTGGCTCCATTCAGCGCAAATTTAAGTGGATTTACGATCACCGCGCTTGCAGGCGATGAGGGCAACTTCTGGGTGGGCACACGCGACCGGGGCGTCTTCCACTGGCATGCGGGTGAGCTGGAGAATTTTGGCGGTGGTACGGGCTTGCCGGATTCGCAGGTGGAAGCCATCGCGCTGAACGGAGCGAAGGTTTATATCGGCACGCCGCTCGGCATTGCGGAGTTTGATGGTGGGCGACCGGCACGAACCCTGGCTGCAGGATTTTTTACCCACAGTTTGTATAGCGCAGGCGATCTTCTGCTGGCTGGCTCAATTGATGATGGCGTGAGAGAGATTCCGCTGGCCGCTCCGCGTACGCCGCACGCTTCCGGCGAAAACAGCGCGCTGCATGTGGAGCAGTTCTTCGCCAGCAACGGGCTGTTTGCAGTTACCTCGGGCGGCGTCTTTCGCCGCACCGGCACAGGCACATGGCAGCCGGTGCTTGCGGCACACGCTTCGCCACTGGCGGACCGGAATGTGGCTGCGCTTAACTTTGCACCGGATGGCAGATTGTGGATCGGCTACTTCGATCATGGACTGGACATCCTCTCCAACGATGCGCAGCGTGCACAGCACGTGGAAGACGACCATATCTACTGTGTGAACCGGATTGTGACGGACCCACGCCGGAACACCATGGATGTGGCCACGGCGAACGGGCTCGTCCTCTTCGATGCGAATGGCCGTGAACGCCAGGTGCTACTGCAGCGCGATGGCCTGATCGCCGACCAGGTGATGGACATTGCATTTACCCGTGAG
Source organism: Acidobacteriaceae bacterium (assembly GCA_036404255.1). GTDB lineage: Bacteria > Acidobacteriota > Terriglobia > Terriglobales > Acidobacteriaceae > JARLFX01. The sequence continues at coordinate 22,142 of DASWOP010000014.1, read as the reverse complement.
GGCATGGCGGTTGCTACGCCAGCAGGAATCACGTTTATCGATCCGCACGGCATGGAGAGCCTCTACGCATTTCATGGGCTGGTCAATAATCATGTGTACGCTCTTGCCAGCGACGAGCGCAGCGGCAATCTGCTGGCGGGCACGCTTGGCGGCATTTCGCTACTACAGCAGAAGACGGTGCGGCATAATATGACGGCCAACAATTCCGGGCTGAAGCATAACTGGATTACCGCCGTCGTGGCGCTCGACTCTGACTGGATGGTGGGCACGTATGGAGCGGGCGTGATGCAGATGGACGGCGCAGGACAGGTGACGGCAATGGAAGGCGCGACGCGGCATTCGGAGATCAATCCGAATGCGATGCTGGTGACAGCAAGCCACGTGTTTGCCGGTTCGCTGAGTGATGGCCTCTTCGTTTACAGTCGCGCCAGCCGCCACTGGACGCAGATCACAGCGGGACTGCCATCACTAAATGTAACGGCGCTGGCGGCCCGCGCGGGCGAACTCTACGTGGGAACAGATAATGGGCCGGTGAAGATTTCAGAAGGGAGCTTTGCTCCGTGAAGATGATGCGAATTGCTACCTTGTCCCTGATGGCGATGCTGGCAACGTGGACGATGGATGCGGCGGCCGATACCGGCGTGCTGATTCCGCGCGACAAGCAGTTGCCGGACTCTGCTGTGCTCTCGCTGGAAGAGATGAAGGTGGATGTGGTGGTTGACGATGGTGATGCGCACGTCCGCATCACACAGATCTTCGCCAACCATACGAATCGCATTGAAGAAGGCAGCTACGTTTTTGCGTTGCCCACGGGAAGCACGGTCTCAGACTTTGCAACGTGGGATGGGCCCGTCCGCATTCCCGCGGTGATACTGGAACGCAAACGCGCGGAGGAGATCTACGATCAGGCGCGATTGCAGGCGATCGATCCGGGGCTACTTGCCGCCGGGGAACGTGATGGCTCGAACCCGCAGAGCAGCATCGTCTTCAGCGCGAAGATCGTTCCGATTCCGGCCTATGGCACTAAGCGGTTGGAGCTGGAGTATCACCAGAAGCTGACGGTTACGCAGTTCAACCAGGGCTTTTTGCTCTCGCTGCGGCCCGCAGCCTATCAACAGCAGACTGCGCATCACATGCATCTGCATATCGAGATTCGATCTTCACAGTTCTCGATGCAGGCGATGCAGTTTGCTGCGAAGACGTATCCGCTGAGCATGGTGCATCAGGACGCACACAGCGTGATCGCCAACTACGACGGCACGAATGTGAATCTGGTGGAAGACTTCGCGGCGAACTGGATGCTGGATGCTGCCGCCGCGGATACCCTCTCCATTACGACGTATCGCAATCCGCGACCATCGCAGCGTTTGCCGGATGAACAAGCGCCAGTAAAAGCGACGCGCACCGAGCCCGGGTTTCTGCTGGCGCAGATGTTGATCGGACTGGGCAACCACCCAACGCAGACGGCTGCATCCGCAGCGCCGCGCAACGTGATTCTGCTGTTTGATAACTCACTCTCTATGCAGTGGGAGAAGCTGGAGCGCAGCTACGCGGCCATGGAGAAGCTGCTGCTTTCGCTGAAGCCCACGGACCGATTTAACCTGCTGCTCTTCAACCAGGATGTTTCACCGTTTGCGCAGCAGCCGGTGGCCGCGGATGCAGCTACGGGGCAACGAGCGCTGGCGTTTGTGAAGGCGAGCCATCTGCGCGGTGGAACCGACCTGGGCAATGCGCTGACCGCAGCACTGGCGCAGTGTACGCAGCCGGACAGCAGCATGATTGTGCTCTCTGACGGCAACTCCGATCGCGGCGCGACCATACTCACGCGGAAGATCGCCGCAAACTATGCGCAGCAGTGGAAGCAATCTGCGCAGCATCCGCGAACGGCAATATTCGCCGTGGGCGACGACGCAAATCTGCCGCTGCTGACGCAGCTTGCGCGCAACGACGGCGTGCTGGAGCACGTGCTGACGAGCGAGCCGCTGGATGCAAAGCTGGCTTCGTTCATGGCGAAGGTTACCAGCAGGCCGGTTGCAGATTTGGCGCTTGGAGTGAATCCGCCAGCCGCTATTCACACGTTGTATCCGCTGGATGATTCGGTCTACGCGGGCTCCATCGCAGGATGGGTTGGCGACTACACAACGCCCGCCAAAAAGATTGCATTCACCGTGAGTGGAACGCGCAACGGTGAGGCCTTCAGTGAGCACGCCAGCGCGGCGCTGCCGGCTGAATCACTAGCGCATCCACAGCTGCCGCGCATGTGGGCACAGGCGCGCGTGAATGCCCTGCTTAACCAGATTGCACGCGACGGCGAGACGCGCGAGGCTGTGGACGAGATCATACGGCTCTCGCGCAAATATAAATTTGTTACACCCTACACCTCTTTTCTTGCGGTGCCGCGTTCGCTGCTTCGCCCGCGCGTGATTCGCCCGGGTGATCCAGTGCTGCGCGTGCATACGGATCCGGCGATCACTTCCGTCATCGCGCTCTTTCCTTTCGGCCTTACCAAGCCACTACGCCACATTGCATCGGAAGACAAGGCAGGCAAAGATGGCGACCATCTGTGGGAGACACGCTTTCTCGCGCCCGTGGATATGAAGGACGGAACCTATGCCGTTCGCCTGATACTGCGTGACGATGCCGGGCATACCTACAGTGAATCAAAGAGCTTCGTAATTGCATCCACTCCGCCCGCGGTTCGTATATTGCTGGATCGCACGCGATACCACCGCGGCGACGTGATGCTGGTGAAGGCCTCCGCCACTGCGAACACACGCACGCTGACTGCGCGGCTTGACGGTATTTCGCCGACTGATCTGCGATGGAACAGCAGTGCTGGCGCGAGTACCGGACAGATGCTGGTTCCGGATAGGCTGGCGCCGGGAACCTACGCACTGACAGTCACAGCAGAAGACATTGCACACAATATTGGAACCCAGGAGGTGCGCGTTGAAATCCTCCCGTAGTCAAGTTCAAACATGGATACTGTGCGGCGCGGTGACGTGCACTGCAATGGGCGGTGCTGTAGTGTGCGCGCGTGCCGCACTGCCGGCGTGGATGCAGGATGCGATCAGCGCCTCGATGATCGAATCGGCGCTCTACCGGCTGATGGATCTGCCGGGCGTGAAGACGCTCTATCCACGCCCACCGGCTGAGGCACAGGGGGAGCTGACGGCGCTGCTGAAAAAATCACCAGCCGATGCAGAGCTCTATTCGCTGCGCGCACAGATGGACGAGCAGGCGCTGGATTTCACCGCAGCGGAAGCAGATTGGAAGCAACACGTCGCGCATTCTACCGATGTGGCAGCAGCTACATTGCAGCTCGCTGACTTCTACCATCGCCGCCTGCAGCCAGAGCAGGAGGTACACGCGCTGATGAGCGTGGTGGCCTCTCCTTCGCCTGCGGCGGAAGAGTACATACCCGCCACGCAACAGCGTGCGTGGGGCGCGGTTGCTAGAATCCTGCGTGTTGTAGACGATCAGGCACTGCCGCCCCAAACAGTGGTTGCTGCATACCAGGCATGGATGGCGCGCTACCCTGCTGAGCCGGGACCGCGCGTGAACTATGTGAGCTACCTCATTCGCGAAAAGCGTTTTGACGAGGCCATCGCTGCGATCACGGAGTACAAACGCGCGTTTCCGCAGGATGCCAGCTTTCCTATCAAGGCTTCGGCGCTGGTGGAGTATCGACGCGGGTCGGCACAGAATGCACTGGCCATCTACGATGCGAGCTTTCAGCCACTGTGGCCAGCAGAGCTGGTGCAGAGCTACTATGGCATGCTCGCTGTCACCCACCGGCAGCGGCAGATGCTCGCCGATTCGCGCTCGAATCTGATTAAGAATCCTGACGATTTTATCTCTGCGGTGCGAATCTTTTATTACTTTCAGCAGCAGGGCCGCCTGGATGCGGCACGAGCCATGCTGGACAGTTACCGCGCAAGCAAGGAGCAACGCAAGGCGAAGTGGACCGCGGATGAACTCTACGTGTGCGCCACATTGTTTGACAGGGTGAACCTTTACGACGAGGCTGCTCGCTACTATTTCGCGCTCTACAATGCGGAGGGTGGGCTCTCCGCCACTGCCCAGTCTGCCCAGGAGGCTGCGCTCAGCGGCATTGTGCATGTGCTGCTCACTGCGCCCGACCAGAATATCGCGCTGGGCGCCGGCAACCTGTCGCTCTATCGCGACATTGCCACGGTGGATCAAGGACCCGGCTACCTGAACGGGATACTCTCTCTCTGGCTGAACTCCGCATCACCTGCATCGGAGTTTCACGAAGAGGAGAAGCGCGCACTTCCCTACTACCATCGCGCCAAAGCGCAGCAGTTACTCTCCATGCTGGACGAGAAGTTTCCGCAGGCGGCGGCACGTCCGGCGCTGCATGCGCAGCTTATCGCAGCGTACGTGGACTATGGCGATAATCCCGCCATCCTCAAAGCAGGTGACGACTTTCTCAAGGGATTTCCCAGCGCGCCGGAGCGCGTATCCGTTGCCATGAATATGGCAGACGCTTACGCACGCACTGGCAACACGGCTGCGGAATTCGCGCTGTATGACCGCATGCTCGTTGAGTTGGCGGCGAATTCAAAAGGAATGCCACTTACGGCGGATGGAACAGCAACGCCTGTTGCTCAGGTGCAGACGAATGCAGATGCCAGAGACGAAAACAATGGCGAGAGTAAAAGCGCATCCGTCGAACCGGCGCAGACCGCCAACAACCTGGATCGTGCGCTCGACCTCACGGCCACACCACCCACCATTCACGTGACCAATGGCACACTGAACTATGGGCAACTGCTGGAGCGCTACCTTGGACGACTCTCTGCTGCACACCAATTGCCCGCTGCCCTGGCGGTGCTTCGCCGCGAGTTGGATCGAAATCCGAATGATCCGCTTCTGTATGAGCGGCTGGCGGCGTTTTTGCAAGAGAACAACTTCACGTCGCAACAGGAAGAGATCTATCGCCGTGCTATTGCGCGCTTCAACGACACCAGCTGGTACTCCAAGCTGGCACGCTTCTATATCCGACAGAAACGGCAGCATGAATTTTCGACTCTGACCCATCAGGTGATTGATAGCTTCCGTGGCAGCGAACTGAGCACCTATTTGGACAATGCCGGTGCGGGCGGCTGGCCACAAGTTTATCTCGAGGTCAATCTCTACGCACATAAGCGTTTTCCGCACAATCTTCAATTCACACGCAATCTGCTGAATGCTTACACGAGCCGAAACACGCCTGACAGTGTGGCATGGGAGCAGCTGATGCGCCAGCACTGGTTCGAATCGAGCGAGCTTTGCGGCGAGTTCTTCGACTATCTTCAGCGCAACAACAAGTTGGATGGCGAACTGACGGCCTTGCAGCAGATCGCTGCTTCCGATGCGCAGCAGAAACAGAATCCAGCGGCAACGCGTGAACTCGCGGAGGTTGACCTGTGGCAATCACACTTCGAGGAGAGCGCACCTTTGCTGGGGAGACTTACGGCTGCGTATCCTGCTGATGTTGAGCTTGGCACAGAGGCATCCAGCGTCTTCCGCTCGCTGGCCTATGCGGATAGATCGCAGACCACCCGCGCTATTGCGATAGAGAAGAACCTGCTCGCCGCCGATCCGGGGAACATGGACCGGCTTGCCCGTATTGGAGATATCTATAGCGACAACACAGCGAGCGTGCTTGGCGTGGAGGATGCCAGTGGTGCGCTGGCGGTGGCCGCACATTATTGGCACCACATGCCGCTCGTGCATCCGGGAACGCCAGACGGCTATCTGCAATCTGCTACCGTCTTCTGGGACTACTTCCAATTTGACGATGCGCTGGCACAGATTACGCTGGCACGGAACAAGTTTCACGATCCTACGCTTTACGGTTATGAGGCTGGCGCGATCGACGAAAACAAGCGCGATTACGCACAGGCCATTGCAGAGTACACCGCGGCTGCAACTGCGGGAACGCCGAACGATGCAGCCCACCGCAGACTGGTGGTGCTGGCGCAGCGCCCTGCCTATGACGAGATGGTGGATGCGGCCACGGCCCGCGCCGTATTGCAGAAACCCACACTCGCTGCACTTGGGCTGCGCGCAGATGTGCTTGCAGCACGCAAGCAGAAGGCTGATATCGAGGCACTTACGGATACTGCTATTCAGCAATCTGCGACGCTGGATGATGCAGCCCAGCTCGCGGCATTCGCGCAGCAACGCCGGCTCACAGCGAGTTACCAACGGGCGCTGCAGCGTGAGATAACTCTCGCAGTCGATCCGGTGGAGCGCATTCAACTTTGCTACACGCTCGCACAGTCTTACACGGCAGAGAAGAACATGGCCGCCGCGCAGCAAGTGATTGAATCCACGTATAAGGACAATCCGAAGCTTCTTGGCGTGGTACGAACCACCGTTGACTTCTATTGGAACAACAAGCAAACGACGGAAGCGATTGCTACGCTGACGCAGGCCGCGCACGATGCGAATCCAACGCTCAGGCGCGCATTCACACTAGAGGCCGCAAGCAAATCCAACGAGAGCGGAGACTACGCGGGGGCGCGCCGGCTGGCAGCGCCGCTACTTGCGGACGAACCATACAATGCACGCTACATTGCCGTCGTGGCAGACAGCTATGCGCTATCCGGTGATAACGCAGGACTCCGCGACTTCTACACAGCGAAGCTGGCAGCGATCAAGGACGAATCCCTCACACCCAGCGAGCGCCGCGATACGATCGTTTCTCTGCGGCAGGGGCTTATTCCTGCACTCACGCGCATGAAAGATTACGCTGCAGGCATGGACCAGCAGATTGCACTGCTCAGCGCGTTCCCGGAAGATACGAATATCATTCAAGGCGTTGCACTCTATGCCTTGCGCTATGGCCGGCAGCAACAACTGCTCGCATTCCTGAACAAGACAGTAGCGGATTCACCGCGCGATTCACGCTTCGCCATAGCACTGGGGAATATAGACACCATCTTTGAAGACTATGCCAGCGCTATCGCAGCCTATGCGAAGGCCATCGCCATTCGCAAAGACCGCATGGACACCTACATTGCCAAGGCAGATCTGGAAGAGCGTCTACAACGTTTTGACGATGCGGTCTCTGAATATGAGCGACTCTACATGCTGAGCTACAAAGATCCGCAGTGGATGTTCAAGGCAGCGCAGGCACGCGCGCGACAGGGCAAAAATGATCTTGCAGTACGCGCTCTGCAAACGGCATGGATCGATGGCCGCCCTATCAGCGCGCAAAACGAATTTCGTGTTGCCGCACAGCTTGAGAGCTGGAACATGCTCAACGAAGCCCGCGGATTTGCAGAGCAGGGAGTGAAGCTGGCCGGAGACGATCTGCTGGCAGTGAATGAAAACCGCGAAGGCGCGATCACGTATGCACGTATCCTGACGCGGCAGAGACATGCAGATGCGGCACTGGACGTTCTACAAAAAGCGCGTGCCGGCGCGGATGAATCGCCCAACTCACCCACGGTGATCATCCAGCAGGCAGAGAAGCAGGGACTCGCATCGGTCACCGAATCGCAGTGGCGCAAAGACCTGGTGGCCCAGCGTACGGATACAGCAAAACAGGGCTTCCTCGCTGTGATCCGCGAAGTAGGAACTACCGTGGCGACATACTACACGCCAGAAGAAAAGCTTGCATATGCACACCTGCTGGATACTGCACGTGCTGGAAAGCCGGAGGTGGCCAGCGTATGGATTGCTGCAGCAGAAGCAGCCAAACTGCAAGACCGCGTATCGCAGTGGCTCAGGGAGGTGCTGCTGAAAAATTCGCAGGAGTCTAAACGCAATCTGCAGCGATTTAATTCCCTGGAAATTGACCGCATGGATAACACTGTACGCGGCCAAACGCTTGAGGCGTATGCCATGCTGCAGCCGGTGCGAGACCGTGGCAGCATTTTTGCTATGGCGGAAGATGCATGGCGCGACGACGCTAACCATGCGGCCGAACTACGAGTCCTCGGCAAGATATATCTGCGCAACGAAAATTCTGAACTGCGAGACCGTTACTTTAGCCTGCTACTGCAGACGAATTCCTCGGGCCTTGTTTCGCAGACCGCAGCTGCCAACAGTGTGTATGCCGAGAGTGCCGCGGCCTACGCGCTGGCACATGGCAACCGTTCGCTGGCAGCAGCGGTGGTGGACTCCATGGCGCATGGCCGCACGCCGCTCTGGCACAGCGCGAACACGGCCCTGCTTGGCCTCTACTATGCGGATGGAGCCACCGAACCAGCGAATTCAGCTACGGATCATGCCTTCCACGATGCGCTGTACGATGTGACCATCGGCGAGCGACTGGCTGTCCCCGCCGATGCAACGCAACGCTTCAGCGGCGACCTATGGTTCTACTACGGCATGCGTTACGGCGTCTTCCGCACCATCTCTCACATGGGCGATGCAGAAGATTTTCTTGCTGCCGGATTGGAATCACGCCCAGGAGTTACTGCCAGCTATACGGCACTCGCTGAAGCCTATGCCGATGCCAAACAGCCAGACGCTGCGGTGAGTGAGTACGGCCATGCGCTGGAGATCGACCCTTCATCTGCGGCAGTACATCGCAGCATCGCAGTGTTGCAATGGAATACGGGGCATAAGGACGATGCAGTGGCGCAGTGGAAACTGGCTCTCGCGCTGCTGCATTCCATGGTGGATTTGCGCGCAGTACCGGAGAGTTTCTGGGTGGACTTCTCTGCCATCGCGAACGATCTGCAGACAAACCACCTTGGCGCATCGTTGCAACCGGAAATGGATGCTGTGCTCCGCAGCTATATCACCAAGAACGGAGAGTATCGCAGTATTGAACTGCTGCGCGCGGCATTCGCTGCGCTGGGTTCTACACCGCAGGCAACGGACTGGGTGCTATCACTTGCCGGCACGGCGCGCTATCCCGCGCAACTGCTCTCGAGCCTCACGAATGCGGACTGGATACCACAGCCCGAACTCGGGCGCATCTATCGGCGCGAACTCGAACTTGCACAGGCTTCAGAGCAGCAACGCGGCGACACAGAAGAAGACGCATCCTACGGAATTCTCAGCACAGTGCAGCGGAATTACCTGGCTTACCTACTCAAGCAGAAGAGCTATGCGGAGGCACAGAACTTCTTTGATTCGCTCCGTGCAGCACGGCGCCAGCAAGATGATATGCAGCCGCTGCGAATTGAGCTGGCCGCGCATCAGGGCCGCATTAGCCGGTTGTTAGCGGAGTTTGCGTCGAATGCATTGGCTGCGCCATCCCTTGAAATTATTGCGAGCGCGGCAGATACCCTGCGTACGACGGACAAACCATCCAGCCGCCAACTTCTTGAGTACGTGTTCCAGCGCAAACTGGAGCAACACGCTCTCGCGGCGCCAGACTTTCTTAGCCTTGCACAGGCGCGACTGGATGCAGCAGATATGGGCGGCGCATTGGAAGTGCTGCACCGCATGACCATGCTGGGCGGCGACATCTACGCCAACATCGAATCTGCAGCCAAGCTACTGGAGGATTCCGGACACGCTGCTGAGGCACTGCCGTTACTCCGCACGCTCGCAGGCAGTACGCCGTGGAATGCATCCTACCGTATTCGGCTGGCGCAGGCCGAGCGAGCTGCGCAACAAAATCAGCCGGCGGCGCTTGCAGCACTTGCATCGGTCGCGGCTGATCCAACAGCGGCGTACGAGGTTCGCGTCCGCGCAGCAACTGCGCTGCATGGGCGAGGAGACAATGCGAACTTCGGCAGCGACGAACTCAACCTGCTTGCAGCGGGACAGGCGATCAGCGCAGAGCAGGCCAACCAGCCGTATTTCGTCGCAGCACGCATCGCGGCAGCGGATACGGCTTCGACGCAGCAAAAGCCCGGCATCCTGCGCGCTGCACTCGCCACGGCACCAAGTGACGCACTGCGCGTTGCCATCTTCCACGCTGAACTCGCAGCAGACCATAGTGAACGCGCACTGGCCGCCATCCGGCCACTGCTGGACTATCGGTATGAGGGGCCGCAGAATAGTGATGCCGATAACCTGCAGCCAGCGGATGTGCAGGCAGACGAGACGGCAGAAGTGACTGCGGAAGCTGCAACCTCATGGATCGATGGGAGTGAAGACACGCAGAGCTGGCGCTACGGTTCCCCGCTGGCACGGCTGCTGCACAGCCGCGAGGAGAAGTTGGCCATGGCACTTGAGCTTGCCGCCATGTACGAGAAGCTGAATCAACCGAGGCAGCAGATTGCTGCGCTGAAGGATGCTGCGCATTTTATGACGGAGGATAAGACCCGCCTCGATCTACTGGCCCGTATCGCAAAACTCCAGGTACGCATTGAACTGGATCAAGCGAACTCGCAACGGAGACCGCGACTTCATGCATCGCTGGAGCAATCGGTTCTGGTGCGCCCCCGTCTCACTCGAACGACTACGCCAGTGCAGGAGGAGCAGCCATGATGCGCATGCCCCGCTTTCTACGAAATTCATTTTCGATCGTTGCGCTGTCTGGTTTGCTCACCGCTGGGGCACTGTGGGCAGGTTATGAGTTGCTCACGCCAACGTCTCCCACACTTGCGATGTGGATACCGCAGGGCTCGCTGCTCTCGATCGAAGCCCTCGACTTTGCTGGTCTGCTGAAGGACTGGAGCAAATCGCCCGAGCAACAGAAGTGGCTTACGAGTGACAACTATGCTGACTTTTCGCGCTCACGGCTCTTCTCGCGACTGGGCGATGCACAGGGACAATTCGCAACAACTGCAGGTCTATCGACCGGCATGAACTTCCTGAGCCAGGTGGCTGGGAAGGAGAGCATCTTCGCATGGTATGACATTGGCAATCTCGAGTTCCTCTACATCACACACATGCCCTCTGCCGCCGCGGAACAGACTCCGCTGTTACAACTCCGCAGTAAGTATCAACAGCGCCAGGCGGGCACTGAGAACTTCTACATCCATACCGAGGGTGAGCCCAGGCGCACTGTCGCTTTTGCCGTGCATGGCGATTACCTGCTGCTCGCTACCCGCGAAGACCTTATCGCTAACGCGCTTTTGTTGATGCAGAAGCAGGCGCAGCAATCGCTGACGGATGAACCCTGGTATGCCAGCGCGCTTACAGCAGCACATGCGCCCGCAGGCGATCTGCGGATGACGCTCAACCTTGCACGGATCGTTCCATCACCCTACTTCAGAAGCTACTGGATACAGCGCAACATCACGGCCATGAAACAGTTCAGCAGCAGCGTCTCCAATCTTTATCGCACTTCGGATTCATTTCGCGAAGAGCGTGTGCTGCTGCCTGTCTCGCCGGATAACATCCCAGCCAGCGTCGACCTGCAGCCCATGCTTGCGCTACTGCCAGCGAGCAGCGGCTTCTACCGCGCTTCGGCGCAGTCCGGAATAGACCAGGTGCTCGACGCCATAAACGACAAACTGCTCACACGTGGGCCATCGCCCTACCGTGATGATCGCGTCGCGCCGGTCGCAGATGTCAGCGTGCAGAACGCGGGGAGTCCTACGGATTTTGATACGCGTATCGACGAGACTCCACCGCAACAGCAATCGCTCTCTGCGACGCTCGCCTCGTTGCGAGCGGTACTGGAATCCGCACACGTTCATAGCATGCTGGTCACGTCTACTACTGCCGACGCGGTCGGAGATCTTTTCATTCCGACACATTCTGCCGTGATACTTGCAGCTGCTGCACCATGGAATGGAGCAGCGATGCAGGCAGCACTTACAGATGCTCTGCGAGCGCATCTCACGACATCTGATCATGGCCTGACCTGGCAGCAGCATAGCGAAGATGGCACTACGTGGTACGAACTGAGCGGCTTGCAACCGATGGCTTTTGCCGTGAAAGGGCAAGTCTGCCTGTTTGCATCGGATGGGATCACCTTGTTGCAGATGTTGCGATCTTCGCAGAAAAACGCCAGAACACCTCGCATTGCGAGCGTCGTTGCAGGCTACAGCCACACGGTGGAACGCGAACATTTCCTGCGTCTCACCAGCATTCTGGATGGCAAAAGCAAACCTGCCAATGCCGGGGACACACCTCCCTTCTTCTCTCGCAACATGGGCAGCCTCGCCAACACATTCTCATCGCTTCATGCTGAGACCTTCACCGAAGTACCGGACAAGGAAACGAACACACTTCACCAGACTGTTCTCTACCAATGGCGAAGATAGCGCTCCGTGCATGGCGGCTTCTGGGCCTTACTGTGCTACTGGCACCGCATCACGGCCCCGCACAGGAGAACTCTTTCTTCGCACAATCGGCACAGGCGGCGCTGGCACGCCACTGGTCTGCAGCTTCTGCCCCCACTGTCTCATGGCTTTTGCTGGATGCGCGCAGCGGGACGCTGCTTGCGTCGCAGTGGCCAGATCGTGATACCCCACTCGCGATGGGTTCCCTGACCAAACCCTTCGTCGCGCTCGGCCGTCACGCATGTGCACTCGGCGACTGGAGTAGAAGGCAGCCTCTTCGTCGTGCGTGATCATGAGAATTGTCTGACCGAGGTGCTCATTCAGGTCTTTCAGAAGCTTGAGCACGGCGGCTGAGTTTTGGCTGTCGAGATTCCCTGTCGGTTCATCGGCGAGCAGGATGGCGGGGCGGTTGACGATGGCGCGTGCGATGGCGACGCGCTGCTGCTGGCCACCGGAGAGCGTGGACATCAACTTCTCCAACGTGATAGGTCTTGGCGAGTTTGCGAACCTGAATGATGGGCGAGTTTGCGAACCTGAATGATGGGCGAGTTATTCATAGGCGAGAGCCTCCGTGGCTTCCTGACGTACGGCTTTGATTCCGGGAATTACAGCACCAATAAGAGCCCCGAGAATGCCGAGAGCGATGATCAGACGGATCGGCAGAACGGCCTGAAGGCAGTTCTATATGAGCTATTTACAGTACATATTCATTCTCACCGTAGCTATTTTCACAACTAGCGCTGGCATTGCGAAAGTTTCGACCTCTATTGACCAGTACATCTCGGACTCGTGGGGAACGCTGTCGCGCTCCATGCACGTTAGCCGCAAATGCTGCGCAATTGGTTCCTGAGAATAATTAGAAATAGCGAAAATGCTATTCTTTAAAAGACATCAAGAGTTGAGCTGAATGCTCAACGCCAACCTGCTCCCGGGCAAGGTGGCGTTCCCTTCCGAGGGAGATGTGGCCGGTCCGGCAATCAACGGGATTAAGCCGCACATCAGTTTCGCTTTTGATGAAACTTGTGACGAAAGGCTTAACTCGAACATGACGGATCTTTCCCAACAATTTGCCAGTGATAACTATGCCGGTATCTGTCCTGAGGCATGGGCAGCTATGGCAGAGGCCAACCAGGGCCATGAAACCGCCTATGGCGGCGACACATGGACAGCAAAGGCGGCCGATTCTTTCCGTGCCTTGTTTGAAACGAGTTGCGAAGTTTTCTTTGCCTTCAATGGCACGGCGGCAAACTCCCTTGCGCTGGCCGCGCTATGCCAGAGTTATCACAGCGTGATCTGCTCCGACGCAGCACACGTGGAGACGGATGAGTGCGGAGCGCCGGAGTTTTTCTCCAACGGCTCCAAGCTGTTGGTCGCAACCTCCCCGGATGGAAAGCTTACTCCCGATGCCATCCGCAGCATTGCAAACAAGCGAAACGATATTCACTTTCCAAAGCCACGTGTTGTAACAATTACGCAGCCCACTGAAACCGGAGTGGTGTATAGCCTTGGAGAGATTGAAGCAATCTCTGCTACCTGCCGGGAACTCGGGCTGCGGCTGCATATGGATGGATCTCGTTTTGCCAATGCGTGTGCGAGTCTCGGATGCACGCCGGCGGAGATGACATGGCGAGCAGGCGTGGATGTGCTTTGTTTTGGCGGAACTAAAAATGGAATGGCGGTGGGAGAGGCTGTGATCTTCTTCGATCCCAAGCTGGCGGAAGATTTCGACTACCGCTGCAAACAAGCGGGGCAACTTGCATCGAAAATGCGGTTCCTCTCCGCTCCCTGGGTACAGATGCTGGAGAACGGATCTTGGCTTCGCTATGCCGCCCATGGCAATGAGTGTGCGCAGCGCCTGGCAGAGCGCGTCGCCAGTGTGCCGGAGTTGGAACTGATGTTCAAGGTAGAAGCGAATGCCCTGTTTCTGAAGATGCCTGAAGCGATGATCGACGCTTTGCGGCAACGAGGCTGGGAGTTCTATACCTTCATCGGAGGCTGTGCGCGCTTTATGTTTGCCTGGGATTCATCGCCGGAGCGGGTGGACCAATTAGCGGACGATTTGCAATCAATCGCCCTGGCCTATGGAAAACATACCGCTATCTCGAGTTAGAGGAACATCCCGCTATGCGCCACTGCGCATAGCGGAAATGCATTTTGGCAAACAATCTATCGCGTCCGGCTCTTCCACTCCTCATACGAAATGCGTGGAATCGTCATGAATGCGTCGCGCGTGCGAACGTAGTTCCCCAGCCCGTTCATGCGGCCAATGGCATGCAGTTCATCGGCTTTGATGTAGGGCCCCGCCGGGTCCAGGTAGCGGTCGTCAACATAAATAGCGACAACTCGACCAAGGATAATGCGAGAGTGGCCGATCTCCATCGTTGTATACTCGCGACACTCGAGCGCGGCGTGCGCCTCTGCCAGCCGTGGAGGCTTCACCAACTGCGAGGGCGCGGTTGTAAAGCCGGCAAGCTCCACTTCACTCATCTCAGCCGGAAAATCTGTTGCGCAGAGGTTCATCTTTTCGGCGATGTCTTCCGTGACCACGTTCACTACAAACTCGCCGGTACGCCGGATATTGCGTGCAGTGTCTTTGGGGACAAACGGTTGGTCAGGCCGGTTGGTCACCCCCACGCCGATGATGGGCGGGTCGGTGCACAGGTAGTTGTAAGCACTGAAGGGCGCGGCATTCAGCAGCCCCTTCTCATCCATACTGGTGATTAGCGCAATGGGCCGTGGCGCCACCAGACCGACTAGCAGCTTGTACGCGTGACTGGCAGGACTCCGTTCAAGATCGAAATGCATCGGTTAGCATGCTCCTTGTAATCATTGGATGGTATTGGAGCCGATATGGTCGCAGCCACCCTGGCCCCGCTCCATACGAAGCGTGCTGGCCGCCCGCACGCTGCTCCAGCCTGAGACAAAGATCGGTATCTGCTATTCGGCGTTATTCTCACCGCATGGATCTGCGCGTAGCAACGGCTGCCACCACAGGTCTGGTTGGACCGCGGAAGTTCGTTGCTGGCAAGCCACTCCCCGCTGAGTCAGCAGGCGGGCGATGGCAGTTGCAGCTTCCAAAGCACTAGCCATTACGCTCGCATTAATTCCCTCGCCAAAACGGCAGGATGCGGGCGTCATTCCGATAACGACTAATTCCGATGGAGCATGACCAGCCATGCGAAGGTGAGCCAATGCCTCCCACAGCCCCGGATCGTGCCCTGTGATGCGCAGCTTCGCACGGGATGAGACGAAATCATCTTCGCGGAAGACAGACAGTGTTCCCGGCTCCAGGCCGGCTTGAACTGCATCGACAATCACGACCAATTCCCTGTCGTAGAGATAGGGAGCCAGATCAAGACCGGGCGTCCCCAGATCGGAGACCTCCACGCTCGCCTCACATTCGTACTCACAGCGAAACATCTCAATCGCCAACGGGCCGAACCCGTCATCGCCGAGGAAGACATTCCCCAGTCCGATCACTGCGACTTGAGAGAGTTTGGGATTAGTACTCATTCGACCTCTGCCTCTGGGGTCTCCTTCTCTTCGGTCACATCCAAAGCATGACAAGAGCACGCCATGCAGGGATCAAAGGAATGTACCGTGCGAAGAACTTCCAGGGGCTGCCTGGTATCGGCAACCGGGTTACCGAGCAGCGCGGTTTCGTACGGTCCGGGCACACCCTTCTCGTCCCGCGGGCTCGCGTTCCAGGTTGTCGGCACAACGGCCTGATAATTCGTAAAACTTCCCTTCTCGATAACAACCCAGTGCGAAAGCGCACCGCGAGGCGCCTCGTGCATTCCCATGCCCATAATCTCACCCGATGGAAACTGCGGAGCATTGCAGGTCGTGCTATCTCCATTCAGAATGTTCGTGGTCAATAGCTGCAGATGCTCCAGCGCCAATTCAGAGAGCATCGCGGAACGAATGCCTCGAGCGAGATAGCGGCCCATCGTAGACTGCATTTCATGCGGCGTTACCCGCGCCCCATGCACGGAGTGGATACGGTCGAATGCGCTGTCCGTCCATTTGCGCGTGAGCGAATGGCCCGACGCGTAACCCACAAGAACATTTGCCAACGGGCCAACCTGCATCGGCCGGCCGTTATAACGCGGCGCCTTGACCCACGTGTACTTCGCATCTTCCTTGAAATCCGTATAGTCAGGAGTTGATTCGCCCTTGTACGGCTGCAGCGGGCCTTTCTCCTGATACCAGGCGTGAGTAGAGTCCTCGGTCACTGCCTTACGAAAATTCTCATCCTTCCAGTTTGCAATAGGCTGCACGGATGGCAGATTGCCGTCCATGATGATTCCGCCGGGAAGATCGAATCTGGAAGCTCTTGCGTCCAGCGGGAGATCGGGGACCGCAAGATAGTTTGTGACGCCGCGTCCGTACTGGAACCACTCCGGATAAGACGCTGCAAGCAGACACGAATCCACGAAGAATACCTGCTGCACAAACGGGATCAGGTCCTCAAGCAGAGACTTCAGCATGCCGAGGCGATCCATGTTCAGTGTTGCCAGGCTATCCAGATTGATGGCATTCATCACGCCGCCCACGGCGAGATTCTGGATGTGCGGCGTCTTGCCACCAAGGATAGCAACGATCTGGCACGACTTCCGCTGGAAATCCAGCGCCTGGAGATAGTGGGAGAAGAGAATCAGATTCATCTCCGGGCTAAGACGCATGGCCGAATGCCCCCAGTAGCCATGCGCAAAGATACCGAGTTGTCCACCGCTGACGATTCCCTTCACCTTGTCCTGAACCGCTTCCAGTTCACGCCGCGAATTGCCCTGCCAACTGCTGGAACCTTCCGCGATCGAGGCTGCCTTCGCCGCATCAGCCTTCGGGATCGACATAATATCGACCCAGTCCAGCGCCGACAGATGGTAGAAGTGAACGATGTGATCGTGCAGCGCGTGACAGATAAGAATCAGGTTGCGAATGTATTGAGCGTTCGGTGGAATCTCCAGCGAGAGCGCGTCTTCAACGGCGCGCACAGAGGCGATGGCGTGGACCGTGGTGCAAACTCCGCAGAAACGCTGCGCAAAGACCCAGCCCTCGCGTGCATCACGTCCACGCAAAATCGCCTCAAGCCCGCGCCACATGGTGCAGCTGGCCCACGCCTTGTTGACCACTCCACCATCCACTTCGACATCGACACGCAAATGGCCTTCGATGCGAGTGACGGGATCTATCGTAATGCGGGCCATCAGGCCTCCTTTTTTACTGCGGCAGGAACGGGTGGCGGATTCGGCACGAAGCGTGCAGGCTTGTGCGGCCATCCAATGTGACGGAATGTGTGGTCCCAACTGCTGGCGGGGCCGGGCAATACTGCGAAGTAATTAATCGCCAGCACAAAGGCGAGGCTGCCGGCCGCGATATAGCCTGCCGCCATCACCAACTCCGGTACGGAAGGAAAGTAACTGGTGCTGTGCGCAGGCATGTAGGCAATGGACGTAGGAATAAAACGGTAGAACATGCCGCCAATACAGGCCAGAACCGCGGCGTTCAGCAGAGTTCGCGGTGTCTGCCGGACGCGTCTGCTTTGCAGCGCGAGAGTCGGAATAAGAATGAGCGCAGTCTCTGACAGAAACAGCAGACTCATCCTGTTGAACGAAAACGCTGCGAGTAACTGATGGCGCCAGATAATATCCGCGAAGCGAATGAAGAGAAAGATGATGCATGTCCACGACAACAGACGCGCCAGTTCTTCCAGAATTCCAACATCCAGCGAACGGGAGTAGCGCAGGCAAACAATCAGCAGCAGAAAGATGATGAAGGAAAAGCCGCACAAAATAGCAGCTATCAAATAGAGCAGCGGCATCACAGGCGATTGCCACAGCGGATCGATCTTGGTCCCAGCCAATAGCAGCAGCCCGCCGAGAGACGATTGATGCATCAGCGGAATAATGTAGGCCCCGATCAGAAAGTAAGGATAGATCTTCCGAATTGCAGGCGCGATGCGCCGCAGGTTCGCGCGTACCCTGTCGTTACCGGTGTAGTAGAGGCGCTCCAGCACGAGCGGCAGTATCTCAAACGATAGAAACGCGGCACAGTAAACAGGCATGCAGATGGAAATCTCCAGCATGGCTGACTCCGTGTTCCATCGCCACGGCATGAGCGCGCTGTAGAAGTTCCATGGACGGCCAACATCAAAACCCAGTGCGGTTAGACCCGTAGCATAGAACAGAAAACCCACAACCAATGCAGTGCGCATCACGACGTGCAGTTTCTGGCGATTAAAAACCCACGCTGCCAGTCCCAGTGCCAATGGGCCAGAACCGAGCGCAGTCAGTGTCATCACGTTGAAGGTCTTCCAGATCCCCCATGCATAGGCATCGTTCATTCCTGAGAATGGGCCCAGCGGAGAGATAAAGCGCAATGCCGCCACCGCAAGACCAAGCACCGCCACACACAGGAGGAACAGAACGAAGGGCGTCATAATCGGACTGCCCATGACGGGCACGCCGGATTGCCAGTGATTGATGAGCGTTGCGCCGCTCTCGTCTGCTGCTATCGTCTCGCGAGGTGTCATAGCTGGTCGGGAAATCCCGTCTCCTTCTCGTGCAGGATCCGTTCCAGTTCATGGCGATTCCAATTCCTGCGGATTGCCACACCCAGCACAATTGCCATCACCATCGGCCCGGAGAACCACTTGTAGATCTTCGACGTAACCTTCGTGGCATAGTGTCCAAGCGAGTCTGGCCCAAGCTTCGGCAGGCCAATCTTGTCAAACGGAACACCGGAGAGATACAGCACCTGCGTGCCGCCTGCCTCATGTTCGCCGTAGACGCGTTTTTCAAAATACTTATCCGGCGACTCTGCAATACGGCCTTTAGCCTGCGCCAGAAGATCAGTTCGCTTGCCAAAGATCACGGCGCCCGTAGGGCATGCCGCAGTGCATGCTGGCTGCATATCTTTCTTGAGCCGTTGGTCGTAGCAGAACTCACACTTCACGATCTTCGGATTCCAGCTCTCCCACTCAAACTTCGGCACTTCAAAGGGACACGCCACCTCGCAGTAGCGGCAGCCGATGCAGAGTGAGCTATTCCAGGTCACTACACCCCAGTCGCTCTTCTTCAGCGAACCGAAGGGGCAACCCGTGACACACGCTGGATCAAGGCAATGCATGCACTGCTTCTTGACGAAAGCGAATTGCTCCGACTGTGCATCCTGGTAAAGCTCGATAATGTTCTTGGTCTTGGAGTTGAGCCCGGTCGGCATATCCCAGATGCCGCCGGAGAGCAGCGTGTCCGCAGGCAGACCGTTCGCCTCGTTGCACGCTGGCATGCACGCCCTGCAGCCCGTACAGACCGTGCTGTCGAAGAGCATGCTCACATCGTCCGCCGCTGCCACCGGATGATCGGGATGTTCCTCCGTCGCAGCTCGTGCAGGCTTGGGCAGCATAGCACTGGTGGCAATGCCTCCAAGCCCGATCATCACTTTGAATGCCTGGCGACGGCTAAGGAGGACACTCATACGGATTGTCCGGGACCATGCTTGGGATCGTCTGGCACTACATCCGGCGGCACCTCTGGCGGATTGGAGCCTGGCGGCCGGTCATCATCTTTTACTTCGGAGAAATGGCGAGACGCCACGTATCCGGCACCTGCTGCCGCTCCCACAGCAATTCCAACCAGGCCCGTAGCCAGCGGACTGATGCTGCCATACGTGGTGGCGATGGAAGCGTATGAGCTGGGTGGCCCGGCTATAGTATGCAGCGGTATCACCTGGAACATGGGCACGCGGAACGCAATGCTCTTCTCGGTGCATCCGATACATGGCGCGCCAATACCAATCGGCCACGCATCGGGAATCTCGTTGAAGTGGCGGGTCGAGCAGCCCGCATGAGTATCCGGCCCCTTGCAACCCATTTCGTACAGACACCATCCTTCGCGGTGGCCTGCATCGCCGTAATGCTTCACAAAATGGCCTGCGTCAAAGTGCGCGCGCCGCGGGCAGTGTTCATGGATATCGCGATCAAAAGCGAATTTCGGCCGCTTCTGCTCATCAAGTTCGGACAGCGTTCCATCCGCGGCGTACTGCAGCAGAACGCCGAGCAGCGTATATGGGTTAGGCGGGCAACCCGGAATATTGACGATCGTCTTGCCGATCAGGCAATCCGCTACGCCCACTGCTCCGGTCGGGTCCGGATCAGCCGATGGTATTCCGCCCCACGCAGCACAGGAACCAATGGCAACGATGGCAGCAGCCTTGCCGGCGATGTCGGTGAGCACGTCCAACGCTGGACTGCCTGCCACCTTCATGTAGATGCCTTTATCTTTTGTCGGAATCGATCCTTCGACTACAAGGATGAATTTTCCTTCGTACCGCTGCACTGCCTCATAGAGAACCTGGCGCGCCTGCATGCCCGATGCCGCCATCAGGGTCTCGTGATACTCCAGCGAGATGACGTTCAGAATCAAATCGGCAAAGCCGGGGCTGGAGGTCTGCAGCAGCGACTCGGTACATCCGGTGCAATCCTGAAAGTGAAGCCAGATCACCGGCGGGCGCAAAACCTTGCCCAGACCCGCTGCAACATCTTCAGGAGTCTTCTTATCCGTTATTGCCAGGCCATATGGCGCGGCAACCATCAGGCTGGTGCAGAAGACAAGAAAAGCCCGGCGGCTGATGCCGCATCGCAACATCCGTTCATCCAGCGTCTCAAGAACTTGCGCTGAAGCGACCAGGGGTCCCACCATATAGCCGCCTTAGGCTGAAGAAGTATGATTTGCGATGCTGGCCATACACCGGCCACACAGTCAGGTTACTCCTCAGCCGTCTTGGATACCTGTGCAATATTGACCTCTCGCAGATCTGAGGTAAATATTCCTATCATTCAGCCTCTGCGCGTTAAAAGACAACCAGCTCTTTCAACAGATCACTCCTGCGGCGTTCCAGTTCGATCTGTGTCATGAGCAGTTGCTCTGATCGCAAAAGTCTCCAGAGGGA
This sequence comes from Acidobacteriaceae bacterium, assembly GCA_036404255.1. Lineage (GTDB taxonomy): Bacteria > Acidobacteriota > Terriglobia > Terriglobales > Acidobacteriaceae > JARLFX01. The sequence continues at coordinate 1,035 of DASWOP010000014.1, read as the reverse complement.
TAACGTCGCTGGGCATGGAGTTGCTCTCACTTTGAGGCCACCGGGGCAGGACGCCGTCGCCGTGACCTATGGCAGCCGTACAATTCCGGCTCTGCCCGTGATTTGTCCAATCCGTGGCCGCAAAGCAGTAATCTATCTCTGCATGGGTTGGTCCTTCCTCGATCTCCGTCGCAAGTCGCTCCTGCGTGGTTCCGTGCTCGTACTGGGTTCGCTGGCCCTCGCCTTCAGCATCTCCCACTTCCCGGAGAACCGTCGCACCCTTCTCCTGATCCTCCCCGCAATGGTTGCCTTCGCCGGCGCGTTTGAAACCCTCCGCTGCGTACAGCCACGCTGGAGCCTGTACCACGCTGGCGTCATGTTCTCTCTCTACATGGATGTCATGGCCATCGCCATGATCCTCTTCCTCCTCCTCTACCCCTACATGCCCTGGGTCACCCCGCATTAGCCTCACCTCCTGCATGTTCGGGATCCCCCGGCGTGAGCGTCATTCCGCCCCCCCAGAATATTTGTCATTCCGCAGCGCAGCGGAGGAATCTGCTTTTCGCTGACTTGCTGACCTACTGCCCTCATCCAACCCCAGGTGCTAAACTGATCGTCCATTACATCAACATGCAGAGGGAGATAGAGAATATGCTCAAGGGATTTCGTGATTTTATTCTGCGCGGCAACGTAGTAGACCTCGCCGTTGCCGTCATCATCGGCGGAGCATTCGGCGCCATCATCAACTCATTGGTGAAAGACATCATCACTCCGCTGATCGCCGCCATCGTCGGCAAGCCGGACTTTTCCGCTCTTGTGCTGCACGTGCATGGCGGAGCCATCACCTACGGCAACTTCCTCAACGCAGCCATCGCCTTCTTGCTCATCGGCAGCGCCGTCTACTTCTTCCTCGTGATGCCCATGCAGTACGTTCTGCGGAAGATCAACGGCCCCGCCGCCGCAACCACCAAACCCTGCCCCGAATGTCTCTCAGACATCCCCCTCACCGCCAAGCGCTGCAAATTCTGCGCCCAACCCGTCGCTTAACAAAGTCAT
>DASWOP010000013.1:0-2623 GCA_036404255.1 Acidobacteriaceae bacterium | reverse complement strand
CTTAGAAATATGCCTTTGAATTGCGGGATTGTCGGGCTGCCGAATGTGGGCAAGTCCACCATTTTTAACGCGCTGACAGCGGCAGAAGCGCAGGCGGCGAATTATCCGTTCTGTACGATTGACCCGAATGTGGGCATTGTGCCGGTGCCCGATGCTCGCATGGACAAGATTGTGACCATGGTGAAGCCGAACTCGATTGTGCCGACAACAATGGAGTTTGTCGACATTGCAGGCATTGTGGAAGGTGCGAGCAAGGGCGAAGGCCTGGGCAATCAGTTCCTGTCGCATATCCGGGAGACGGACGCGATTCTGCATGTGGTGCGGTGCTTCAAGGACGATGAAGTGGTGCATGTGGCGGGCAGGGTGAGTCCGTTGGACGATATCGACGTGATCAACACGGAGCTGTTGCTGGCCGATCTGGAGAGCGTGGAGAAGCGTGCGCTGAAGGCGGAGAAAGCGGCGAAGAGTAATTCGGCGACGGCGCAACAGAAGTTGGAGCATTCGGCTGTGCAGAAGGTACTGGCGGTACTGCGCGAAGGGAAGCCTGCCCGTACGGCTGAGCTCGACGATGCGGAGAAGCCAGTGGCGCAGGATCTGTTTCTGATCACGATGAAGCCGCAGCTTTATGTTGCCAATGTGGATGAAGGCAGCATCGTTGAGGGCAACGAGTACACAAAGCTGGTCGAGGTACGCGCGAAGGAAGAAGGCAGCGATGTGGTTCGCATCTGCGGCGCGATGGAATCGGAGATTGCGCGGCTGGAGCCGGCAGAGCGTGGGGAGTTTCTGGAAGCTGCGGGTTTGAAAGAGCCGGGGCTGAACCGGCTGATCCATTCGGCGTATAAGCTGCTGAATCTGATCACGTACTTCACCAGCGGTGTGCAGGAAGTGCGCGCGTGGACGATCAAGGAAGGGACAAAGGCTCCGGGGGCAGCGGGCGTGATCCACTCGGACTTCGAGCGTGGGTTTATCAAGGCCGATTGCTATGCGTGTGAGGATCTCTTCCGGCTGGGCAGCGAGCAGGCGGTGAAGGAAGCTGGGCTGATGCGCAGTGAAGGCAAAGAGTATGTCGTCAAGGACGGCGATATTCTGTTCTTCAAGTTCAACGTGTAGCTGCCCCTTAGCGCAAGCCAGGAGAGTGCTGATTCAATCTCTCGGGAGTATCTTCACACTAAAAGCCGGACTCTTAACGAATGACAGCAGGAAAGACTACTCGGCCGCCAGCATGACGACCAGGGCTAGTCCGCCGATCATTACGGCTCCTTCGACGCGTTCCGATAGGGGATGCAGACGGTTGAAATCTGTGCAGGGAGCGCTGGTGCAGTCGTGCGTAATCTCTCCGGCTGCAGCGCGGTCAGCGTCCATGCGCGGGATGACGCTGAATTGTGAGTAGGCCGTTAGCAGCAGCATGACTGCGGTGATGCCGCAGAAGATGAGGGCACGACGCGTGCGGGCCAGCAGCAATGTAGTGATGATGAGCAGGGCAGCGCAGACCATTCCGATGATGTGCAAATGACGCAATGACGCGCCTACAACGGTGCCCGCCAGGTGCGTGGTGGGCAGGACGTGGAAGGCGACGGGAGCCATGACGGCGCCAAAGAAGATGAGGCCGCCAAGCCATAGAACCAAGGCGAGAAGTCTGACGAATCGCAGAGTAATTAGCATAAGGAGATGTAATGTCTTGTGGAGCGTGTGCGTGGAAATAAACTATGCGTCTGCAACATAGTCTGCGATGGGTTGAAGCAGAATCGCTTCGTTTGGAGAGGCAACAAGAAAGTGTGTGGTGTATCGACCGGTGATGCTGGGAAGGTCGGCTGGGGTGAATTGCTTGTAAGCGTTGATACCATTCTGCATGAAGTAGCCAAAACAGTGATAGTTTACGCTCCACAGAACCTGCAGGACCTGACAGGCAACTTCGGCGCCATGCAGCTCAATGATGAGAAGTGGGCCATGCTGCAAGAGCAGGGAGCGGGCACCTTCGAGTGCCAGGGCTTCAGCGCCTTCGACATCCATTTTGATTACGTTCGGAGGGGGGACCCCCTTGGTGGCAATGAATGTATCCAGTCGAACAACTTCAACGCGGACGGTGGAGGGGGGCAGGCCGTATTGGTGGCGCGACTGTGATGGCTCGCCGTGGGTTACGGCATCGAGTGTGCCGCTGTTGGAGGTAAGGTCATCGACCTGAAAATCACAGAAGCCATCTTCGTTGCCGACGGCACAGGGAACGATCGTTACCTTTTGAGCACACCCGCCATTCCGCAGATTTTCGGCGAGCAAGGCGCGATTGCTCTCCATGGGCTCAAAGGCATAGACGTTGGAGGCGTGAAAGATCTGGGTGAGAAAACGGCTGTAGAGTCCGATGTTTGCGCCAATATCGTAGACCACATCATCCTTGTGCACGAGGCGCTGCATGCAGCCCAGCATAAAACCCTCAAAAATAAGGGGAGGACGGAGCCAGAACATGCGATGCTGCCGCAGGCGGATGGTCATTTTGCCTATCGAAGGCACATTAACTTTCCATTTGTAGTCGGGGATCGACTTGAGAACGGCGCGCCCAAGCCATGGCACGCTTCTGATCCGGCGGTGAAGATAGGACATCATGCAGAAAGTCCTTCCTACGTCACCC
>DASWOP010000012.1:0-11105 GCA_036404255.1 Acidobacteriaceae bacterium | reverse complement strand
TTCGATGCCATATATGAGACCAAAGATAGATGCACCTTCCCCACGCTTGACCCTTCCGTAAAGGAGAAGGCATGCTCGGCTCAGCAACAGACCAGGGCGTCACCATCGTTGGTGTACCGCTCGACAACATGACGATGGAGTCGGCCATCGACCGCATGGAGAGCTATCTCCGTGAAGGTGGCTTCCACCAGGTCGCGACCGCCAACGTCAACTTCCTGGTCAACTCTCTGCGCCACCCTGAACTTCGCCGCGTACTCGGCTCCTGCGACATGGTAGTGCCAGACGGCATGCCTCTGCTCTGGATCTCGCGCCACATGGGTGCCCCCTTGCGCGAACGCGTCACCGGCGTAGACCTGGTTCCCCACCTCGCCCGTATCTCTGCCGCGCACGGCTACCGCATCTACCTCCTCGGTGCGCAGGAGTCCAGTTCCAACACCGCCGTCGCCCAACTGGAGCGCCTGTATCCCGGCACGCAGATCGTGGGCCGTCATTGCCCGCCCTACACGCCGCTTGACCAGATGGATAACGAAGATATCCTGCGCCGCATCCGTGCCGCCCGGCCAGACATTCTGCTGGTAGCATTCGGCAACCCCAAGCAGGAGATATGGCTTGCCCGCCATCGCCACCGCCTGCATGTCCCCGTCTGCATCGGCATCGGTGGTTCGCTGAACATGATCGCCGGCATCGTGCCGCGCTCTCCGGAAAAATATCAGCGCCTCGGCATCGAATGGCTCTACCGCGCCAGCCGCGAACCCGGCCGACTCCTGGGCCGTTACATCTCCGATGCCTTCGGCCTGCTCCTTCCCCTCGCCCGGCAGATGATCGCTTTTGCCCGTCAGGGAGAGCGCGTTCCGCTCTTTGAGGGCGCTCCCATTCAGCTTCCCGGTGCCACTGTCTTTCCGCTTACTGGTGGTCTCAGCGGCTTCGATTGCACCGCGCTACAGGAACAGATCACCCGGCGGCGTATCCACGACTCCCACGTCATTCTCGATCTCGCCACGCTTGATTTCATTGACGGTATTGCAGTCACACAGCTCATTCGCATGGGCAATCGGCTGCATAACAGCGGCAGCGCCCTATGGCTGGCAAATCTCCGCCCACCGGTCCTACGCATCCTGCGCGGATCGCGCGCCGGCTCCCCCCTGCACTACGCCCGTTCCGTAAAGCACGCTATGGAAAGAATTGCAGCGCTCTCGACCACGGAGCACTATGATGAGCATACGGTTCTCTCCGGCTTGCATGCGAAAGCGTCCTACCAGACCACCTAGGAGGATAAGAATGGGGACATTGTCGCGAAGCTGCGACGCTCCAGCCTCCTTTCTACTCCTGCCACAAGCTCTTACTTCCCCACCGTTACGGCCGGCACCACCCTCATCCTGAGCAATAATCCAGCCGCCATCCTGAGCAATAATTCCAGCCCTCATCCTAAGTAATAATTCGAGCCCTCATCCTAAAGCAATAATCCGGCCGTCATCCTGAGCGCAGCGAAGGATCTCAGTATTTGCTTTTATCGCTGCACGACCGCAAACCCCATGAAGGCCGTTGTCTTCGTTTTATTTCCAGCACAAATTCACAAATGGTATAGAGCTGCATTGAAAGGCTGTAGCTGTAGTCTTGCCTTTATACTTGGTTAATTCCGATTTGCCTTTCAGGATTAAGCCCCCGGCTTCAGCCGGGGGAGTGGGGCTTCAGCCCCACGGAAGTTGGTGCAGAGAAGAGAACGGGGCTTTAGCCCCGGAAGTCCTCTTCTATCGCGTACTGTTAACATCGAAAACGAAAACGCACAAGTCTCTTGCACGGAGCACAGGCGCTGATGAATGCTATTCTCCTAATTCCGGCGGCAGTTGCTGCGTGGTGGATCTTCCGGTTCGGCACGCCCAGCGCACTGCGCAACGTCTACATCCCTGTACTTTTTCTCTTCCCGCTCTACTTCCAGTTCATTCTCAAGGGCCTGCCCCCCATCGATGATGCCCAGGCCATCATGTTCGTCTTCGGCCTCGCGATCCTCCTGCATCACCGCGCCGAGCTTTACTTCTCCTCCACCGATCTCTGGATCGGCATCTTCGTCTACGGCATCCTCGTCTCGGAAACGCTGCATACCGATCTCAAAACCGGCATCTACCAGCTCGTGGGAGACATTGGTTCCGCGCTTCTTCCCTACCTCTGCGGTAAGCTCCTCATTGAGCAGTACGGCCAGCGCACTGCCATGGTCAAACGCATCTGCTGGCTGCTGGTCATCGTCTCCATCGGCTCGCTCTACGAGTACCGTTTTGCCCGCAATCCATATCGCGACTTCCTCTCGCCCTTCTTCCATGGCCAGGGCGCCACCTGGATTCTGCAGATGCGCTGGGGACGCGCCCGCATCTCCGGCCCGTACGGCCACGCCATCATCGCCGGCATGATGTTCCTCACCGGTGTGCTCTTCAATCTCTGGATGCTGCGCTTCCACAAATGGGAGCCCACCTTCAAACACCTGCGCTTCCGCTGGGCTCCCAAGGGCGCCATCATCATGTTCTGGTTGCTGGTGGGAACATTTATTACCCAATCCCGCGGTCCCTGGCTTGGCCTCGGCTTCGGCTTCGCTGTTTCACTGGTCGGCTTCGCCCGCAATACCAAACGTGCCTTCTTCCAGTTCGTCGTCCTTGCCGGACTCGTCTTCAGCATGGCGTATCCCTTCTTCAACTCCTACACCAGCGGCACCACCGCCACCGCGCACGATATTGACCAGGAGAACGCCGTCTACCGCCGCATGCTCATTGACAGCTATACCCCCGTCATCCAGGCCGGCGGCCTCTGGGGATGGGGTGTCACCCAGTTCCCCGTCGTCAATAAACAGATCTCCATTGACAACGAGTACCTCTTCCTCGGCGTCACCCGCGGCTATCTCGGTCTCAGCGTCTTTCTCGTGCTCATAGCCGATGCCCTCTTCACCCTCATCCGCACAGGCATCCGTTTTCACAATCGAGAAGACCGGCTCTTCGCCTTCTGCATGGTCGGCGTACTTGCCGGTCTGCTCTTCGCCATCGGCACCGTCTACCTCGGCAACCAGATGTACGAGATGCTCTTCCTCATCCTTGGCTGGAGCCAGGCCATCGGCAAGAAGCGGCCCACGAACATCCCCGCCTTCCGTCAGGTGATCGCATGATGCATACCGCGCTCCTCCTCGCCGGAATCTGCCTCCTCCTGCTCACGCTGCCCACCGCGATCGAACTGTTTCTCGTCACCACCGCCGCTCTGCTCTTTCGCGATAACGACGATCTCCTGCTCACCCCCGCCGCTCCGCTGCGCCTTGCAGTCGTCATCGCCGCGCACAATGAAGAGCGGCTGATCGCCCGCACCATCGCCTCTGCCCGCGACGCTGCCGCTCCGCGCATCTTCGTCGTCGCGCACAACTGCACTGACGCCACCGCCCGCATCGCCCGCGAAGCCGGTGCCGAAGTCAGCGAACTCAACGGCCCCAGCGGCAAAGGCCACGCGCTCCTCCACGCCTTCACCTCCCTGCGCCCCACCGCAGATGCCTTCATGGTCCTCGACGCCGATACCGTCATCGCCGCCGATCTCCCCAGCCGCGTCGTCGCAGCTCTCTCAAAGCACCGCGCCGTGCAGTGCCGCTACGAAGCCATCCCCCACCCGGGCTCGCGCGCCCAACTCGCCGCGCTCGCCTTCCGTGCCATCAACGTCGTCCGCCCCCGGGGCCGCCAGCAGCTTGGTCTCTCCTGCGGCATCCTCGGCAACGGCTTCGCCTTCCGCGCCTCCGTGCTCGATCTCGTTCCCTACAACGCTCACTCCATCGTCGAAGACATTGAGTTTCATCTCGCTCTTGTCTCTGCCGGCATCCGCGTTCGCCTCCTTGATCACGCTCGCCTCTACGGTGAGATCGAGGGCACGCGCGAGCAGCACGCCCGCTGGGAAGGCGGACGCCTGCACCTCGCCCGTCAGCAGATGCCCCACCTCATCCGCAGCATCCTTCGCGGCCAGCTCCGCCTCATCGAACCCGCGCTGGACCTTGCCACGCTTCCGCTCGCCCAGGCCACAATCCTTCTCCTGCTCATCCTTCCCATTCCGGTCGTCGCTCTGCGTCTCTATGCGATCTGTGCGCTCGCCGTGCTGGCTACCCATGTCGCAGCCGCCGTCCTTCTCGCACCGGATCTCCCCGTCACGCTACGCGCTCTCCTTCTTGCGCCCATCTACATCCTGCGCAAATTGCCGGGAATCTTCGCCACATTGCGCAGCGCAAAGCGCAACGCCCCATGGAAACGTGCCGCACGCGATAACTCCACCGCCAACAAATCTTAACGGCTCCAGCACGTTCCTCACGTACCATCGAGATATTCCGAATGATCTGAGGACACCTTACGTTTGGAAACTTCTCCCGAACCCGAACTGACGCCCCTGCTTCCTGAGCTGATTCCCCCCGCCCCGCCTCCCGCGGCAGGTCTGCACGGACGCATCAATCGCAATGTCGCCGCCACCATCGTCACCCGCGTCGCCTACATGGTCACGCGCATCGGAATCCCTCCATTTGTCCTCGCCCACCTCGGCCTTGGCGTGTGGGGCATCTGGTCCACGGCGTTTCTTCTGGTTTCGCTCCTCGGCATCTCCAACTCCGGCCTCTCCAACGTCTACATCAAATACATCGCCGAATACGATGCCCGCAAAGAGTACCCCAAAGCCAACACCCTGCTCTCCACCGGCCTCAGCTTCACCGTTCCCTTCTGCGCCATCGTCTTCGGCATGCTCTGTTTCTTCTGGCCCCACGTCGCTCACTTCGTCAACCTTCCCCTCGCCCATGCGCAGGATGGCAAGGAAGTCTTCCTCATCGTCTTCGCTGTCTTTCTCTCCAGCCTCTCACTGCAGGCCTACATCGATGTCCTGAACGGCATGCAGATGATCGCTATTGTTCAGTGGTTCTCACTCATCGGCTTTCTCGTGGAGACCGTCCTCATCGTCGTGCTTATCCACATGGGCCGTGGCCTTCGAGGTCTGGGCGAAGCCTACCTCGCCCGCCAGTTCATCTATCTCGGCCTCTGCATCGTCTACTGCTACCGCAAACTTCCCTGGCTGCACGTCTCGCCGCGCCTCTTCAGCCGCGGCGCCCTCAAGACGGTCCTTCACTTCGGCGGCATCGTCCAGATCCAGACCCTCTTTGCCACCTTCTTCTCCGCCCCCGAACGCTTCATCGCCATGCGCGTCCTCAACATGGAAGCCGTCGGCATCTTCGATCTCGCCAAGAAGTGGCCACAGTCCACCGCCACCGTGCCCATGTCGTTCTACTCCTCCTACCTGCCCGCCGCCTCGAACCTGAACGCGCACACCCAGGGCGAAGACCGCGTCCGTCGCCTGCGCGACCTCTACCTCCGCGGCTCGCGCCACTCCAATATCGTCGCCGCCTACTTCTGTGCGCTCATGGCTATGCTTCCCGCCGCCATCATGGGCGTCTGGCTCGGTAAAAAAGTTACCGAAGCCCCCATCGCCTCAGGCGCATCTAACGTAATGAGCGCCATGACGCCCGCAGAATTTCACGCCGCTATTCTTCTCTTCGCCCTCTTCAACGTCGGCATCCAGATCCACCTCCTCACCGGCACCGGCACCTCCATCCTGCGCGGCATCGGCCGCATCTATCAGGAATTTTGGTATGCTATCCCTAATGTCGTCTTCCTCGCGATTGCTCTAGCAGTCGCACGTCTCACCCAGCACCGCTGGACGGTCCTTGGCATCGGCCTTGCCGTCACCGCCGCCACCTTGCTTGCTGTCATCGTCTTCCTCTGGCGCGCACACCGCGTCCTTCACGTCAGCAACATCGCCTTTATCCGCGAAGTCATCTGGCCCGGCTTCGTTCCCTATCTTCTCGCCGCCTGCTTTTCCCTGCCTGTCACGCAACTTGTGTCACATCACGGACGCATCACCGGTGCAGGAATCTTGGTAGGTACCGGCATCATATACACGCTGGTACTTGCTGTCGTAATGGATAAGCTGATACTGCACCCGTACGAAAAGGCAAAATGGCGCAAACTTTACCAACGCGGTCTTCGCATGCTTCCCCGGCGCGCGTAGCCAGGCTGTTCCGGGCGCTCCCCCTCGCTCGTCTGGCTGGCCTCGCTACAGCGCTTGCTCTCAGCGCCCACTTCACCTTCGCGCAATCATCACCGCGCCCCCAGCCCTACGAAATCGCTGCCGCAGCCGCGACGCCTGCTGTTTCGCCCATCGCCATGGGCCCCAATCCCTCGCTGACGGATTCGCTGCACCTGCTCGCCTCCAACTTTGAGCCCGGCCCCAACGAAGAGTACACGATGGATAGTGGCGACCAGATCCATCTTGACGTCTCCGGCCGCCCCGAACTCACCGGCGATTACACCCTCGGCCCCGATGGCCGCATCACCATTCCCTCCGTTGGCAGCGTTTTGCTCTCCGGTCTCAGCCGCGATCAGGCCGCCATCGCTGTGCAGAAGGCAATGCAGCCCTTCTACTCGAATCCCTTCGTCACCGTCGGCGTCGTCCACTACCTCTCCAACCACATCCTTCTGCTCGGCGCCGTGCAGCGCCCCGGCATGCTCAACTTCGATCAGCCGCCCACGCTTCTGCAGGTTCTCTCCCGCGGCGGCATCGGCGCGGACAATGCGCAGATGAACGACTCCGGCAACATGCCCGCGCAGTCCAGCTATAGCATCGCCGGCGGCTCGCATATGCCCGACCACGCCTTCATCTATCGCGGCTCGCAAGAGCTTGCCGTCGTCGATCTCAAGCGTCTGCTCTCCGGCGGCGCATTCGCCGATCTTCGCCTCCGCCGCAACGATATCGTCCTCGTTCCTGTGGAAAACCAGCTCATATCTGTCCTCGGTGCCGTCAAGACTCCCGGCGCAATTCGCTACAACCCCGAATCCACGCTCCAGGTCATGATCTCCCAGGCAGGCGGTTTGGCCGAGCAGGCAGGCAGCAATCCGCTCATCCAGATCGTCAACCCCGCCACCGGCACCAACTCTCAGGTCCGCTTCCAGCAACTCCTCGATCCACATCGCGGAAACGGTATATCTTTGCACCCCGGTGATGTAATCTTTGTTCCATCAAGCGGATTTGCAAAGTTTGCCTACGTCGTAGACAAGATGAACCCAATCCTCACCGTGATTGCGTTCTCAGCTCTTGCTGCACGTTAGATGTTTAGTCCTACGGTGTCATGGGGTGGGTTTAGCTCAACCTGTTTGTTTGTCATTCCACCTATTTGTTTGTCATTCCGAAGCGAAGCGCGCGGAATCTGCTTTTTAAGTGGTGCCACAATCATCACAATAGTAAAAATGATTAGGGATTGGGGCAGAGGAACAGCATGGATAGGGTTACCCCCGAGCAGTTGAAGTTGGAAACTGGCCCTTCTGCGTTTCCATCCCGGCACCAACGGGAAGAAGATACGAATCCCGCGCTCAATATCCATCTGCTGGAAAGTCTCCAGCGGCATACGATGCTTGCTCTTCTCGTCTTTCTCTTCACCGTCGCTGCCGGATTTCTCTATCTGCATATGCGCTACGGCAAGAGCTACTTCTCGCAGGCGCTGGTCTACGTCTCCCCCACCTATCCCCGCACCCTCAACGCCGATCAGGAGACCGACCACACCCAGCAGTATGACTCCTACATTGACCAGCAGGTGCACAGCATCACCCGCACAGACATTCTGATCAATGCCATCCGCAAAATGCAGCCCGGCATCTGGCGGCAGCCGCGTGAGAGCGAACAATCCGCCGCCCAGCGTCTGGCCGGAGCACTCGAGGTCGAGCGCGTAGCCACCACCTACCAGGTCAGCATCGGCCTCCATGGCCGCTCCTCCAAGCCGCTTGCAGAGATCGTCAACGCCGTCGCCCGCGCTTACGTTGAAGCCGCACACAACGAAGAATACTTCGGCCACGAGCAGCGCCTGCAGGGCCTGCGCGACGAACGCGAACGCGTGCAGAACGACCTCACCACCCGTCTCTCCGATCAGGCCGGTCTGCTCAAAGATCTCAGCCTCGCCAGCATCAGCACCACCACCATCAATCCGCACAACGGCCTTCTCACCAAACTCAACGAAGACCTGCTTACCGCCCGCGAACAGCGTCAGGCCGCCGAATCGCAACTCTCCGCCCTGCATCAGGGCTCGCAGGGAATCACCGGCATCACTGCCGAAGCGCAGGATCTTGCGCAGAGCGACCAGGGCCTGACCGCGCTCAAGATCACCCTCAACCAGCGCCGCGGCAAGCTGCTCTCGGATATCGCCGGTATGACGCCGGAGAATCCCGTTCGCAAAAAAGATGAAGAAGAGATGCGCGAGATTGACGCCTCTCTCCGCAAAATGACCACCGACATGACGTCGGAAGCGCAGTCACGGCTGGAGCAGAAGTATCGCTCGCAGGTCATCCGCAGCCGCACCTTCCAGCAGGGTATCGAGAACCAGGTCGCCTCTGAAACGGAAGCAGCCGCCAACTCCACGCCCAGGTTCCAGGCCGCCCTGCAGATGAACTCTGACATCGACCGCCTGAACCTTCGCCTCGCCCAGGTCAACGAACGCATCGCCAACGTCGAGATTGAAAACACCTCGCCCGGCTCCGTGCACCTCTTCTCTCCCGGCCTCACGCCCCTCGGGCCAGACTCCAGCAAAGAGAAGACGCTTCTGCTCGTGCTCTTCCCTCTCTGCTTCTGTTTTGCGCTCGCCGCCGCCGTCGCCCGCGACACCTTTGACATGCGCATCTTCACGCCAGAGGATATCGAAAAGACTATCGGCCTTCCTCCCATCGGCGTCCTCTTCAATCGCGACGAGGTCACTGACGAAGTCTCCTCCGAATACCTCTTCCGCATCGCCGCCAGCCTCGACCACGCGCGCCGCACCTCAGAGATCAAGACCATCTGCGTCACCTCCGTCAAACCCCGCGGCGGCACCAGCACCATGGTCGATCTCGTCGCCGCCGAACTCGCCCAGCTCGGCAACCGCGTCCTCGTGCTCGATGCCAGCGGCACCCGCGAGCCCGTCGCCTTCATCCCGCCCGAGCAGGACGATCCCAACGGCAACACCCGCGCCCGCACCCTGCATCCCGACCTCGGCCCCTACCTGCACTCGCGTGGCCGCCTCCTGCCCAGCCTGCACACCGTCACCCGCAACTTCCGCGAGGTTCACGGCGAGTACGACGTTCTCCTGCTGGACTGCCAGCCCATCTTCGTCTCGGCAGACACCGAGTACCTCGCTCGCATGACCGATGCCACCCTGCTCATCGTCGAATCCGGCATGGTCCTCAAGCAGGATCTTCTCCGCGCCGCGCATCTGCTCGAACGCCTCCCCGTCCCCAGCGTCGCCGTTGTGCTCAACCAGCTCAGCCTCGACCGCGCCGACGTCTCCCTCCGCGAAGACCTCCGCGAGTTCGTCACCTACGGTCGCGGCTTCGCCCACGGCAAACCCATCCCGCTCACCACCACCCGCCATCAGGATTATCCCGTCGCCCCTCCCGGCTCCTACGAATCCAGCGACGCGGCCGCCGCGGACGAACCCATCTACGCCGCCGAGCCCCCTGAGCCCACCGCCTCCGCCGATCTGGAAGAAGACCGCAGCGAAGGCCGCAACGACGACACCGAAGACGAACACACCTAGTTTTTATTTGTCATTCTGAGCGCAGCGAAGAATCTGCTTCTCTAACGGATGCTCATGCCACCATACTCTGGGTGCCCCATCTTCGCGACGGCTTCATCGTCGCTAATCGGGGTCCCCGGCGAACGGCATTTTGTTCGCTGGGGTGAGCTTGGGTGGGCATTCGCGAAGCGAACCATCGCAAAATGTCCGCACGCCCCTACTCCGCCCACCGCAACACCATCACCGAAAACGCAGGCACCACAATCTTCTGCCCCGATTTAAACTCCGGCACCACCCCCGGAACAATCTTCACGTTCTCCGCACTCTCATTCGAATCCGTAATCTTCCCTGCCCGTAGCTGACTCATCTCCAACCGCCCATGCGGCTGCATCGCACCGGTAAAATCCACCGCCAGCCCAACATCGCGGCTCAGGTTGATCAGCACCACGGCCCGCCGCTTGCCATCGTGGAACGCGAAGCTCTGTAGCATGTGCGCGCCCTGCAAACTCACGCCATCGATCCCCGCCGTCTCGTCCCAAGTCGGATTGTCGCCCGTCTGCGCCGTCGCCGTCATTGCGCCACTCAGCGCCGTATTCACGATCTGCCCCGCCAGAAACTGTGGCCGCCGCCGGTTCGTCACACCCATATCCACCACCGAGCCCCACAGCGGAACCCACGTCCCATCCGGCCTGTGGAACCGCCACCCCGCCAGCGAGAACAGCGCCTGCGACCTCACTCCAGCCCGCATTGCCTGCAGCATCTCGCTCGCCATCGCCACACCCGCGCCCACCGAAGGCACCACCGCGTCGATCATCGCCTGCGAAGGCGACCCCTCCGTACTATGCAGATTCTCCTCGTAGATCGAAAGCCCCAGCGACGCCCGCTTCGCCACCGCCATGTTCTGCGCCACCATCCCCTGCGGATTCATTGCCGCGAACAGCTCCGGCTGCGCCAGCAGCGCGCCAAACACCGCATCGGCATTCGCACTGCCGGGAACATCATGCAGCAGGTAAGGCGCCACCGTCAGCGTCTCCACGCTGTCCGTATGCGCCACCATCTGCTGATTGCGCTCGTGCCAGCCACCCTGTCCGCCGATCATCAGATCAAACTTCTTCGCGTCGAACCCCGCGCTCTGCCGCGCCACCCGAAACAGCACCGCCGTCCGGTGCCCATAGGCCTCCGGCTCCTCGATGCTCGCGCCCTTGTACAAACTGTTCCACGCCTCGTTCCCCATCTCCAGGTGAATCCGCCCAAACCGCGCGCTCCATGCAGGATGCTCCTTCCCCGCAACCCCCAGGTACTCCACCAACCGCCGCATCTCACCCGCCGAAACACCCGCCGGCACCACGATCCATGGATCGGCCTTCACTGCCACGCACAGCTCCAGAAACTCCGGCAGCCCATACCCCACATCCGTCTGCTCGCTCATCCACGCCGAATAGCCCTCCCGCACCCGCGCACCCGGCTCCGCCAGCAGATTGTCCACCGTGCTGCCCATCGCGCTCGCGCTCTGCATGAACCGCAG
>DASWOP010000011.1:0-28660 GCA_036404255.1 Acidobacteriaceae bacterium | reverse complement strand
TGTCCGCCCAAATAATCAATCTGGTCGGCGATAATCAGCGCATGCTTTAGTTCTTCTCCGGCATGCACTTCCAGTTCCCCGGCAATGTTCATGAACTGTGCGCCCTTGATCGTCTTCGAATATACCGTGTAGGCAATGATCGCCTGGTATTCGCGTGACAGATCCTCGTTCAACCCCTTGATGAGTTCCTCTTTGCTGATAGCGTTCGCGTCTTTCTCTTTCGCTGGCATGGTGTTTGTACCCTCCGCAAAATTAGATGCGACAACCAACATCGCGGCTGCTCGCTATCCGGCAAAAAGAATAAACATCGGATCAGGCACAGAGATTCTATTTCCGGTATCGGTCAGATGCCCGGTACTTATATCGCGCGAGAAGATCACAACACTTGCAGAACTCTGGTTGGCCGCGAGCAGCGACCTGCCATCGGGTGAAAGTGTAATGTGACGCGGAGTCTTCCCCCCGCAAGAGATTCGTTGCACAAACGTCAACGTTGGGGCAGTACCCCTCTTGTTCTTAGACAGATGTATAGCAAAGACCACAACGGAATCCTCACCTCGGTTACTGGCATACGCAAAGCGCCCATCGGCGGAAACCAGAATCTCGGCAGCCGTGTTCTCACCTTTAAATCCCTCTGGCAGCGTGGAAATCGGTTCGCCCACGGTGGTAAGCGTGCCGGTCGTTGCATCCCATTCCAGCACGTCGACACTGGAATCCAGCTCATTGATGTTAAATGCCATGCGGCCATCCGGCGTGAATGCGAGATGCCGAGGCCCCACGCCGGGACGAGAGTACCACGCATCCGGATTGTTCAACGTAAGCATTGAGGGGCGCTTCGGATCCACCTGGTAGATGTGGATCTGGTCCAGTCCAAGGTCATTCACCAGCAGGAAGCGCGCATCAGGAGATAGCAGAGAGCTATGTGCGTGGGCGGCCTCTTGCCGTTTAGCGTTTGGTCCATGGCCCTGGTATTGGAAATGAGAAACTGGCCCGCCCAGCGTACCATCCGCATGAATATCAAACGTGCTGATGCTGCCGCCGAAGTAGTTAGCAATGTATGCTGCGCGACCTGAAGGATGAATCGCAATGTACGCGGGACCAAATCCGCCTGCCGAAACGCTGTTCAACTCCACCAGCATTCCATTCGCCTTGCGCTCGAATACAGTGACCGACGCTGTGTCGCTGGCAACGGCATTCACCGCATAGATGAAATTCTCATGCTTCGCCAGATAGCTTGGCCGCGTTGTGGCAACTGCAAGCCTCGGCTCCGTCAGCTTCCGCGCCGATGCGTCCCATGTCGCAGAGTAAATACCCTTCGCCTTGCCAACGGTATCGCAACCGAAATAAACCAGCGAGTTACTTGCCGCTGCTCCTGCAGCAACCGCCTTGAGTGCGTACGGGAATACGACAGCACCCGCAAGAAATTTTCTACGTGAAGTCACAGGCATGATGAGTCCTCGCTAAGAATGTTAGCGTAATCTGCATACCTGCTGATACAGCCATGTCGAGTTTACTGTGGATTTACCGCGATGCCGGAAGGCGCACTGACGCCACCACTGTAGCTGCCAATCACACCGCCGCTGGAAGTAAATACACTTACTCCACCGCCGGTGCTACTATTCGCCGCCCAGACGTTGCCCGCTGCGTCGATGGCAATTCCCTTTGGAGCATTCAGGCCATTGCCGCTTACTGCCGCGCCTATTGAACCTGTACCTGTCACCGGCACAAGCGTCGCGTTGCCGCTGTTGGCCAGCCACGCCCCGCCATTCGCATCCACTGCAATGGCATAAGGCACACTGCCCGCGGCACCCACCGTATGAAACTGCATCGTCCCGGTAGAGTTCAGCAGGGTCACACTGTCATCGCCGGAGTTCGCAATCCATACATTGCCGCTGGCGTCATTCGCAATGCCACGCGGCGCCTTAATCCCGCTCACGATATAGCTCACCACCAGCGTCCATGCTGCTGGTGACTGTGAAAGATTGGTAGGAAATATCGCGCCAATACTCGGTATCTCGGCAAAAAGTGCCGCCACATTCGCAGACGGATTCTGCGCAATATTCATTGCTGCAGTGATGGTGTCCGTAGGTGCCGTCGTCCCCACCTTCGTATTGTGGAAGAGCGTTCCGCAGCTACTACCATTGTTGTCAGTTCCACCGGAAGAGTTGATGCAGGTGGCGAGAATATCCGCCAGCGCATTGATCTCGTCCGTCGGGATGGTTGCGCCTGCGGGCAGCGCAGGGCCACCAGCCATTCCGGTTGCAATGTCTACCAACTTGTTCACCGTCGCAAATGCATTCAGCAGACCCAGTGCGTTAGTCGGACTGGTGCCGATGCGATCCATCCCCTTCATGAAAGGTGCCAGCGCCCACACTGAAGCCACCGTTGTAACCTCATCCACGTTGACGAATGGAATATTGACCAAACCATCGCACGGACCAAGCGCCGCCATCAGCGCCAGGTTCGGATTCGAACTGCTGGGCAACGGGTACCCTTCCGTTACGGTAAGATACACCGGCGTGCTGGATGCAGCCGGGCAGGTGAAGGTGCCCGTGATCGTAAATATTCCCTGCGCATCCGTCGACACGGAATTCGATCCTGTAATCAATTGAGTGGACGCCGAACCATAGCCACTGGCACCCGTCTGCCAGAGTTGCACCGTTGCAGATGCCACGGGTTGCTGCCCACCCATAACACGCCCTCGAATAGCATTTCCCTGCACGGGAACCGGCCCAGCCGTTGGCGCAGAGGAGCATCCAGCCAGCGCAAGCCCAGCAGCCAGCGATGCCAACACAGAGACTAGCCTCATGGCCGCACTCCCAGAGTCTTGTTCTGCACTCCAGTCACGATGGGTGGCGCAGGAGCCGCGCCTCCGATGATCTCGGACACGCTGTCGTTCCCCGCATTTGCTACCCACACGTTGCCCGAGATATCAATCGAAATTGCCGCAGGGTTGCTGAACAGGCTGTCTGTATATCCCGTAGCAGGTGACAATATGGCCCCGCTATTGCTCAATGCAGAGACGCTGCCGTTGCTGTTAGCCGTCCACACCGCGCCCACTCCGTCCACTGCGATTGCCGCCGGCGTATTGCCTGCACCGATGCTATAACCGCTGCTTAATACATTGCCCGTACTGCTAAACTCTGCCACACTGCCGCTCGCATTTGCAGACCACACATTGCCCGCACCATCGATCGCAAGCCCCATTCCACCATTGCTGATGGCCGGTTTGTATACCGAGCCATCAACGTTTAGCGCTGCCACATTGTTGCCGTTTGCTATCCACACGCTCAACCCATCCCCTGCAAGGTTCAGCTCTGCAAATCTGCCCCCAACCGCGGCCGCAGCTACTAGTAGATGTGATCCGCTTAGATCCAGTGCCTGCACCGGACTCGCGCTCGTGGCAGTTTTGCTCACAAGAAACGGTGCGGTAGGCACCGTGATATCAATCTTGGCAATACTACCGTCGCTTGAGTAGCAACCTGCATAGGCGTAGCTTCCAGAGAGCACAATTGGCAGCGCGTAGCAGGCAAGGGGAACCGTAGCCTTAATCACCGGTGTAGTGGGCGCGGCTATGTCAATTACGTCCATCGCCTGCGCGTCGAAATAGGTTACATAAGCGTAGTTCTCGCGCACAACGAGCCGCTGGGGAGCATGCGCAACCATTATCTGCCCGGCATTGCTCATCATGCCGTCCGCGGTGAATACCTGAAAGTAAGACGTGGCTGGAAGCTCGGCGCCGCATGCGCAGTATACGTACCCACCTGAGACAAAGACGGCATCCGGCGCCGTTCCCGCCGCCGTCGCAATCTGCCCGTCGATTGCCGGTGCCGCAGGGCTGAAGATATTGACGCGATAGATCATACCAGCGTTATGTGACGGCACGAAGACATGCGTGCCAGACAGCGAAATGCCGGGAAAGGGGTCCTGCAAACCGCCAACCGAGCCTACGATCCCCAGCACCGGCGCGGAAGGATTCGTATTGTCAATGCTGAGCACATACAACACACCGCTGTCGTAGCAGGTGACGTAAGCATAGCTACCGGAGACAATGATGCCGTTCGGCTGCGCGCATGGCATCGGATATGTTGTGAGCACTATCGGAGTGTCCGTCGCAGTATTCAATATCACTACAGCGCCATACGAACCCACGGCTGCCTGCACGGTGAGATAGGCGTAGACACCCTCTGATTCCATTGAATTCGGGGTCAGAGTCGCGGAAGGGACGACAGAACCTTCCGGTGTCGGACCGCTTTGCGCAGAAGCCGCCATACTGCTGCAGAGTACGACAAATGCGAGCAATCGGAGTCCGCACTTCACCTTCTGCAGAATATCTGATGTAAAGCATGGCACATCGGCACCCAAAAACCGCCTGTCCACTGAAACTCCTGTCACTGAGCTATCGTTAGTTACTGAATCTTCCTTAGGATACGCTCTTCACCTACGGGAATTCATCTGAATGTAGCGTTACTAAAGTTCAACTGTTCCATTTTGGATCAGATATTACGAGTGTCCGCACTATCCATAAGGTCGTTGGGAGGGACGTTTACCCCTTCCAGCGATCGTCTCCAGACTGCCGATTTCACACCATCCACTATTTCAATGAATGTTATATACATGCGAGGACCGACATGGTTTTCAACGTGCGCCACTTCGCCCTAAGTATGATAGGTAATAAACGTAATGCGAAGTCCCAAAAGAACCTTCACTCCTTCGGAATGAAAGTGCGATGTCATAGCCGTTGGGTCGGGATACTTGTCCTTATCGAACAAGCCGAAGCTGGTGCGCTTCTCTCTGCTGCTTGAGATCTATGCCCCCCTCCATGGTCGCCAATGGATTCTCCCGCCCCTGGTGTGGAACCAACGCCTGGGCCTCAAGCGCAGAAGATCCCCCTCCCAGTGTGGCATCTTCTTCATTCCAAAATATTTAATCGCGAGAACTTCGTAGCACATGTCCACTAAATGCATCCTCCCTGCATTATGAGTGCTACCGCGAAATAAGCGCGTCAGTCACCGCCTGTCCCAACGATGTAAAGATACTGGCTGGCCATACACGGTGGTAGGTAACTTCCCTTTCTTTTTGTCCAATTATTAAGTTGGCAACCGGCAGTGGGCTGAGGCGCGCGATCCGCGACACGCACCGGCGAAGTCTGACGGTCGGTACATGGCTGCCACTGCGGCCATTGAGGGCGAGTCTGTTGTGGTACGTAGCCGCGATGTTCACGACCCTCGTCACGTCCGCTATGGTTGGGCGCCATTTACTCCTGCCAATCTATACAACAAGGCCAATCTTCCAGCCGCAGCATTTACCTCGGAATAGAGATCCAGAGCAGCTATGGGTTCTCGATGTCGGCGCTTCCTAGCCGCCCGGTTACAGAATTCCTGACGACAAAGCGGAGCCTAGCTGTTCCCGCTGGAATCATTACCGGTGCCATTATGATCTCTTCCGAAGACGCATTGGCGCTTGGGGACATGTTATTCAGTACCCTCTCCTCTGCCGTATGCGATAGGACCTTGCCGCTTGCGGAAAAGCAGACGGCCACAATCGAGATGGGGGCGTCAAAGCCGCTTTTTGCATTGGGCTGCCAATTGAGTGTGGCGTCTGCAATAGCGAGCGTGTATCGGCCACGTGCACCTTTGGCTGCACGAATCTTTACCCCGTTATAAACCATCTTGCTGAGGACGGCATTGGCAACATCCATTACTTCCACACCTTCCGCAAGCTTTGCTGCACCAGGCTCCACTGTTGCAGGCAAATCACCTGGCTGGGATTGCGTGTAATATCCATCCCGCGTTGCGGCAGTCAGTCCAGGACGCTTCAGGGTTACATGAATGTTGCGGTATGCACCTGGCTCATCGGACACACCGGTGGGCGCATACGAAAGTGTGTAGTACAGCGAACCGTCACGCATGCTGGTGGCGATCTCCTTGTCTACATCGTTTCTGGCTGAAAACACGCGGCCGCCCGTGGCAGGCGCCAGCGCTGAAAAACGAATCGCATCTCCAAACGGTTCCGTACCGGTTTCAGCCTCAAGCGTGGCTAGATCGTTCGGAGTTGAGATGTCATACATCGTGCTCGACAGCGGAGTCGGGTCGATGATGTACAGGGTAACGCGCGAGCTGAGCAGCAGATCGATGCAACGTTTGATGGCATCCTTCAGCGGCTTTGACGATGCATCGTCCATCCCCGTCATATCCACTGAAGGAAATCCCTTTCCTACCCACATAATATTCTTGCGTCCCTGCGTTCCGGCGGCCGCCTGTGCGATCTCCTGCAGAGCGTTCAGCGATTGCATCAGCCGGATGACTCCTTCCGTGCTGGTATCTCCGTTGCGCGCAAGCCTCCATGGGTATTGCACCGGATTACGCTTAAGTGCTGCTTCCAGAACATCACGCTCCTGCGTATAGTCCTGCAGCACAGCAAAACGTTTATCGTTCGCCACCAGCAGTGTAGTTGGCGGCATAATCGCAGGCTGCCTATCAAGAAATTTCAACAACGAGTGCTGTGAAAACGCATTGTCTTCGAAGCGGGTATTGAGTGCATCCAGCACCAGGATATTCACTGGAGAGTTCCCGATCTTTGCAATGTCTGCACTGGAATGCACTAGCGCGCCGGCTGGCAGAGCATGTGAGATCGGAGCTTCGAAACTTCGAACCCTCTGCGGATCCTTGCCCTCCGTAATCTCGAAATCGTCTCTGGTCAGATCCGTAACCGGCTTACCTTGCTTGTCTGTCACCACAATATCCAGCACCACCAGCCGCGAAGTAACGCGGATGACTGTCTGCGGAGCTGTGTTCTGAGAGCCATCAGTAACAGGTCTAGTCGGCCCTGTGCTGGACGGTGAAACCGGAGCAGCAGATTGAGCATGCAGCGTCCTCTGCCCCGGCAGGAACAGCAGAAAACCGATAAGCAACATACGTCCTGCATATTGCAAGATAAACATCTCCACGATCCATGCTAACGTGTCGGCTATATGGATCAGGGTTGGCCGGTAACAACTCCCTACTGTAGCGTTACGGTAATCGTGAGCACATGCGTTATTCCAGTGCCATCATCCATAATCACAGGAATGTTATACGTTCCCGCCGCAGGGTAGATGGATGCTTTGCTTCCGCAACCGCCCAGCCCTGTAAGCCCTGCCGTCACAGCCAGCAGGAGTACGGCGAGATAGATCGACCTGCGCAGGTTCTTCCGTCTCCGGCCAACGCAGAAGAACAGCAACGCTAATCCGGGGAATGCGAGGTACAGCCCAGCGTAGCTGATTCTGCCCTTCGACTCATTCCACAGCAGCGGTCCAATACCGCGTGAGCTCTGTTCAACCGCGGTGAAGGTCAACGTAGTGGTCTGAGCAAGCGAGCTTGTGCCCGTGCCAGGATAGAAGTTCATCGCGGGCGGCGCGAAGGTGCATTCCAGATTCACCGGCAGCGAGCCACAGGAGAATGCAATGGTCATCGAGTATCCGCCGACAGGAGCGACTGTGATCGTTGTGCTACCCGTCTGGCCGATCGGGATAGTCAGATTGCTGTTCGTCGTTGAGACGTTGAAGTCCTGCGTGATGACCAGAATCGCCGCCGGTCCGGAGGTTGACGCGCTGTAAACTGCATCCCCGGAATACACCGCGGTCAGGCTCAGCGAGCCGGAGGGAAGCGGGTTGGAGGTGCTCGACGCGACCATGGAAGCAGTTCCGCCGGTAACCGCAACCGGGGTTCCGAATTGCACTGTGCCGATATAAAACGTTACGGTTCCAGTCAGCGTACCTGCAAGCGAACTGGCAACTGTGGCTGTCAGTGTGACGCTTGTGCCCACATTGGCGTTGTTGGTTGAAAGCGTCAACTTGGTAGTAGTAGTGGCAGTCACCAGAAAGGTTTGTGTCACTGGGGCAGCGGCGAGATAGCTTGAATTCCCCGGCTGCGAAGCGGTGATCGTAACATTGCCAGCGCCAGTAAAGACGAGTTGGTTCCCCGTAACCGTAGCTGGCCCACTGACAACTGTATAGACGACCGCCAGACCCGAACTGGCAGTCGCTGTAAGCGTCATCGGGTTAATGGACGTGGCGGCCGACTGCGGCTCCGTAGGCAGCTGCGTAAATTTGATGGTCTGCGTCACTGCGGAGATCGTAAGCGTCCCCGGAACAAAGTTTGTAAAGCTGTAGTTAGCCGCAGCCAGAGAGCCAATTGCCGGTGTCACCGGATAAGACCCACCTGGTGAAGTGGACGTCGCTGTCGTGGTGATAGCCGGTGTACCTGTCACCACGCTCTGCGGATCGGAGTTCACGAAGCCCGTGACGCTGTAGCTAAAAGTCGTCGGGATCGGTGAGCCATAAACAATGCTCACGTCTGATGCGGTAACCGTCAGCGGCGCCTTGGTAACCGTGAAACTCTGAATCACTGGAGTTGCTGCTGCATATGTAGCATCTCCAGCCTGGGAAGCAGTGACAGCGACAGAACCGGAGCCGGTAATAATCAGCGAAGTGCCATTCAAGGTGGCTGGACCGGTCACGGTGTATGTAACCGCAAGCGAAGAACTCGCAGCGGCTGACAACGCAATAGGAGTTGCGCCGTAGGTCACATTAGGCAGCGCTGCGAAGGTAATTGTCTGCGGCGCGGGATTCACGGTAAGAGTCGCCGTATTGAATGTGAAGGTGTAATTGACTGCAGTCAAACTGCCAATCGTTGTCGTGATCGGATAGGTGCCCACCGGCGAAGACGTTGTCGCCGTAGTTGTAATGGCCGGTGCTCCGCTAACCACAGTTGACGGATCATTATTGACAAAGCCAGTAACCGTATAGGTAAACGTCGGGTTCGCTGTGTTGATGTAGCGGCTGGTGCTGGCTGTCGTTACGGCCAGCACGGCCTGATTCACAATGAAAGTACGGGTTACGCTTGTGGCTGCTGCATAGGTGCTGTCGCCAAACTGCGCTGCAGTCACGCTCACCGAACCAACGCCTGTGATGGTCAGCGAGTTGCTGGCATTCAGAATCGCCGGTCCGCTTACGGTATATGTAATTGCATTGCCGGAAGATGCACTGGCACTCAGCGGGATCGCCGCTGTTCCGTACGTCGCGTTCGGTAGTGCTGCAAAGGTAATCGTCTGCGGTGTGCTGCCCGTAACAGTCAGCGTGCCGTTGACGAATGTAAAAGCATAGTTCGCTGCAGTAAGACTTCCTGCCGTGATTGTGATCGGATAGGTTGCACTCGGTGAATTTGTCATCGCCGTAGTGGAAAGGCTCGGCGTACCGCTTACCGCTGATGTGGCAGTATCAGAGTATGCAAACCCCTTCAGAGTGTAAGTTAATGTCGGATTCGCTTGCCCGGTTTGCTTACTGAGATTGTCTGCGGTCACGGTAAGCACTGCCGGAGCAATAGTAAAAGACTGAGTCATCCGCGTTGCAGCATTGTAGTTTGAATCACCCGGCTGGTCCGCTGCAATCGTGACAGGACCAGTGCCTGTGATCGTAGCTGCGGCTCCTGCTCCGCTTGTAACTGTCACCTTACCCGATACGACAGAATAGGTAATAGGCAGACCCGAACTGGCAGTACCAGTGAGCACAATCGGAAATGCGCCGTACGTCACATTGGCAATGGCTGGAAAAGTAATCGTATTACTTGCTTTGGTAACGGTAATGCTGCCTGCAACAGGATTGAACGTATAGTTCGCCGCCGCCAGTGTGCCCGCGGTAATACTGATGGGATATGTATTCGGAACCGAAGTCGTTGTTGCTGTAGTGCTCAGCACCGGCGCTCCGGAAACAACTGCGTTGGTATCCGAATACGAGAAGCCCGTGATGTTATAGGTTAGCGGAGCGTTTGCTACGTTGTACATCCTCGTCTGAGAGACTGCGGTCACGGTGAGCACAGCGGGTGTAACTGTCATGTTGAACACGGAAGATGTACTGGTGGCAAACGTATTATCGCCGCTATAGACCGCCGTCACCGTATGTTGCCCTGCGCTCAGCGCCACAGGCGAATAGGTCGCCTGCCCACTTACCAGAGTAACGGGCGCACTATTCGCTCCGCCATCCAGCGCGAACGTGACGCTCCCGGTCGGCGTTCCCGAACCGGAGGTTGGCGCGATTGTTACCGTGACGGTCGGTGTCTGGCCATACATAGGATTTCCCGTCGCCGGCGTGGTCAGGGCGAGCACCGTGCTGGTCGCTTGAATTCCATCACCCAAAAGATTGATGGTTTGCGTCGCCGGGGTCGCATTATCTGTCTGCGTCAGAGCTTCGGAGTATGAGACGGCTGCTGTCGGCGCAAAGATAACGCTCATATTGCAGATTGCTGCAGGCGCTAACGTCGATGTCGAACTGCAGTCCGTTGCAGCCAACGGCGTCTGCTGTGCAAAATGGGCCGGGAATGAAATAGCGCTATAGTTCAGCGTCGCATTGCCTGCGTTCTGCACCACCGCAGTCATAGGTGCACTGGTGGCTCCGCTGGCCGTGGCGGGGAATGTAAGTGACTGCTTGGTGCGGTCAAGCAGCACAACCTGGCCTGCATTGGCGCTTGCTACATAAAGATTGCCATTGGCTGCGAGCGCAAGACCCGCGGGCGAACTAACACCACTCCCAAGCGTGAACGCCGTCCCTGTTGCCGGAAGCACAAAAATATTATTATTCCCGCTGTCGGCAATATAAAAACTTCCATTGCTATCGACAGCGAAGCCGGAGGCAGCGCTCAGGCCGCTCGCTGTGATCGTCTTCTGCGCAAAACATCCGCTGGCCGAGTACGGGTAAACGCATTCGTATAGTTTGCCTGTATCGGAGACGAACACATCGCCGGCCGGATCTGCCGTGACCCACGATGGTCCTGCAAGCCCGGTAAACGGAACAATCGTCTGGCTGCCGGAGGTGCCATCGATGCGCACCACCCGGCGATTGCCGTTATCGGCGATGTAGAGATTGTTCAGCCCATCCAGCGCGATGCCCATGGGTGCATTCAATCCGCTGGTTGTAATCGTGCTTTGCGCGTTAGCTGTTGTCAGTTTGTAGACCGCGTTATTGGTAGAGTCAGAAACGTAAACCGCTCCAGTGCCATCCACCGCGACTCCAACCGGCCGCGTCAATCCGCTGAACGCAAGCGTTGCTGCTACACCAGCACTCGATATCTTCGACACCGTCCCATGCTGTGCATCAGCAACATAGACATTCCCTCCCGCATCCAGCGTCACGCCCTGTGGCATGCTCAGCGAAGACGCGAAGTTAGATTGAATCCCCGGAGCGAAGGCCGCAACCGGAGCATCTCCAACCCCGGTAACAGATACGCTCGCCAGATGCGCTCCAGTGCCGCTCTCAGTCAGGACCACCTGCCCGGAGATTGGCCCCGCCTGCTGCGGAGTTAGCACCAGATTCAGCAGGCACGTTCCCCCCGCCGTAACGCTCTTACCCGTCGTGCATGTGCTGGCGGTATTCGCGCTCAACTGTGCAGTCGCCGAGTTATTGCTCAGAAAGATGGGTGCGCCAAACGTCTTGGCCGTAACCGACGTAAACGTAAGTGCCATAACACCGCTGGCGAGTGTTGTCGGAGTGCCATAGTAGTTGACGGTCCCGTTACCATTGCCAACAACGCTTCCAGCCTGCAACGCATAAATTCTGTTGGCGTTGGTGTTGTTGTAGAGGATGTCGCCACGTGGCGAGAGTGCTACGCTCCCCACCGTGGACGCACCCAATCCGCTGGCGAGTGTGATCGGAACGGTTGCCGCCGTAATCGGAGCTTGGTATTCAAGCAGCCTCCCCGCCGAATTATCTATCACATACAAATTGTCTGCGGAGTCGAAAACTATCCCATAGGGTGCAGCGATCCCGGTAATCGGCAGAGCGGTCTGCACTCCTCCGGGAGTGAGTTGGAAGATGCACTGAGAGGTTACGGTGCAGGTAACAGTAGTGACAACGATGTTGCCATGCGAGTCGACTGCAACACCGTGCGGATTGTTAGCCGTTATTCCGCTGAACGGTTCACTGGTCATCGTTCCGTCCGGTGCAAATTTGGCGACGCCGTTGCCGCCGTTTGCCACGTACAGGTTGTCGTTCATGTCCACCGTCATCAGGAAGGCACGGCTGAGGCCGGCGCTGCCAAAATTTGTGGGTGTCCCGCCGCCTGCCGGAATTTTCTGGATGAAGAAAGAACTACCGCTCTGTGCGATATAGATATTTCCCTGCGAGTCGGCTGCAACCCCGCGAACCGAAGTCAGATTCGTGGCCACCATAAATGCCGGGCCGCCATTGACTGGAATCTCCCAAACTGCGCTGGCAGTATTGCCGGTGGCGACGAAGATATTGCCATGCGTGTCGGCATAGACTGCCTCAGGCGCGACGATGGCGGTGCCGCCGGGCTGGGTGGTGGCTGCAGGCCATGCGACGGCAGAGGTCAGCGTGACCTGCGCTGAAGCAGACGAAACGGCCAGTAACAGTGCAGAGGTGCACAGAGCGGCGAGGGCGGTACGCATGGAAAAGCGATTCATCGTTGAACTCCCGAAACGTGATGGCCGTAAAAACTGGATGCGGCCCCAGCGTTTCTACTTGGGGCTGCAAAATCTTTGATGGCTTACATACTTGCTTGAACCTAAAACCGCAGTTTCACTGTAATTTGCATATTGCGTGAAGACTGCGCCGAAGTGATCGTGCCAAAGGCAGTTGCAAGTCCATTCGCGCCTGTTGAAACCGTCGTCGTGCTATTGGGTGCAACGTAGTTCACATTCGGATTGCCTAAATTTGTCTTGTTGATTGCATTGAAAGCATCAAGACGGAACTCGCCCGTATACCGGTTGATTTTCGTTATCTTGCTTAAATTCAAATTCAGGTTGAACGCACCCGGTCCGCGAAGCGTCGAAAGCGTGCGTGGCACGTTACCGAACGTGTAGGGTGGCGCAACTGTAAATGCAGTCGTATTAAACCACTCGGCAACGTTGGGATGCGGCAGCTTCGGGTTCACGCCCGGCACAAAGTTTGGGCGCGTAGCCGTATTGTTATTGGTTCCCGTAATCGCCAGCGGCCGGCCAGACTCAATCGTGAACGTGCTCGCCACGCTCCAGCCGCTGATCCAGCGATTTGCTCCCGTAGACGCATGATTGAAAAATGTGCGCCTCGCACCGAACGGTAACCCATACGTCAGATTGCCGGTATATCGATTTGTGACATCGGTAGGATCAATGCCGTACTCAGAGTGAGGTGCATAGTTATTCTGTAGCGATGCCTGCACTGTCGCTGGTGCCGTAATCGTCGAAACCAGCGGATCACTTAGCAGCTTGCTGCGACTGTAGCCAAGCTGCATCTGTAGATTGGCAGAGATTGGGCGCGAGATTACTATCTGCGCGCCACGTCCCAAAAATCCGCCGAAATGCGGATAGTATTCGTAAATTCGCGAGAAGTACGGATAGGGTGCCAACGCCTGCCGTACCTGTAAATTCTTTCCGCCGAACGAACCCTTAATACCGTACCCAGAATAAGGATTAGTGGTGGGAGACTCCAGCGCAGCCTGGCCCAATACCATATTTTGCGGACTCAGCTGATTCAGATTAATCCCGGTCATCGGAAAATGCGTACCGTGATTCTGGATCAGTGAGATCGTCACAATCGTCTTCCCTGCAAACTCATGATTAAGAGACAGCGCGAATTGCTGAGACGCTGGTGTCGGAGCTGAGACCGGCTGAACCGTAGGCGATTGTCCCAGCAGCATCCCCGTCCCCCCGGCGGTTCGAGGCAATCCAAGAGGAGTGTAGGGGAAGCCATCTGAAAACTGCGATATATATCCGTAGGTACTCTGTGATTCGTAGTTTGTCGTGTTCGTACCGAAGCCATCGGTAGCGTTGGTATTCACTTGATTCACTGCTGAAGCATAATAAAGCGCATATCCTCCGCGCAGAACGGTATGGTGGCGGCTCGAAATCTGCCATGCAAATCCAACACGCGGTCCGAAGTCGTGATAATTCTCATGCTCAAAATTGCGACTGTTGCCGTTGGCGTACACCTCTCGTCCCGGCAAACCGGGCAACCCAGGCGAGCCAGGCACCGGAGTCGGGGAATAGATCTGATCGAGCCGCAGGGTACTGAACCCATTCGCTTTCTCCCACGGGATTGCTTGATAGTCATACCGGATACCAAGGTTAACCGTAAGACTTGGTAAAACGCGCCAGTCGTCCTGAACAAAACCGTTAACGCTGAAACTGCGGGCAACCGAACCTCCGGCAACAGTCGCCGTCACAGATCCCGGCTTGCCAATCAGAAAGCTGGCATAGGAATTCCCTGTCCCAATAGAACTTGACCCGACTTGCCCGGTGACCGACTGGCTGAATGAGAACGAGCCAGATGGATACGCATTGGAGCTGTTGTATGCCTCATAAAACCGCGCACCCGCGCCAACGTGAATACTGTGCAGACCGTGCAGTATCGTCAACGTGTCATTGATCTCAGGAATAAGTGATGTACGCAGGCCCGTATTGGTTGATACCTGAATTCCGTAATTTGCAATCGAGATTGCCGGCAGCGTAGTGCTGGGAACAGAGCTGCTGATGCCAAGCTTTTGGGGCCAGTTGCCGCCAGTGCTTCCTGCCGCAAATGGAAAATAGCTTCTGCCCACCGCTACGCGTATATCGTTCAGCATCGTTCCCGAAACCACCTTGGTCAATCCCAGGGTCACATCCTGATTGCGCAGATCGTCATTCCGGGTGCTCGCGGCTAAGGGCAGTGAGCCATAGTTGCCCTCATTGTTCGTGATGTTCTCGTAATAGGCATAGCGCCCAAAAAAGCTCAACCGGTTATTAATCTGCCAGTCGATCCTGCCGATTGCCGCCGTCTGCGATGAGATAAGTGGCGCATCGGAAGCGTAGTTATTGACCAGCGTTCCGGGGCCGCCCAGGTTAGGCTTCGGAACAAAAGCCTCCTGAAAGGCGAGCGCTGCCTTGTCAAAGGAGGTAATCTTGTTGTTCGCATAAGCCACCCGAGGATTTGTTAGGCATTGACTTTGATTTGGAGGTGGACTGCAAATTGTCCCTGTTATTACATTGTCAGGATTATAGATAATGGCCGGCTGATCGCTGAAGTCACCACCGCGCTCCAGCAACGTCGGAACCGTCGCGATGCTCGGATTGACCTGCGTATTCCTATATGCCTCGTAGTTCCCAAAAACAAATGCTCGATCGTGCATGATGGGCCCGCCCAGCGCCGCACCATACTGGTTGTAGCGTATGGCTGGCCGCGTCCCCGGTGCTGCAAAGTGGTTCACTGCATTCAATGCGGTATTACGAAAGTATTCGTAGACCTGTCCGTGAAAGTTATTCGTGCCGGATTTGGTTGTCATCGCGATCACGCCGCCGGAGGTCAGGCCGTACTGCGCGCTCACAACGCCATACATCAGCCGCGTCTCCTGGATGCCCGTAACCGTGGAGTTGATCAGGACTTCCCCCCTCGTCGTCTGTAAGTTATTGGCGCCGTCCAGCAGGTTAGCGTTTGAACCTGACACACCGCCGCCAATTCGGATGTTAGAGACTCCCGTGCCGCGATCATTGAACCCCTCGTTCACCGGGCCGAAGGCGGAGATAACGCTCGGATCCAGTTGGATCAGTGAAAGCGCGCTGCTGCCATTAAGCGGCAGCGACTCCGCTACCGAATTGTCCAGCACAGAGCCCAGGCTCGCATTGAACGTATTCAGCGCTGGCGCATTGGCCTGCACCTCCACCTGCTGCGACATATCACCTACCTGCAGCGTGAAGTCGAGTTGCGCATGTTGGTCGTTATCAAGCGCGAAGTCCTTCTGTACCGCGGGACGAAATCCATCCCTTTCCACCTCGACCATATATTGCCCAGACGTGAGCGGCGGAGACGAATACTCTCCCCCGGCATCGGACTTCAGACTGATGCTGCTCAGTGTGGCCTGGTTCGTGATGGTGATCGTCGCATCCGGAATCACCGCCCCGGTTGCATCGATTACCTTCCCCGCAATCGAACCCGTTCCCTGCTGTGCGTGAACGCCGATGGGAAAACAAGCAAACAGAATAGCGGCAACCACTAAACCTGCGCGGAGTCTCCGCTGCTCCCTTGCAGCAGACGAAAACGTCTGCATGCCGAACGCAGCAGCAATCCAGCTCCAGGTGCTTATCTGGCCCGGCATTCGATTCTTTCTACGCATACTCAACATCCCTGTCTGCATCGGTCCTTCGCTCTTGCAATGGCTGTCTGTTCCGTCCGTGGCTGGTTCCGTTCAATCCATCCATCGCCATCGAACATGCCTGGAAAAATTCTCCGGGAGCTATCGTTGACAGGCATGCACCCCTTCTGCCGGTCTCGATTCCGGCAAAGGACGTACAGATGCCAGGAGCAGCTTCTAACAGGGATCTGCTTATCGTAATCGTTTTCAAGCAACCCTTGTCAAGCCCGTTCCGTATCGTCCAATATGGCATTTTCTACGTCCTTGAGATTCACTGACTTCCCGGTTTTAATAGCCTTTGCGGAGCGCCTCTTACCAGTCGATCGCCTTGGCTTCCGCTGGCCATTCCAGTTCAAATCCATCCTGGCGAAGATCCGACTGTAGGTCGCTAAGCAGACCTTTATTCGCCCTGATCTGCCGAGGCGTCTTCCCCGTCCGCACCGCCTGTGCCGCCACCGCTCCCGCTGCCTCGCCAATGTTCCATTCCGAAACGTGTACCCGGTAGCAGGCGTTGGTCATGTGCGTTGTGCCAATATTCTTGGCAGCAGGCAACAGATTTTCAGTCCGGATTGGCAGCAGCGCGCCCAGCGGAATCTGATATGGCACCGCACTGGCATCAACGGTGTTCGCTCCGCCTGCCGTCGGATGCAGGTCCATCTTGTAAGCTCCCACTCCCACCGAATCCGCGAAGACCGCAGCGCGCACATCATCTTTGGATCTGCCCGTCTCCTGCATCCGCATCGTCGTGCCGACATGCTTCTCGGTAACCGTAAACTCAGCCTTGATGCGCCGTGCCTCGCGGATGTACGCGTGCTTCGCCAACCCGTCTTCGGTATCGGTAACATCGCGCCGCAACCGCAGGCCCTTGAATCCCGCGCCTCCATCAATGCGCGGCGCTTCCGTCTGCATCCAGTACATCAACGACAAGCTAAGCTGCCGCGCGTTGTGGTGCAGCTTCACCCGTTCTTCCGGCGATGCTGTCAGCAGATCGCGGTCTGAATAATCATTCTGGAACCAGTTCACCACCGTAATGCCACTGCGATACGCGCCTGGTTTGAAGTTGCGCGGGTCCGCAATCCTCCGGTAGAACCACAGGTTCCCCCAGGTATCGTGCTTGGCATCCGGATTCGGCTGCATGTACTGCGTCCAGGATTTATTGGCAGCGGTCGGCACCGGAATCGTCCAGTTGATCTGCTTGCCCGGATACGGCGGCGTCAGCTTCGGCACAAAATTCTGCCAGAAAGCATAATCCGCAGGCTTATCGATGGTGTGATCTTCGTCATGCAGATAGTCCATAGCGAAGCAATACGTAAAGCCCTGGCTGCCCGCAGGATTCCCCACCGCCGGTGCATGCAGTTCCCCGGTCTCTGCATGCGACTCCGTTCCTGTCACAAACTCGGTCTTCGTCATCGGCAGCAGATCGCCCAGCTCTGTTGCATCAATAAAATACCGCGCCGTCACGGTGTGCGTTCTACCGGTCACCGCATCCTTCAGCGTCAGCGCGCGGATGCTATCGCCATCCATCGACGCGCTCTCCGGCGTATGCCGCAACAGCAGCGTCAACTGTCCGTTCCCGATATAAGGCAGCAGCATCGCCTCCAGCACAGCCATGCAGACTCGAAACTCCGCGCTGACCTGCGAAGATCCTCCATTACCCGGATTCAGCTCCGGCCTCGCCTTAGCCTCGGCGGTCAAAGGATAATGCTGCCGGTAGTAATCCCGCACATCATTGCGATACTGGCGGTAGCGTCGTGTGCAGCCGAACTTCTCAATATAAGGATGCTCGTCCGGTGGCACGGCCTGCGCTGTAAGCTGCCCACCCACCCAGTCCGTCGGTTCAGACATCACTACCCGCATTCCCCGATGCAGAGCAGCCAGTGCCGCTGCAACTCCACCCGTTCCGCCGCCGGCGATACAGATATCACAATCAAACTCGGATTGTTTTGCAAACGCGAGCCGGCTGAGCGCCAACACCGAACCTGCACCATACAGAAAACTGCGACGATTGATCATCATAGATATCTCCGCATCCCTAAGGCTGCAGCGTGAAGCTTGCGTCAAGTGGCGTGGCTACAGATGAATCGCCAACATAGACATGGAAGAG
Organism: Acidobacteriaceae bacterium; assembly: GCA_036404255.1. GTDB lineage: Bacteria > Acidobacteriota > Terriglobia > Terriglobales > Acidobacteriaceae > JARLFX01. Next base: position 10,423 of record DASWOP010000011.1, on the reverse strand, counting down.
TCCCGCATCAGCCTTCCATGCATGCGTCGTCACATCAAAATAAGACATAGCCCGTTCATCTAACTCCAGCGTGACGTGCGTGCTTTCACCCGGAGCAAGCCGCACCTTTTGAAATCCCTTTAGTTCCCTCTCGGGCCGCTTCACCTTAGCCGAAGGGTCACCGAGATAGAGCTGTGCAACCTCCGCGCCTTCGCGCTTGCCCGTATTCCTCACGTCGAAGCTGACGCTAACCTTCTCGCCCCTCTTAGGCTTCTCTGTTGATAGCTTTAGATTACTGAACGCGAACTGCGTATAGCTCAATCCGAATCCAAACGGATACGCAGGCTTCACCGCACTTCCGCTGTAGTAGCGATACCCCACAAAGACACCTTCGCGATACGCAATATGGTGCGCCTCACCGGTGTTCGGATAGTAGTTGTCGTGAACCGGATTATCCTGCCAGCGCGTCTCCCAGCTCATGGGCAGCTTGCCTTCCGGGCTGCGCTCGCCAAACAGCACCTGCGCAATTGCGGTGCCGCCCTCCTGCCCCGGATACCATGCTTCCAGCAGCGCCGGCACCTTGTCGATCCACGTTGAAGTGTCTACCGCTCCGCCGCTATTGAGCACCACGATCGTTCGCGGATTCACAGCAGCAACCGCCTGGATGAGCGCATCCTGTCCATAGGGCAACTCAAAAGTACGGTCAACACCTTCCGACTCAGTCGTCGGATCAAAACCGGCTGAGACGATCACCGCATCCGCCATAGCCGCCAGCTTCACCGCTTCCTTTGATACCAGCTCGTCCACCGGATAGATCGCCAGTCCGTTCCATACCGACGGCGTATTTGGCAGCACATCATACCGGACATCCACCGCCTTGCCCGCAGTTAGCTCAATCTCTACCGCGTGTGGCGTCTGGCTCTCCGCCTTCTCCTGCGCTGCAATCTGCTTGCCGTCAAGGTAGAGGTGATAGACATCCGAACCATTCGCGGCAGTCATCACCACATAGCGGCCCGTCTTCGTCGGCACATAGCTGCCGGTGTACCGCACAGACTTCAGATCGTCGCTGCGCCATGCAAACTCCGAACCCGGCCAGCTATCCACGTGGTCCGCCTTGCTCACCACCGGCGTGCCTGCAAACTTCGCATTGGCAAAGACCTCGATCTTGATGCCCGGTTTCCCGTCCGCAACAAAATTCGTCTTGCTAAAGAGCTCCTTCGGCCGCAGAAATCCGCGCGGATCGTAATAGACCTTCACATCGTCGCCCAGGTAGTTGCCGATACCAGTCAGCACACCCACCGGTGCGAACGCCGCCGCCTGAGCGCTGCCGCCACCTGTAATCACCGCCGGATACGCATTCGGTCCCAGCACCGCCACCGAGCGGATCTTCTTCCGATCCAGCGGCAGCACATTGTCCGCATTCTTCAGCAACACCATGCCCTCCAGCGAGCCTTGCAACGCCAGCTCGCTATGCTGTTTGCTGAAGATCGGCGAGTTCAGGTCCCGCTGATCGCGGTCAAAGAATCCAAACTCAACCGCCTTGCGCAGGATGCGCCGAACCTTGTCATCCATCGTCGCCTTGGAGACGCGCCCATCTGCAATCGCCGGCAGCAGCGTCTTCACATTCATAAACTCTCCGCTGGGCATCTCCACGTCCAGGCAGTTATTCGCTGCGGCCACGCCGTCATACGTAGCCACCCAGTCTGACATGATGATGCCATCAAACTTCCATTCATCCTTTGCGATCTGGCAATTCAGCAGATGGTTTTGTGTAGCATGAACGCCATTGATCAGGTTGTACGAGTTCATCAACGCACCGACGTGGCCTTCTTTCACAGCGGCTTCAAACGCAGGCAGATAGATCTCGCGCAACGTGCGCTCGTCCACGTCGGAGCTGCTGCCGTGGCGGTCAAACTCTGAATTGTTCACCGCAAAATGCTTGGCCGTCGCAATCACGCCCTGGCTCTGCACTCCCTGGATAATCCCAACCGCCACACGGCCCGCGAGCAGCGGGTCCTCTCCCAGATACTCAAAGTTGCGTCCCGCCAACGGCGAGCGATAGATATTCATGCCCGGCGCAAGCAGAAAATGCGCGCCCGCAGCCCGCGCCTCCTGCCCCATGGCAGTGCCAACCTTCTGCGCCAGCGCAGGGTCCCATGCCGCGGCCAGCCCCACGCCATTTGCAAATACGGTGGATGTCCCAAACAGCTTTACCGCCAGCGGCCCGTCCGACATATTCAGATTAGGAAGCCCGATAGCAGGCACCGGCCCAATGCGGAACGAGTCTTTCCCGCCCAGTAGATCGATCTTCTGCTCCATCGTGAGCTTCGACAGCATGGCGTCAACCCTGTGCTCAATCTCGGGGCTATCTGCCACCGGAGCCTGCGCAAAACCCTGTACAGACGCGAGCAAACAGATGGCAACTGCGGTATGGAACCAACCTCTCATCAAAATCTCCTTCTTATCAAAACCAAGTCCAAATCTCTCTTCAACGCCGCCGCTTACACCTGCGAATATCTCTCAGCAGCTATTACTTTGAAAACGTTTTCAATCACGGTCAACCAAATTATCACTCTCGTCACAGAATGGGCAACTATTTCTCTAAGTCGTTCAAGCGGTTCAAGGTTTCACAGCAAGTGCCGTCGGAATGATAGGCGTATGCACCGGTACTGCCACTCCAACGAACTCCGTGATCGTCCCCGGCCCGGCATACCAGATGTTCCCCGAACCATCGATTGCCAGCGAATACACGCAGCCATTTGTCTCCGTGCTCAGCGTTGGCGTGGTGTAACCCGAGGATGGCGTAACCGCCACTCCGGTCTTCGTTATGCCGCTCACCTGTCCCGTGCAGCCCGTAGAAAGCGCCGTGTAGCTGGCTGTCCAGACTTGGTTTGCACCGTCCAGCGCAATGCTGCTGACATTCCGAATGCCCCCTCCGCTAAACGGCGAGCCCGCAAGAAAGCTCCCCGTAGCGCCGTTCAGACCGTTCACGCCATTCACCGGGTCGGCGATCCACACCGTCGACGAGCTATCAATTGCCAGCGCCCCCAGCGTCAACGCGCTATAGGTGTTGCTGTAACTCAGATTCCCCGTCGTTGCATTCATCCGGTTCAACGCGTTGTATGCGGTCGTCGTCCATGCATTGCCGGAGCCATCGATCGCAATGCTTTGCACCGCCTGCTCCTCCGTACCGCCAAACGGCCCCACATTTGTTGTGAACGCAGCACCCGCATTGGTTATGCGGCTCACGTTGCCGCCCGCCAGCACCTGGTTAGCGGTCCACACATTATTCGCAGCATCAATCGCCACGCCCGCTGGTCGCATGATCCCGCCAGTCGTGTAGTTCGTCTCCGAACTGTCCGCTGCCGCAATCTTCGTAATTCCCAGGTTTGTCAGCAACTGTCCAGAACTGGCCGCATTGGTCACCCACGCATTCCCCAGGCTATCCAGCGCCACCTGCGTCGGCAGCGAAAATCCGGTAAAGGGTGAACCCGCCGCCATCACGCCAAAGCTGCTCAACTTCGTCACAGAATTCGTATCCTGCTGCACCGTCCAGACATTCCCCGTACCATCCACCGCCGTGCTCACCGGAGACAACCCAAAACTTGGGCTGCTGTATGTAATGCCAATTGTCCAGTCATTCGGTGCCGCGCTGAGCGCCGGACTGAACGCCGCTCCAATCGATGTCAGCAACATATAAAGTGCATTCACATTGCTGCCCGGAGCATGAGCGATATGCAGCGCCGCCTCCACCGTATTGGCAGGCGCAGTGCCATTGTTCGTCGCGGCAAATAGCTGATAGCAGGCAGCGGTTGTCGTTGTTGTATCTCCACTGCTGTTCACGCAGGCTTGCAGAATATCTCCTAGCGTATTAATCTCCGCCTGCGGCACCACACCCGTTGTCGTTGAGGGTGTAACGCTGTACGCGCTGCCCGTCCCAACATTCACCAGATTACCTGCGGTAGCAAACGCATTGGCAATGTCCGTCAGCGCAAGTGCAGTACCGCTGGAAGCCACGTGCGTCGCATCCGTCATAAACCCTGCCAGTGCATAGACACCGGCCACAGTAGTGACCTCATTAATCGAGATAAATGGGATCGAGCTGAGGAACGATCCACCGCTCGGGCAGTTACCCAGCACCGCCATCAGCGCGAGCACCGGATTCGTCTGTCCCTCACCAAGCCCCGGATTGCCCCCCAGCGCCAGAATGTAAACCTGCGAATTTGGCGTGCACGTATAGTCGCCGGTAATTGTGAACATCCCCTGCGCATCCGTCACTACATACTGCCCAATCGCAGTCGTTCCGCTGCTGCCACGATTGATCAGCGAAGTCGATGCGCCGCCATACCCTGATGTACCCGCTGCCAGTAGATAGATCTGCGCCCCTGCGATCGGACTCTGCCCGCCATGAACCCTCCCCTGCAGCGCCGCGCCCGCCTGTGGCGCAGGTGCGGCAGTTCCTTCGGTCGCGCAGCCGGCAAGCAGCAGCATTGCGGTGGTTAGCGTAGCGACGGTGAACGAACGGAGCGTGGGAGCAAATTGTTTCATCAAAGTATGCACTGTGCGCTATGGCCCTTCGTAGATTCGGATATTGCTGAAGGTGGCGTTAGCATTTGCGGTGGTTCCGTTCGTACTCAGCAGCACCAGGTTCACCATGCTGCCGTTGTAGTAATCGCCCACCGGGATCATGTAGTGAATACTGCCCGAGCTTGTCACGTAGTGATTGAAGCTCTGCACTCCAAGCTGCCGCCCACCGCCGATCTGAAACAGAAACTGCTGCGCCGGCAGCGCCCCGTAGTTCGCGCTGGGGAAAAGTCCAACGCAGTAATCGTCGCCTGCAGCAGTGGAGCTGAAATCAAACTCCAGCATCGTGCTCGGCGTCACGGTATAGCTGTAGGGTGCTGTGAGCCACATGTTTCCCTGCATCTGGATCGTCTTGCCGCTATCCAGATAGGTGACCGAACCGCTGTACGGCTTGCCCTGCGGTGGAGTTAAGCCCAGAGAGGAAAGCGTCAGCAGCGGTTGGCTAACCACCGTAAACCGCGCCGGCGCGCCTCCCGGATTCAACTGGCTTCTGGAGCTGCACCCAACGCTGTAACAAGCCGACATGCTGTAGTTGTAGATTCCTGCAGGCATCGTCGTAGGCACTTTGAAGGATGCCGTCACCGGCAGCGTAGCTCCTGCATCCATCGGCGTGGGAACCGTAATCGCCGTATTGGAATACACCGTGCTGTTAGCGTCGTAGAAATAATCCTTCACCAGGAAATTCACGTGCGGCCCCGTTGTCCCGTCATTCCCCGTCCCACTCGTCGGTCCATTCACAAGCGTGGAGTGGAGCGTCACCGTATCGCCCGGGCTCACGGTCAATGCAGACAGTGTGGTCTTGCCCCACGTAAACGGAATCGTATTCCCCGCCGGCATGCCCTGGAACTGATACGCATGCACGTACAGCACATCCAGATAGCCCGGAAACTGCGACGTGCCCACAATCGTTCCGTGATTGAAGATGCCGATATCCGCATCGAGAATGATGTACATCGGCTCCGCCGTAACGTTTGCGCTGTTCTGCGTGTAGTGCGCCAGCCCGTCGATGTAGAAGATCAACTGTCCCGGCATCCACGCCAGCCCATAGGTGTGGTAAGCCGCCGTCCAATCCGGCCCGCCCGAATAGGCGTTCGGAGCATCAGCCGTTGCGCCTGTCGTCGGATTCTTCCAGAACCAGTTCTCATCCTGATACGTTGGGTCCGCGCCCTGTCCCTCGAAGACATCGATCTCCGGCGGATAGATGCCAACGTTCTGCGCGAGGAACCAGAACGCCGGAAACATTCCCGACCCCTTTGGCAGACGTGCCTTCACTTCGAAATATCCATACGCCTGCGAAAAAGATCCGTAGGTCGTAATCGCACCGGCGGTATACAGCTTATTCAACCCCGGATGGTTCGCTGGCACCGTGGTCGGCCTGTTGTCCGCGCGCAATCGGATGCCGCCGCCCGGCAGAAAATCAAACGCATCGCTGGTCCACAGCGGCCGGTCCGTATCGAAGGTCGAAGTATTCACGTAGCTGTTCGACCACTTCGTCTGGTCGAGATATCCCTGGTTGAAGTCTTCCGTGAATGTCGGATACGCCGCTGGCAACCCCGCAGGCAACACCGTAACGATCGCCTGGTTCAAGACAGGCGCAGGAGTCGTGGCTGCACTATTCCCTGCCGGTGGCTGCACTCCGCAGCCCGCCAGCAGAACAGCCGCGAAAAGAAGATAGATAGGTCGCATAGGCCAGCTCCAGTAGCTGGAATGTGTTCATCTGTACGAACACACAAAAACGATCTGAAATCGTTTTCAAGGCATCATCATCGCTTCCACAGACGATTGTCAAGTATCTCCGTTCCCCTACCCCTCAAACTCTTATGGAACGATCTCTACCACCACCAACCCCTGCGACGGAACGTCAATCTTCAGCTCGCCGTTCTTCTCCAGCGTCCGCACCTCCGCCGCCGCTGGCTTTCCCGCCTCACGCAGCGCAATGATCTGCGCCTGCGACGGATTCGCCGGCTTCCCCATAGCCGCAAACGCCGGATTCACGTTCCCGTGCGTGGCATCCAGCCGCGTGATGCGCGCATGCTTGCCTGCCCCCGCCAGCTTCAGCACAAAGCTCTTCGACGCTCCGGTTACCGGTTCCGCAGAAGGCGGCGCATAGTTCCACAGCGCTGCCACAATGGCGCCATCCTTGCGCCGCGTCACCAGCGCCGAGTCCGAATCAACATGCAGCCGCGTCTCCCCCAATTCGTGCAGCATGGCAAATGCGTTCAGTGCTGGCTTGGGAATATTGTTCTCCGCGATCAACCCATAGCCGCCATAGAACGGCGTCTTCACCACGCCCTGCTCCTCAAACACATCGGAGAAGCTCCAATAGCTCATCATCGCCGTCAGCCCATCGCACTGGCGGATCGTATTGGCCAGCCACGGCCCCATGAAGGTTGAGTCCGTAACCTCCGGCTGCGTCAGATAGGTCGCGTTGTACTCGCTCATGATCAGCGGCATCTGCGGATAGGGCGATGCCTTGATCTGCTCATGCACCTTGCTGACTGCGCGGAAGACCATCCTGTCCTGCGGAATCACTTCCTTCGTGCCGAAGACATCCTGCGAAGAATCGTTGCCATAGACATGGGTCGATAGAAAATCAACCGGCACATCATGCTGCTTGCAATACGCCAGAAACTCCGGCGTCCACTCCACGCGCGCCGTAGCCGGACCGCCCACTCGCAGCCGTCCGTCCACGCGTTTCACATCACGCGCCGTGTGGTCGTACAGCTTCAGATACGCCTCCAGCTTCGGATCGCCGCCCCAGAAGTCGATGTTCGGCTCATTCCACACTTCGAAGTACCACTGCGAGACCTCGTCGATGCCATACCGTTCCACCAGGTGGCGCGTGAAGGCTTCGATCATGGCATCCCACATCGCATAGTCCTTCGGCGGAGAAATATTCTGCTTGTACCAGAAGGTATGCAACATCTTCGGATCGGACGCCATCTTCTGCGGCATAAAGCTCAATTCCACGAATGGCTTGACACCGTTTTCAAGCAGCCCATCGTAGATCTGGTCTACATACGAAAAGTTGTAGATCGGTTTGCCATTCGCATCCAGGTCAAAGAAGCCCGCCTCATCGTGAAAGATCGCATGGAAGCGCACATAGGTAAAGCCGGTTGCCTGCTTCACCGTCCGCAGGTCCTTCCGGTAGCCTTCCCGCAGGCTCAGAATCGCCCGCCCGGAGCCGAACATCTGCTCCCAATAGTGCGGAAACGCTGTGCCCTTCGCACTGGCATCGATCTTCAGTTCAATAGCGGGCGGCTTCTGTCCCCATGCGCCGGCCAGCAGTACAAAAGGAAACAGGGATGCAGCAAAACATATCTTCGAAAGCACAGATACTCTCCAGGGGCGCGACACGCGTCAATATAGCGTGATAGATTTGAAAACGATTTCAACCGAATCCAGTGTGCGAGCCCAATGAGTCCAATGTCAAGTAACCTCCAGATCATGCCTGCCCTGTTTCAAGATCGCGCCTCCGTAATACGTTGCTTTGCCTGCGCTCTCGCTGTAGCTCTCCTGCTGCCGGCTTTGCCCCTCGCCGCGCAGAAATCTGACGTGAAGCAGCTTCTCAACCCCGCCGCAGATTTTGCCGCTCAGGGAGGCACCACCACCTCCGCCGCCGTGACCGTCACCAACGTCCGCCAGTCCGGATCCCCTGCCTTGCAGGTCACCATTCCGCCCGCGACCACGGGCTATCCAGGCATCGATATCGCCGCTCCCGGCGGCAAGTTTGACCTCTCCGCCTACGGTCACGTCGATATCCGCATCTTCAACCCCGGCGAGAAACCCTTCCGTGTCAACCTGCGGCTGGACAACGACGGCAACTGGCAGGCAAATCCCTGGAACGCCGAGCTCGCCACCCTCCCTCCCGGCAAATCCACCACGCTCACCGTCTACTTCGGCACCTCCTACGGCCATCCTGGCTACGCCCTCAACTCCGCTGCCATCAGCCACATCAAGCTATTCGCCGGCAAGTCGGATAACCCGCAGGTCTTTCAGATTCAGTCCCTCACCGCCGCCGGCCATCCCGGCGATGCACCGCCGATTGATCCCGCCACCATACGCACCAAACCCACCAACGGCATCCTCTTCGGCAAAGACGCCGCATTCGATCCCGCGAAACAACTCACCACCACCGGCGGAGCCAAAGCCTCCTTCACGCCAGACGGTATCGCCGCCACCTTCTCCGGCGGCAGCGGAAAATCAGTCTTGCTGAAGCCGGCAATCGGCCGTTGGGATCTGCGCGACTACGTTGAGGTTCACTTCAGGCTCAAAAACACAGGCAAAGCGCCCATCACGCCCAACGCCCTGATCAACAGCAACGACGGCCCTACAGATACCATGAGATTCGCCACACCGCTGCAACCCGGCGAAGAGCGCGTCCTCAACGTCTCGTTCCTGGCCTCCAGACCCTGGGTCGCCATGCCCGCCAACAGCGAGAAGAGTGCGCTCTATCATGGCCGCCCCGGCACCGGAACGCCCTTCATCAGCGATGCTGTCTCCGCCATTGCCATAAGTGCTGAAAGCCCCTCCGGCCCGGCGTCGCTGCTGATCGAATCCATCACCGCCGCCGCGCCTCCCGCTACCTTGCCCGTCTGGCTGGGCAAGCGCCCACCCGTCCCCGGCGACTGGGTCGCGACCTTCGACGAAGAGTTCAACGGCACCACCCTCGACGACAAAAAGTGGAACATCTACGGAGACAACTACTACGACCAGCGCACCCACTGGACGAAGGACGACGTCATCATCGGTAACGGTGCAGCCACCCTGCGCTACGAGAAGAAGACGGGCTTCCACAACGACGATCCGCAGCAGAAGAAGACCGAATACGCCGCCGGATTCCTCGACTCCTTCGGCAAGTTCACCCAGCGCTACGGATACTTTGAAGCGCGCATGAAGCTGCCATCCGCGCCCGGCCTGTGGCCCGCCTTCTGGATGATGCCCGACCGTGGCCCCGCTGCTGGCGACAAATATAAACGCGGCGACACGCGCAACGGCGGCATGGAGCTTGACATCATGGAGTTCCTCTCTCGCTGGGGGATCTACCGCTACAACATCGCCCTCCACTGGGACGGCTACAAGGCGGATCATCGCTCCACCGGCAGCACCAAGATCTACGTGCAGCCAGACAAGGATGGCTACATCACCTCCGGCGTCCTCTGGCAGCCCGGCCTGCTCGTCTTCTACTGCAACGGCAGGGAGGTTCTTCGCTTCGAAGACGAACGCGTGCCCTCCGTCCCCGAGTACCTCATGTTCACCTACCCCTCCGGCGGATGGGACAATGACGCTCTCGACGACCACAAACTCCCCGCCGATTTTGTGATCGATTACGTCCGCGTCTGGCAGCGCAAAGATCTCACATCGCCACCACCCGCTCACTAATGCCCTGAGATAGAAATTCACCCATATACTCTGGATAGAAGCTCACTTCATAGGCTCTGGATAGAAGTTCACTCCATAGGTTCTGACCAGAAGTTCACTCCATATACCCTGAGATAGAAGTTCATTCCATATACCCTGAGATAGAAGTTCATTCCATATACCCTGTCATTCTGAGCGCGCACTTGCGCGAAGAATCTGCTTTTTCTTTTGCTTTTGCCGTTGTTCCTATTGTTGCCGTTGCTCTTGTTTTTGCAGTTGTGGTTGCCGTCATCCTGAGCGCAGCGAAGGTGTGGATTCACATTGGAAGTGCACCAGATGGGATAAGAAGATCTCGGCGGGAGTTTTGAAGCCGAGGCATTTTCTAGGAGTGTGATTATATCGGCGGGCGATACTGTCGATCTGCTTGGGGGTAAGCAGGCTGGGGTGGATCTTTCTGGGCAGCGCGCGGCGCAGCCGACCGATGGCATTTTCGATGCCG
>DASWOP010000010.1:0-5020 GCA_036404255.1 Acidobacteriaceae bacterium | reverse complement strand
CAGAAACTCCGGCAGCCCATACCCCACATCCGTCTGCTCGCTCATCCACGCCGAATAGCCCTCCCGCACCCGCGCACCCGGCTCCGCCAGCAGATTGTCCACCGTGCTGCCCATCGCGCTCGCGCTCTGCATGAACCGCAGCACTCCCGGCCTGTACGCCCTCAGCGCATCCACAACTTCACCACGAAACGCCGTGGGATTGTCCGTGCTTTCGTCCGTGCGAACCAGAGAAACATCGTCCAGCAGCACCGTCGCATTCTCCGCGCTAAACGTCAGCCGCACTGCCCCTGCCGCCGGAACCCCGCCCGGCCCCACCGCATCCTTCGCCTCAAAATCCACATGCAGGTCCTGCCACGTCGTCCCCAGTTCCACCTTCTCGCTCAGAAAGCTCGCCGGAGGCGCCGAAAGCCTCTCCAGCGCCACCCTAAGCCCCTTGCCAGCCCCCGCCGGACCTACCACAGCCTTTGCCCGGAAACTCAGCCTGTACCGCCCCTGCAGCCTCAGGAACGCATGCCCGTCCGTCGTATCGAAGTAAGAAATCGCAGCCGCAGACGCTCCAGCCCCCACCGCCGTCATCCGCAGCGCCTGTTTCCCCGCCGTCTTTGGCGAAAGGTCAGCCGACTCCGCCGTCAGCGTCCCGCCGCCCTGCGTCTGCGGCCACCAGCCCGCCATCGCATTGCCCGGCTGGCTCTTCCGCACCACCAGATACCCCGCGAACCCAGCCGCCTTCGCTCCCGAACCCGCGCTATCCACCAGTTGCAGCACCGCGCCCACGCTTCCGCGCACCGCCGCCGTGCTGCCCGTCACCGTCCCTTTGTGCCCTTCCAGCGGCCCGCTGATCCACTCATACGCGCCGTCACGCCAGAAATCCTTCGCCCACGCGCTGTCAGCATCGTCGTCCGTGCAGCGCGCCGCATCCGCATGCACACAGTGCAGAATACTGCGATAGCTTCCGCCCTCGAACCCCGGATTCCGAGCCACCAGGTTCTTCAGCATCATGCCGGAGTCAAAGAACGTCTGCTCGCCCAGGTTCATGCCCACCCGCTCCACCGCGGGCTGCAGCACCGTCTCCTGCACTTCAATGTGTGTGATTCCCAGTGCCGCGCTGGCCGCCGCCTCCACCCGTGGATGCAGATAATTCGCTGGCGGCGTGCACAGATACGCCGCCAGCAGCGCCGCTACCAGCACGCTGATGCGTACTCGTCTCGCCGGTCGCCGCTTGCGCTTCGTCTTTTGCATCATGGTTCGCTTCGCCCAAATATTCTTGGCATCGTCCCCGCTACACGCCACAATGGAATCATGCCCCAGATTGAGCAATCGGTATATGGGGCTGAGATTTGTCCTAAACTAGGTGCTATCTCAGAAGTTTACGTTCTATACCGTCAGTCACCTTCTATACCTGTCATTCTGAGCGCAGCGAAGAATCTGCTTCTCGAGGATCTACAACCCGGCGAACTCCATTGATCTCTGCAACGACACTAAGAACTGTTCTCTCCAACAGTAGATTGTGAACGCGTGAATAGCACTCTCAAAAAAGAAACTCTGGCCGCCGCACCCCGCTTGGCGTATCTGCTGAGTCAATATCCCGCCGTCTCCCACACTTTTCTGCATGATGAGATCACCGGCCTGCGCCAGCTCGGCTTCATCATCGAGACGGCCTCCATCAACGCCGCCTCCGCAGCGCCTGCCAGCGAAGCATCCGCAGACAGCGAAGTCACCGCAGCCGTCAACCCCACCTTCTACGTTAAAACCACCCCGAAACTGCGCGCCATTGGCCTCGCCCTCCGCACCCTTTTCACCCGCCCGGCTGTCTTTTTCCGCGGCCTCTCCGCCGCCTTCACCAGCACTGGCCTCGATCTCCACCGCATCGTCTACACCTGCTTCTACTTCATCGAAGCCCTGCTCGTAGCCGACTGGATGCGTACCCGCAACCTCCACCATCTCCACATCCACTTCGGCGGCCCCGTCGCCACCGTCGGACGCATCGCCGCTCGCGCCGCCGCTGTTCCCTACTCGCTCACCATCCACGGCCCTGACGAGTTCTTCAACGAAGACCAGTTCCTCCTCCGCCAGAAGATCGAGCAGGCCGCCTTCGTCCTCTGCATCTCCGACTACTGCCGCAGCCAGCTCATGCGCATCGCCGCCCCGCAGCACTGGCCGCGCCTCCACGTCGCCCGCCTCGGCGTAAATGCAGACCTCTTCGCCGCTCGCACTCCGCGCACCATCGCCCTCCCCGTTCAGGTCCTCTGCGTAGGCCGCCTCGTCCCCGCCAAAGGCCAGCGCATCCTGCTCGATGCCTGCCGCCTGCTCGCCGAGCGCGGCCACCCCTTGCACATCACCTTCGTCGGCGCGGGCCCAGACGCTGCCAGCCTCCAAAGCTATGCAGCCACCAGCGGCCTCGCCTCCTCCGTTCACTTCACCGGCGCGCTCAACCACGCAGAGACCCGCGCCCGCATCGCCGAAGCAGACGTCTTCGTTCTGCCCAGCTTCGCCGAAGGCATCCCCGTTGCCCTCATGGAAGCGATGGCCATTCAGCTCGCCTGCGTCAGCACCTGGACCGCCGGCATCCCCGAGCTCATCACCCACAACGTAGACGGCCTTCTCGTCGCCCCCGGCTCCGCTGAAGAGCTGGCCGACGCCCTCGATCTTCTCTTCGCCGATCCCCATCTCCGCGCCCGCCTCGGCCTCGCCGCCCGCCAGCGCGTCCTCGCCGCCTACTCGCAACCTGATAACCTCACAATTACCGCCAATCTGCTACGCGATCATCTTTCCGGAGAAACGACATGACCCTTGAGGCCAGCGCCGCCGTCCCCGCCACGCCGATCGACCTCTCCGTCATCATCATCTCGTTCAATACCCGCGACGTTCTGCACCGTTGTCTTACCTCGCTCATGCAGGAGATCACCTGCACCCCCGGCTACACGACCGAAGTTCTCGTCGTCGATAACAACTCCCGCGACAACTCCGCCGAGATGGTCCAGGCCGATTTCCCCCAGGTTCAGTTCCTGCCCTCTGCCACCAACCTCGGCTTCGCCGCAGCCAACAACCTCGCCATCCGCCACGCCCGCGGCCGCTACCTCGTCCTGCTCAACTCCGATGCCTTTCTGCAGCCCGGCTCATTGCTCCTCGCCGCGCAGCACATGGACGCAACACCCGCCGCCGGCCTTGGCGGTGCCCGCCTCATCGGAGAAGACGGCGCCTGGCAGCCCTCCGCCCGCAGCTTCCCATCTCCGGTGCACGAGATGCTGATGCTCACCGGCCTCGCCGCAAAGTATCCACACTCCAGATTCTTCGGTCACAACGACCGCACCTGGGCCGACCCCATGCAGCCCGCCCAGGCAGACTGGGTTCCCGGTGCCTTCTCCATCATCCGCCGCTCCGTGCTCGATGAAGTTGGACTCTTCGACGAGAACTTCTTCCTCTACTACGAAGAGGTCGATCTCTGCCTCCGCATCCGCGCCGCCGGCCACCAGATCTGGTACTGGCCCGATATCGCCGTCGTCCACATCGGCGGCGAAAGCTCGCGCCAGATGGGAGACATGCAGTTCTCCACCACCGGCTCCCAACTCACCCTCTGGCGCATGCGCAGCATGCTGCTCTACTTTCGCAAACATCACGGCCCCGGCGCATGGCTCATGCTTCTGCTGGAAGGCACCTTCTACCGCCTGCGCGCCCTCCACAACCGCTTCTCCCATCGCGAACACGCCGGCCACCGCGTCTTCTTCAACAACGTGATGGCCTCATCCCTGGATCAGGCCTGGCACGAGACCGACGGGGGCCGCATCTCGCCCCCCCGCCCCTGGTAATCAGGGGCTCTTTACCGTTCCGAGCATTCCCTGATTTGAACTGTCATTCTGAGCGCAGCGAAGAATCTGCTTCTCGCTTTTGCCTTGTTCGTCTCTGCCTTTGTTTGTCATCCCGCAGCGCAGCGGAGGGACCTGCTGCTCTACCGCACCGCTCGCGTTACCCATGCCTCCCGCCGCACAAATATCCGTAGACGCCCGTGTAGTCCGTCATGTTCACCGTCTTGGACCCGTAAAAGGGAACATAAGCTCACACGGACCTCGCCTTCACTTACCTATCCAGAATACCAACCCCAGCACCCCACTACGCCAACCCTCCAGCAAGCAATTTACCCAATAAAATCAACCCTTTTCGCATCACGCCCCACTCACACCCTCTTGACAACATTTGTCATTCCGACGTGTAGCATTTTGTCATTCCGAAGCGCAGCGCGCGGAATCTGCTTTTCGCTGACTCGCTGACTCGCTTCTTTTGCTACACTCACCCTGAATGTTCGAAGACCTCAAATCCGACTGGCAAACCCACCACCGCGACATCACCCGCCCCGGCCTGTGGGCCATGGTCGTCTACCGCTTCGGCCGCTGGCGCTACCGCATCCAGCCGCGCTGGTTGCGCCTGCCTTTCTCCTTTCTTTACAAGCTGTTGAAGGTCCTCAGCCAGATCCTCACCGGTATCGAACTCCCCTGCGAAGTCACCCTCGGCAAACGCTTCCGCATCGACCACTTCGGCGCCATCATCATCTCGGGCGACGCCGTCTTCGGCGACGATTGCGTCGTCCGCAACGGCGTCACCGTCGGCCTCCGCCACCCCTCCGACCCCCGCTCCCCCATCCTCGGCAACCGCGTTGACATCGGCGCAGGCGCAGCCCTCCTCGGCCCCATCCACATCGGTGACGACGTCAGCATCGGCGCCAACGCCGTAGTCATCACCGACGTCCCCGCCAACTCCATCGCCGTAGGCGTCCCCGCCCGCATCCTGCCCCGCAAGCCACCACCTTCAGACCTGTCATTCTGAGCGTAGCGAAGATGTGGATTCACATTGGAAGTGCACCAGATGGGATAAGAAGATCTCGGCAGGAGTTTTGAAGCCGAGGCATTTTCTAGGAGTGTGATTATATCGGCGGGCGATACTGTCGATCTGCTTGGGGGTAAGCAGGCTGGGGTGGATCTTTCTGGGCAGCGCGCGGCGCAGCCGACCGATGGCATTTTCGATGCCG
>DASWOP010000009.1:0-8416 GCA_036404255.1 Acidobacteriaceae bacterium | reverse complement strand
AAATATGCGCCGGGCATGGTGGCTCCACTGGAGACGATTGCGAAGGCGTATGGCACGCCGGAGTTTGAGCGTGTGTTTGCCGAAGAGTATGGCAAGTGCGAGTCCATCAGCGTGGATTATGCCGTGCTGGAACCGGCGTCGCACGGGGACGGCGCAAAAATTTTGTGTGTGCCGGCCGATTACGAGTGGAACGATCTGGGATCGTGGGCCGCGCTGCATGAGCATGAGTTGGCGGTGAAGGCTCCGGGAACGGATGAGGCGCAAAATGTGGTAGAGGCGCCGAGCGTTTCAGTGATCGATGCCAAAGGGAACTACGTATACGCGCCGGGCAAGATGGTGGCGCTGGTGGGCGTGGAGAACCTGGTGATAGTGGAGACGGAAGATGCCCTGCTGATTACGACGCGGGAGAATTCGCAGCGCGTGGGCGAGATTGTGAAACGGCTTGCAGCAGAGAAGAAGACGGATTTGATCTGAGTCCTGCGCGGACGGCGGATGGCTTCGCGCGGTTAGGGCGAAGGGGTGCAGGGCAGCAGAGTTTGAGTGAGGAGTAGTAATGACGGCGAAGAAGACGGTAGTGAAGTTTGGTACGGATGGCTGGCGCGGACTGATTGCGGACGATTTTACATACGCGAACGTGCGCACGGCGGCGGCGGCGATCACGCATTATGTGCTGGATGTGGAAGACGGTGCAACAAAGGGCGTGTGCGTAGCGTATGACACACGCTTTGGCTCTCGGCGTTTTGCCGAACTGGTGGTGGAGACGCTGGCGAGTGCGGGCGTGCCGGTGTTTTTCGCAGACCGCATTACATCTACTCCGGCATTGTCGTATGACGTGCTGCATCGCAAGGCGGCTGGCGGCGTGATGATTACGTCCAGCCACAATCCGGCGAGCTGGAACGGGGTGAAGTACAAGGCGAGCTATGGCGGATCGGGCAAGCCAACAATCATTGCGGCGATTGAGACGTACCTGGAGAAGCCGCTGCCGAAGGCCGAGACGCCGGCAAAAATTACCGAGGTGGATTTCCATCCGGAGTACATTGAAGCGATCAAGAAGTTTGTGGACCTGAAGCTGATTGCGGATTCGGGGTACAAGTTTTTGATTGATCCGATGTACGGCACGGGCAGCGGCGTGATCAAGAAGATATTTGAAGATGCTGGCGTGCAGTGCGTAGAGATTCGCGGGGAACAGAATCCTCTGTTTCCGGGGATCAATCCGGAGCCGATCATGCCGCACATCCAGGCGACACGCGATGCCGTGGTGGCCAACAAGTGCGATGCGGGGCTGATTACGGACGGCGATGCGGACCGCATTGGCGCGGTGGACGAGCACGGCAACGTGGTGACTTCGCACATGATCTTTGCCGTGATACTGAACTGGCTGCTGGAGCGCAAGAAGTGGCCAGGCGATGTGACGCGAGCGTTCAATACGACGCTGATGCTGGATCGGATTGCGAAGAAGTATGGCCGCAAGCTGCATGAGCACGGCATCGGCTTCAAGTATGTGACGGACCTGATCCTGGAGCACGATATTTTGATCGGCGGGGAAGAGTCTGGCGGCATCGGCATTGCGCGCCATCTGCCGGAGCGCGATGGGCTGCTGAATTCGCTGGTGTTGGCTAACGTGATGGCGGAAGAGAAGAAGACGCTGGGGCAACTGGTTGCCGCGCTGCAGGACGAGTTCGGTATCCACGAGTATGGCCGCGTGGACATGCATATTACGGAAGAGATCAAGCAGGGGGCGATTGAGCGGGCGAAGACTGGCGTGACGGAGTTTGCCGGGATGAAGGTGCTGCGCGTGGAGACGATGGACGGCATCAAGTTCTTTCTGGACAATCCCGGCGGCAAGAAGAATCCGAAGACGGCGGAGACGTGGCTGCTGCTGCGTGCTTCGGGCACGGAGCCGCTGCTGCGCGTGTATTGCGAGGGCCCGTCGAAGGAGACGGTGGAGAAGGTGCTGGCTGCTGCGCAGACTTTTGTGCTGGGTGGTGCCAAGGCTTGAGCCAACTTATCTCGATTACAACGCAGGGTCTGCTTTTTGATATGGATGGGGTGCTGGTTAGCTCCATCGGTTCCGTGGAGCGCAGTTGGGCAAAGTGGGCGGAGATTTACGGCGTGAACCGTGGACACACGCTGCAAATCACGCATGGACGGCGTGCGATCGATACAGTGCGCGCGATGCGGCCGGACATTGATCCGCTGGTGGGCCTGAAAGCGATCGAGGACATCGAGGTAGGCGATGTGGCTGATACCAAGCTGCTGCCGGGAGTGTTGGCACTGCTCAATTCACTGCCTGATGATCGTTGGACGATTGTAACGTCGGCTTCGACGCGGCTGGCGAAGTGCAGGCTGGGCGCTGCGGGCGTTCCCGTGCCAAAGAAGATGATTACGGCGGATTCGGTGACGGTGGGCAAGCCCGATCCGGAGCCGTATCGCAAGGGCGCAGAGATACTTGGCTTTGACGCGAAGGATTGCGTGGTGGTGGAGGATGCACCGTCGGGCGTGGGAGCGGGCATTGCGGCGGGATCGAAGGTGCTGGGCGTGATGGGCTTCTACAGTGCCGAGGCTTTGAAGGATGCTACGTGGATTGTGAAGTCGCTGGAGTCGGTGAAGGCGACGATGGATGGCGACCGGCTGCGGTTGGAGTTTGAGGCGGAGTAGTCTTCGCGTTGGCGATCCGAACAGCGCGACGTATGCTGGGCTATTGTGGGATGGGAGATTTGCATGCGCTTCGACTCGCTCAGAACAGGTTCCTAAAATTAATTCTGTAGCACTTGTACCTGGAATCCCCCGGGAGTTGTGGTGTTTTAGGTTCGGCCGGTTGCGGATGCGAGGAACTGGCGGGTGAGTTCGCGCTGGGTCTTGCTGTGGAAGATGAAGGAGAGGCCGACCTCATCTGCCTGGAGATGAGTGGCGACGGCCTGAATGGTGAGAGAGCGGTGGGGGTGGCGCATCGTGAGCAGGCCGGTGCTGCCGGCGGGCACCTCTCCATCTAATGTGGCACGGATGCCAGCATCGCTGATATTGATGCAGGTGCCGCGAAGAGTGCGGCCAGCAAAGATAAATTCGACGATGAAGCTGCCTCGGAGTCTGGGGTGCCGGTATTCAAACTTGCGCATTGGCGAAGGCTCCCATTTGAAGCGATACCTGGGGACGTCAAACTTACATATCGGTCAGAGCGGGGTGGAATTTCAGGGAATTTTCACTGTAGGGGGAATGATTGTGGCGCCACTTAAAAGCAGATTCCGCGCGCTGTGCTTCGAAATGACAAAGAAACAGGTGGAAGAGAATCGTTATGCAGATGGGTACAGCCTCTGGCGTGGAGGCGGGACAACTGTTATATCTAAGTCGGTAAGGGTGCGGCAGGACGGCACAGGAAAGTGTACGCATGGCAGTGGATACGGATCGAGATGTGAGTGCTGATGGAGCGATGGTGCAGGAACCAACGCAGGACCATCCGGTAGCGCAGGGCTACAAGAAGATTCTGATCGTGGATGATGATGTGGCGCTGGCCAAGTTCCTGGGGCGCGAACTGAGCGCGCTGCAGTTTGTGACGACGGTGCACCATGATGGCGAGGCTGCGTTACTGGATGCGAAAGCGGCGGCGCATGACCTGGTGATTCTGGATATGAATATGCCGAAGATGGATGGCATGGAGTTTCTGCGGCAGATTCGACCGAGCTATCCGCAGCTGCCGGTTTTGGTATTGACGGCGCGCAACAGTACGGAAGACCTTGTGCGAGCGCTGGATAGTGGGGCTGATGATTTTCTCATCAAGCCGTTTTCTTTTCTAGAGCTGCTGGCGCGCATCCGAAGTTTGCTGCGGCGGCAGAGTGCACCGGCGATGTCTGCTGCGGCGCGGGTGGGCGACTTGGTGCTGAGCCAGGAGACGCACTCTGTGACGCGCGGGGCTCGCAGCATTGAGCTGACGCTGCGGGAGTTTGCGCTGCTTGAGTACCTGATGCAGCATGCGGGAAGGCCGGTTTCGCGGGTGACGCTGCTGCGCGAGGTGTGGAATATCGACGCTGATCCATCGACCAATATCGTGGATGTGTACATGAAGTATCTGCGGGATAAGATCGACGTGCCGGGTGAGGCGAAGCTGATACGGACGATTCGCGGCGTGGGTTATGTGCTGAGCGGCGAGTAGAGGGCTGATTTTTCAATTCAATTAATTTAACTTTCCAAAATGAACCTGCCGAGGGTATCTGCTTCCCGAATCAGGAATGTACTTGTGTTTGCAGGCCCACGCAGTGGCGAGAGTTTACATCGCCGCCGGAGAATGGCTGCATGAGTACATGTGTTGTAGCACCGCCTTCAATACCTCAATTCCGCATGACTGAGAGCATGGCCGCTGGTGTGTTGCTGGTGAGCCCCAATGGAAGATTGCGCCGTGAGCTTCGTGAGAAGCTGCGACAGCCGCAGTGGAATCTGACGGAAGCGGCGAGCGGGGCGGAGGCGTTTGAATGCCTGCAGGAGAGCGCGAGCGAAGTGCTGCTGCTTGATCCGCTGCTGCCTGATCTGGAGTCGAGCGAGTTCCGGGAGATGGTGACGGCGCGGCATCCGGATGTGCAGGTGCTGACAATCCATGCGCATACGGGGCAGATCGTGTTGGGGGCGGCGTCACCCACGCGGCTTTCGGCGCAACTGGCAACGGTGCTGCGCACGGCTGCGGATTCCGGGACGATGCAGATCGCGCCTGTGCAGGTGCATCGGCTGCGGGTGATGAGCGAGAAACGCCCGGGGCTTTCTGGCATGGTGGGAGATTCTGAGCCGATGCAGCGCGTGTATGAACTGACGCACATGGTGGCGCGGCGAGACACGACGGTGCTGGTGACGGGCGCGAGCGGGACGGGTAAGGACCTAGTGGCGCAGGCTATCCACCTGATCAGCCCGCGGCAGAAACAGCCGATGGCGGTGATTAATTGCGCGGCGATTCCGGAGTCGCTGCTGGAGGCAGAGCTGTTTGGCTATGTGAAGGGATCGTTCACCGGCGCGGTGCAGTCGCGAATTGGGCGCATTCATGCGGCGCATGGCGGGACGCTATTTCTGGATGAGATCGGGGATATGCCACTCTCGCTGCAGAGCAAGATACTGCGGTTTCTGGAGCAGGGCGAGATACAGAGGATCGGCGGGACGGACAACCTGAAGGTTGATGTGCGGGTGGTGGCGGCCACGAATGCCGATTTGCAGAGACTGGTGAAGCAGAAGCTGTTTCGCGAAGACCTGTACTACCGGTTGGCGATCTTCCCGATCAAGCTACCTCCGCTGTGCGAACGCGAGGGGGATATTGAAAAGCTGGCGGCGGTATTTCTGGGAAGATTCTGCCCGGGCGCGAGGCTGAGTGCAGAGGCGCTGGCGATGCTGGAAGGGCATGACTGGCCGGGGAATGTCCGCGAGCTGAGAAATGTTCTGGAGCGATGCAGCATTCTGGCTGCAGGAGAGCCGGAGATTCTGCCATCGCACATCCTGCTGTAGCTTTGGCCCTTGCCGTGCTTACTCCATAGGCAGATGCTGCCTAGTTCTCATCATGCGCCAATGAATGCCGCGATGCTCAATAGCGAGCGCGATGGCCGTCCGGCTGTGCTCGAGCCGGAAGCACAGGCTACGAACAGCGCAGTGCAGCTGGCACAGGCGTTCTCAGAGTTTATCGCTACATCGTCGCGGCTGGAGGATTCGTATCGCGAGCTACAGCGCGAAGTGAACGGGCTGGGCGCGGAACTGGCCGAGCGCAACAAAGCGCTGAAGGACAGCGTGAATGAGAATGAGCTGATGCGGCTGTCGCTGCAGCTGATTGTGGATTCGATGCCGTGCGGTGTGCTGGTGGTGGATGGCAAGGGAAGCATCTCGATTATCAATCCGGAGTGCAGCCGGCTGATGGGGCTCAATGGGGCGGGAGGCAGCAGGCGGCATCCGCTGACGCTGCGGGAGATCGAGGAACGGAGCGGCATCCACCTTGCGCTGGCGGCTGATGCCGATACGGACACGGAGCAGGAGCTGCGGCTGCGGAGCGATGCGGGGGAACGCTGGCTGCATGTGCGGCATCGCAAGACATTTCCGCGGGGGAAAGATGCCGACGGACGGGAGCAGGCGATCCTGATCGTGCGCGACATTACGGGACAGAAGAATGCTGAGCGCGACCGCGAGGCGGGGCGCAATGCGATGGCACTGGCGGAGATCACAACGATTCTTGCGCACGAGATTAGGAATCCATTAGCGAGCCTGGAGCTCTTCGCGGAGTTGATTGAGCAGGACGGTGAACGCAGGGGAGAGTGGATATCGAACCTGCGCGCGGGGATCCGGTCGCTGGCCGGAACTGTGAACAATGTGCTCGCCTTTCATACTTCGGGAGCGTTGAAGCTTGGACCTGTGAACCTGGGGGTATTAGTCGACAATGCGGTGCAGTTCATTCAGCCACTGGCGGGCCAGGCGAAAGTGCAACTGCGGTGGCAGCGGCCGCAGAGTGAGCTGGTGGTGATGGGCAATGAGAATGCATTGCAGCAGGTGATGCTGAATCTGCTGGCTAACGCGTTGCGGCATACGCCGGCTGAGGGCGTGGTGTCCCTGACGCTGCGCGATGGTGGCGACGGCATTGTGCTGGAGTGTGCCGATACCGGATGCGGGCTGCGAGAAGCGCAGATCGCGAGCATCTTTGCGCCGGGGTTCAGCGGGAATGGGGACACGCCGGGACTTGGGCTGGCGGTGTGTGAGCGAATTATGACGCAGCACGGCGGCAGTATTCGGGCGGCGAATGGGGTGGAGTGCGGTGCGCGGTTTGTGCTGGAGTTCAAACGGAGCGGGACGGAGTTGGCCATCGCATGAGAGAGGGTTCGATGAATTCGAGTGATTCTTCTGTGTTGGTGGTGGATGATGAGCCGGGCATGCGGACGGCGTTGCACGCGAACTTTCTGCGGCACGGATGGCGCGTGAATACGGCCAGCGGTGTGCTGGAGGCTAGCCGAGCGATTGAGCAGGGAAACTTCGACCTTGTAGTCAGCGACATACGGATGCGGGATGGCGATGGGTTTGAGGTGATGGACTCTGTGCGCAAGTGCTCGCCAACGACGGCAGTGATCCTGCTGACTGCATTTGGCAGCGTGCCGGAGGCGGTGGAGTCAATGCGCAACGGCGCGTTTGACTATCTGATGAAGCCGGTTTCGTTTGACCAGTTGCAGGCCGCTGCAAGACGTGTGATGAAACGAAGCTGCGATGTGCCGGTATGCAATGCGACGCCGGACGTTGCCGAGGTGGCGGTGCAGCCGGTGAATGCGGGCATTGTGGGGCGGTCGCCTTTGCTGCTGCATGCGCTACAGCGGGCGCGCGCTGCGGCCAGCACGGATGCGGATGTGCTGGTGGAGGCGGAGAGCGGGACAGGCAAGGAACTGCTGGCGCGATTTATTCATGGAGCAAGCGGACGAGGCAACAGGCCATTTGTTGCGGTGAATTGTGCGGCGGTTCCGGAACATTTGATTGAGAGTGAGTTGTTTGGCCACGCGAAGGGCGCGTTCACAGGGGCGAGCGCGGCGCGTGCGGGGAAGTTTGAGCTGGCGGATGGAGGCACGCTACTGCTGGATGAGATCGGCGAGATGCCGCTGAATCTTCAGCCCAAGTTGCTGCGCGTGCTACAGGAGCGCGAGTTCGAACGGCTGGGCGAGACGCGGTCGATCCACGTAGACATCCGCGTGATCGCTACAACTAACGCGTCGCTCGGGGCGATGGTGGAACAGGGCCGCTTCCGCAGCGATTTGTACTATCGGCTGAATGTGATTCCACTTTCAATTCCGCCGCTGCGCCAACGCATGGACGATCTGCCAGCGCTGGCACAGCACTTTGCACAACGGTTCGCCGTGGAGGCGAATTGCGCGGTGCCGTTGCTGGACGCGAGTTTTGTGGATGCGTTGGAGAAGCACCATTGGCCGGGGAATATCCGCGAGCTGGGAAACTTTATGCGTCGTGTGCTCTCGCTGAACCAGGGCGTGGTGATCGACGCGGCATGTTTCGAGCGGGAGTTCCAACCCTTGCAGATGGCACAAGGGAGCGCGTGCGCGATGCCTGCGCCGGGGACACGCATTGCGGACCTGGAAAAGATGCACCTGGAGAATACGCTGGCGCTTGCGCATGGAAACCGGACGCATGCGGCAGAGATGCTCGGCATCAGCCTGCGCACGGTACGAAACAAGATCAAGGAATACGGCTTGCCGCCGAGGAGGTATGCATGACGAACGGACCAGCGCTGCTCTCTACATTGGAGAGCTATCTGAAACTAACGAGCAACAGGGAGCAGGCGATCACGGCCAACATGGCGAACGTGGATACGCCGGGCTACCGGACGAAGGACATCGATTTTGGAAGCGAGCTGCAGCGGCTGATGATACATGCCGCTAACGGGGAAGGGGCAGCGCAGGTGACGCCTGTAGTG
>DASWOP010000008.1:0-5323 GCA_036404255.1 Acidobacteriaceae bacterium | reverse complement strand
TATGGTGCCGCAACTATTCCCCAATCCGACGTTCTCAGGCAAGGAAAAAGCACTTGGATAATCAGACCCGCCATAAGTTGAAGCAGGATAACTTCATTGAAGCCACCACCCACGGCCTGCATTGGGCCGGTGAGAACCGCCGTTCCGTCATCACCACCGCCATCATCCTGCTGGCCGTGATCGTCCTCGCGGTGGGTGGCGTGGCGATTTATAACTATCGCTCAGACGCTGCCGCAGCCCAGTTTGGCTCTGCCATGCTGGTCTATACCACTGCCATTGCCAATCCCGGTGAGCCGGTGCCCAGCGGCGTGAAGACATTCCCCTCTGCGGCAGATCGTGCCAAGGCGGCGCATGCAGCGTTTGCTGACATTGCAAACAAATATGGGATGACCTCTGGCGGACGCAATGCGCTCTACTTTGCCGGGCTCACGGACATTGAAACCGGCCAGACTGCGTCTGCCGAAGCCGAACTTCAGAAGCTTGCCGGTGGCATGGACAAGAACCTCTCTTCACTGGCTAAGGTTGCGCTGGCTTCGCTCTATCACCAGACTGGACGCGATGCACAGGCAATCGAACTGTACAACCAGCTCATCGCCAAGCCCTCAGAGACAGAGACGGCCGGCATGGCAAAGCTGCAGCTGGCATCGTTGTACGAGTCCACTGGACGCGCAGATGATGCCAAGAAGATCTACGCAGAGCTGAAGGATAAAGACGCAAAAGGCGCAGCTGGCCAGGTAGCAGCACAGAAGCTGGGCGGCGGCGACACTGGAGCAGCGCAGTAAGACAATAATCAGGTATCAGAAAAGGCGCAGCTTCGGCTGCGCCTTTTCTTTGGTCAGGCTCTTGAACCTTTTCCTAATTTCTATTTCGTGCCTCTACCAGAGCCAGCCGAGCATCCAATGCACTATGGTCAGCACCAGCGCGCCTAGAAACGCAGCGAAGAAGCTGCGAATGCGGAAGCCACTCACCAGTTTGCTCGCGAAGTACAGGATGATTGCGTCTACCACCAGATAGACCAGGCCAAGCGTAAGCCAGTTGAGCGGCCAGGTCACAAAGCGCAGCAGCAGGCCAAGCGTAATGTTGAGCAGTCCGATCACAAGCGCAGAGATCAGCGCAGTGGAGAAGTCCGCCACCTCAAAACCGGGCACCACGTAGGTAACGATCAAGAGAGCGAGAGCGTTGAGAAGCCAGGTCACCAGCAATCGAATCATAGCTAGGATATTACTTCGAAGTTTCGTGCCGACGAAGCATTTTTTTGTCGTCTCCCTGCTGTTTTTTGCCGCCCAGTCCCCACTCCGGGCGCAGACCGCGCCACCCGCTGCTGGCGCCTCCCTGCCCACCATTGCAACGCTGCTGCATGACGTGGAGATCCACCAGAAACATAACGAAGAGGTGGCGCAGGACTATATCTACAACAGCACCGTCACCACGCGCGACAACAAGGGTCGCACCAAGGTGGAGGAAGCGGAATTCTTCTACGTTGGCGGCGTGCCGATCCGGCGCGTACTCTCCCGCAACGGAAAGCCTCTGCCGCCGGAGGATGCAGCGAAGGAGAAGGAGCGCATCGACAAAGCCATTGCCAAGGCAAATGCACGCAAGGGAAAGGCCAATGGGGCGGAGACTGATCCGGCTGGCTACAAGCTGGTTACCGCGGCGCGGCTGCTGGAGCTTTCCACCGTGAGCAACGAGCGGCGCGAGACGCTGCATGGGCGCAGCGTGATCGCGTTTGATTTCATCGGCAGACGCGACGTGAAGACCCACAGCATTGCCGAAGCTCTTCTGAAATCCATCAGCGGAACGGCCTGGATCGACGAGCAGGACCGGCAGCTCTCCAAAATCACGGCGACGCTGCCGGAGGCTTTCCATGTGGGCTGGTTCGGACTGGTCGCAAATATCAGCAAGGGCAGCACGGCAACGGCAGAGTTTACGCACGTGCGCGACGAGGTGTGGCTGCCGGGAGACATCCAGGGGCAGGGTAACGTGCGTGTGTTCCTGGTAGACAGCCTGATCGATGGGTCGCTGAACGTAACCCACCGCAACTATCGCAAGTTCGGAACCAGCATCAACGTGCGTGCAGCAGATGAGACCGACGGCATGCCGGCTGATGGTCCCGCCGCGCTCGAACAACCCAGGTAGCCAAACGAATTCTTAAACGCGAAAAGGGACAGCCTGAGCCGTCCCTTCCGCAGATCTTGTTGTAAAGCAACCCTCGATTAGAGAGGCTGCACGTCCGACGCCTGCCAGCCCTTGGGGCCCTTCACGACGTTGAACTGAACGGCCTGACCCTCTTGGAGGCTCTTGAATCCGTTCGAGTTGATGGCGGAGTAATGTACGAATACATCTTCGCCGTTCTGACGGCTGATGAAGCCAAACCCCTTGGCATCGTTAAACCACTTCACTGTTCCCTGTTCCATTGTGCTTGTTCCTTAACTTATTGTAATTTGACGCTTGATCCAAAACGGGGGTTCGGCATGTTTGTGCTGAAACCGTATTTGTTTCGAACGGTGAACATAGGTTAGCACATCCGTCAAGTTTTTGTGGAAAAAATCACAATTTTTACTTATTTAGTGATAACGGTCACAGACATAAAACGTCGCATTTCCCATTTTGATCCGGTTTTCACCGTGTCTCTCAGGCTGACGTCTCTGTTTCCCTGAGACGCTCGTGATGCTTTTTTGCAAAATGATGACGCAATAAATGATCTACCGAGATCGCTCCCGCCCCAAAGATGAGGATCAAAAGAGCTGCAAAGAGGAAAGTGTACGCATCCGCGGTATAAAACTTACCCGGATCGCGGAAGATGGAAAACAGCGCCTCGCGCTCCGCAGTGTAGAAGGCCACCACCATATTGCCCACCAGCAGCAGGCTGATGAACCGGCTTGCAAGCCCAAGGATGAGCAGTATGCCGCCAACAAACTCCAGCCCAGCGCAGAAGTGTGCCATCACCGCAGGTGCAGGCAGTCCGAGCGTGGTGAAGAAGTCTGTAACGTGCGCCAGGTTGTGCAGCTTGCCCCAGCCTGTCTGCGTAAACTGCCAGCCCCAGTAGAGCCGCACGGCCAGCAGAAATGGCGCCTGCAGCCACGAAGCCATCTGCGAAAATTCATCGTTCGTCCGTGCATACCAGTGCTGCGAACCTGCCGCCATAAGTTACTCCTGCGCTGTTGAGGCGTTGGCTTTACGATATGCGCCACCCGCGGCCTCTGTCCACAGCAGAGTGCGGCGCTAACCGGTTGCAGCCAGATGCGCAGTAATCGGCGTGGAGCGTGCACCGGCATCCACCAGGGCACTGGCAGATACGCCACTGACGGGCCGCCCGTACAGGAAGCCCTGCACCTGGTCGCAGCCAACCTCCTTCAGCGCCTGTGCCTGTGCCGTCGTCTCCACGCCCTCAGCGGTCACCGTGAGGTCCAACGTGCGCCCCAGAGCCACAATGGTGTTCACAATGGCGTTTGCCTTTGGATCAAGCTTCATGCCGGAGACAAACGTGCGGTCAATCTTGACCACATCAAACGGAAACTTCCACAGATAGGTCAGGCTGGAGTACCCCGTGCCGAAGTCATCCAGCGCAATAGTGATACCCATGGCACGAAGCCGCGCCAGTTGCTCCAGCACCGATTCGGCGTTGTGGATCCACAAGCTCTCCGTGACCTCAAGCTCCAGCCGGGTTGGGTCAAGACCGGAGAGGCGCAGCGCCTCTTCCACCACAGAGACGATATCGCCGTTGCGAAATTGCACGGGCGAGAGATTGACGGCGATCCTCAACGGCTTTGTCCATGCAGCCGCCGCTCTGCACGCAGCCTGCAGCACCCATCCGCCGATAGGAATGATCAACCCGGACTCCTCCGCTACAGGAATAAAAGTAGCCGGCGATTGCGGTGGCCAATCCTGCGGCCAGCGCAGCAACGCCTCAAATCCAAGCAGGCTCTGATCGTGAAAGCTGAAGAGCGGCTGGTACGCCAGTTCAAAGGCATTGCTGGTGAGCGCGCGGCGCAGGTCCTGCTCCAATTGGCGGCGTTCGCGGAAGCTGGCATCCATTCCCGTCTGAAAGAACGCGACAGCGTTCCCACGCTCCACCTTTGCGTTATACAGCGCCACATCCGCACACACCAGCAGCGATTCCCAGTTATCAGAGTCAGTGGGAGCAATCGCGACGCCAATGCTGGCGCCGCAAATAAGCTGTAGCTCGCCAATCTGGTAGGGAACGGACAAGACTTCGATCAGACGTCCGGCAAGCGAGCGGGCACCGGCGGGCTGGCCAATGCCAACCTGCAGGATCACAAATTCGTCTCCGCCGAGCCGCGCCACCATATCGCCGGTGCGAATCGTATCCTTCAGCCGCACGGCAAAGGCCTTCAACACCTCATCGCCCACACTGTGGCCAAAGTTGTCATTCACCTCTTTGAAGCGGTCCATATCGATCAGCAGCGCTGCAATAAAACCATTGTTGCGTCGCGTCCAGGCCAGCGCACCCTCTGCCCGGTCTTCCAGTGATTTGCGGTTGGCAATGCCGGTCAGGTTGTCATGCTGAGAAAGAAAGACAGCCTCAGCCTGAGCAGCACGATGCGCATGCATCTTGCGCCAGACCAGTAGCCCTGGGATGCCACCCGCCAGCAGAACGCCAAGCGCGATGATGCCTTCAGTGATGAGAAAGGACCGCTCGTAGAGCCCAACTGCGGCGGTCAGATCGAGGTGGGCTTCAATCACGCCAATCGTCTCGTCATTCCGGCGAATCGGAACGAACGAATCTGCATAGTAAGTCGGATTCTCCGGCGACGTGCCGCGATGCGTCTCCGTGTGGTCCCATCCGGATAAGATTCCGTTTCCGACCTCTTCCCCATATCTGCGGATAGGGCTCACGGGCACGGTCGATGTCGAAGAATAGACCAGCTCGCCGCTTCTGCTCCATATCGCGTAGCGGTAGATATTGCCCGTCGGCGTAGCACTCTCAAGAAAGATTCGCGTGATGGGCGCAGACGGCGTTCCAGCGATCAGGCCAGGGATGTCCGTACTGTTCAACAGAGCAGCCGTCCACGCAGAGACGGTGAACTGTGCATTCGTACGCAACATATTGGCCGCGACCATCCGGCTGAGCTTGACCGCGCCAAGCGCAAGCAGAAGCGTCATCACAGCCAGCAACGTCAGTATGCCGCTGTCAGTAGACAGGAATCGGGTGGCACGGTTGTTCACGGCAGGCTCCGGGCAGGTTTCGAGTATGGCAAGCCGCAAAGATGCTTGGCTCGCCCTTTACCTGGTTATCTATCGGCCTGGGAAATAAATTGGTGAAGCAGATCTGCGGGATTTGAAACAGGAGTAACCACTCAGC
>DASWOP010000007.1:0-21112 GCA_036404255.1 Acidobacteriaceae bacterium | reverse complement strand
GAAGAGTAAATCCTGCGCCAGAGGAAGCTGGGTTGATTACCAGCAGGCCGTATACCGCAAAATAGACTGCAAATGGCCGCTGCCCCGATATACTCAACACGACGGGGAAAGCCTGCATGCTGGGAGCTGTACGTTTCATATGGAATGCGACACGGGGAGCGCGGCTGCGGCCGTGGCGGAGCCCGTACATCAAATGGCGGATGGAAACCTACTCCGGCCTGAAGGCGGAGACGATCGGCCTGCGCGAGATATGGCAGATTGCGTGGCATGAGCGGCGGCAGTTTCTGCGATTTCTGGCATGGACGGGTAAGATGCAGGGCTATGCCGCTGCCAGCACACGCCAGCAGGAGATAGGATGAATCGGCTGACACGGCGAGAGCTGCTGGTGCTGGGCAGAAATATGGGCGCTGGGCTGGCCGCAGGCGCGCTGCTGCCGCTGGCGGGATGTCATCATCGCGAGGCGCAGCCTTCAAGCAGGGTGTTGGCACCGGGGGCTAGTCCATTGGGCGAAGGATCGTTGAAGGCACATGCGCTGAACGCCAACATCCTGAGCGGGTGCGCGGTGGATGTGCACGCGCTGCGGATGGATACGCGCTACCGCGGTCTGGTGGCGGAGCAGTGCAGCATTGTGGTGGCGGAGAACGCGATGAAGTGGGAGGCGCTGCGGCCTGCGCCGGGCGTGTTTGAGTTTGCCGATGCCGATTACCTGGTCGAGTTTGCCGAGAAGAACGACATCAAGCTGCGCGGGCATAACCTGTTGTGGCACCGCGCGCTGCCGAAGTGGTTCAACGATTCGGTGTTCAAGGGAAATGCGAAGCAGGTGCTGACGGAGCACATTGCAACGGTGGCGGGACGGTATGCCGGGCGGATGCATTCGTGGGACGTGGTGAACGAGGCGATCGACCCGAACGATCAGCGGCTGGATGGTTTGCGCAAGACGGTGTGGCTGGAACTGATCGGCGAGGATTACATCGAGATCGCTTTTCGCGCGGCGCGGCAGGCCGATCCCAGCGCTCTGCTGACTTACAACGAATACGGCATTGAGGCGGACAACTACGCCTCTGACCAGAAGCGCGCGCAGGTTCTGCTGCTGCTGCGCCGGCTGAAGGCGCGCAATGTGCCGCTGGACGCCGTGGGTATTCAGTCGCACCTGCCAGCGGAGGCGCTGAACAGCAGTGCGCAGTACACGGGCGTGGCACACTTCATTGCACAGGTTCGCGCGATGGGGTTGCAGGTCTTCATCACGGAGATGGATGTGTCGGACTCCGCTATCCAGGGCGACCAGCGCGAGCGCAACCGCGCGGTGGCGGCGACGTACAGCGACTATCTGCATGTGGTGCTGGCGGATACGGCGGTGAAGGCGGTGCTGACGTGGGGCATCAGCGGACGGCATACGTGGCTGAGCAGCGAACAGCCGCGTGCAGACCATGGGGCGCTGCAACCGTTGCCGTTTGATGCGGAGTATCGCACGCTGCCTGCGTTCTTTGCGATGCGGGGTGCGTATGACGCGCGGCTGGAGTCGCTGAAGAATCCGGCGGCGAGCGCTGTGAACCCATGGACTCCGTTTACGCCGCGTGCCAAAGCGGCGGCTGCGGACAAAGTGCCTGCGGTACCGCAGCCGGCGACGGCACCGGCAGGTACGCTGCCGTCTATGCCTGCTCCGAAGAAAAACTAGCGTGGTATCCCAGAGGTTTGGTGCAGAAATCAATGGGTTCGCCGGATTGTAAATCCTCGAAAAGCAGATTCTTCGCTACGCTCAGAATGACAGAGTTACTATGCAATGAACTTTAGAGGCGGACACCAGATGCGGAAACTGATTGGCAGAGCGCTGATGGTGCTCGCGGTGATTGTGCTGGCTGGCGCGGGCTATCAGAAGTTTGAGGATTGGCGTGTGCCGCGGCGGTTTCCGCTGCAGGGGCGGATGGTGGATGTTGGCGGCTACCGCCTGCGCATCGATTGCATGGGCACGGCGCAGCCTACGGTGGTGATCGACGGCGGCATTGGCACGGCGACGATGGGCTGGACGGTGGTGCAGCGCGAGGTGGCGAAGTTTGCGCGCGTCTGCGTGTATGACCGTGCGGGCTACTTTGCCAGCGACAATGGGCCGCAGCCGCGCGACAGCAGGCAGATGGCGGTGGAGTTGCATACGCTGCTGGCAAATGCCGGGGAGCGGGGGCCGTTCGTGCTGGTGGGGCATTCGTTTGGCGCGTACACCGTGCGGGTGTATCACGCGCTCTATCCGGCAGAGGTTGCGGGCGTGGTGATGGTGGATGGCTCGCAGGAGGATGGCACGGCGACGCTGAAGCGGCTGCTACCTGCGCATCGTGTGCAAACGCTGGAGAGGGAAGAACGGGTGCTGCTGGCGTTGGCACCGGCGGCGGCACGGGTAGGGCTGCTGCGGCTCTTCACGCGGCCCAGTGGGACGGACAGCGACTGGAAGCTGTTTCCACCGGGGATGAAGAATGTGGCGGCGCAGTGGATGTGGCGGACGGATTTTGATGACGTGGAGGCGCAGGAGTTTGCGCGCTTTGACGAGAGCGGCGAAGAGGCCCGGGCGAGCGGTACGCTGGGCGATCTGCCGCTTGTCGTGATTACAGCGGCGAAGCCGTGGCTGGGGCCTCCGGTGACTCCGGAAGATGTGCCGGGGACGATTGCGTTTCAGGCGGTGTGGGTTAGTGATCTGCAGATGCGGCTGGTGCGGCTATCGACGCACGGCAGGCAGGTGATCGCGGAGAAGAGTAATCACGGGATTCAGTTTCTGGAGCCTGAGGTGGTGGTTGGGGCGGTGCGGGATGTGGCGGTCGAGAGCCGGCGGTAATAGCGCAGCGGAGACAATGTGTTGCTACGAAAACCCAGGTCTCAAAATCGAGACCTGGGGCACCCACTTCTGTGGCACAACGAGATTCTGGGCGCCCACTTCCGTGGCGCAATTGGTGGAGTTACAGCGCTTTCAGGACGACGTTGCCGCCGATTGTTCTAATGACGATATGGTTTTTGCCGCTTCCGATGGTGCCTTTGGCATAGATGGTTTTGCGGGGGAAGAAGTGCGAGAAGTTCCAGCTTGAGGTCTGCTGCTGCAGGCCGAGATTGTCTGTGATGGTGTAGTGCTGGCCACTGGTGAGGGAGTAGGACAGTTCAATGTCGATCTGCGCGGAGGAGTTTTTTGGGATGGTGAGCTCGATGGTACCTCCCATCGACTTTAGATTGATGCTGCCGTCGCTGAGTGTTTGAGCCGTGATGGTGCCGCCCATGGTGGTGGCATGGAGATCGGCGGCTTGCGCGGAGCCGATATCGATATTGCCACCCATGGTGGAGATTTGGAGATCAGTGGCCTGGGCGGAGTTGATGTCGATGTTGCCGCCCATGGTGCTTGCCTTGAGAGTCGAGACGTTGGCCGAGTGAATGGTGACGTCGCCGCCGGAGGTATTGGCTTCGAGGGATTTTTCTACCTTGTCCACGACGATGGAGCCGCCCATAGTGTGCAGTTTCGCCCCGCCGGGAGCTTCGGCGACTGCGATGTCTCCACCCATCTTGTTGATGTCGAGGGCGCCGTCGCTGGTGCCGGTAACGCTTTCGAGGGAATCGGAGAGCGATTCGCTGGATGTGGAATGGGAGCGATGGCAGCCGGTGACGAACAGAGCGAGCAGGGTGACGGAAAGGCAGATGGAGCGACGCATGGCTGTACTCCTGAGTGAATGATTGAGTTTACAGCGGCGACTGGCAGGATGCCAGCGGGGATTCAGGTGAGGTATTCCTTGATCCACGGGTCTTCGCTGGCGACGAGCTCCTGCGTGGTTCCGTCGAATACGATCCTGCCTTCGTTGAGCACGAGGAAGCGGGTCTTGGAATCGATGCCGTTGTTGGGGATGCGGCATACCTGCTTCGCTTTGATGTCGTACTCGTTAGTGGCCATCATGAAGGCGTCCTGCAGGCGATGGGTGACGACGAGCGAGGTATTGTGCCAGGCGTCGCGCTGCTTGATGACGAGTTCGATGATGGTGGTGGAGGTGATCGGGTCCAGGCCGCCGGTGGGCGAGTCGTAGAGGATCAGTTCTGGCTTGGTGACGACGGCGCGCGCGATGGCGACGCGACGGCGCATGCCGCCGGAGAGCTCGGATGGGAATTTGGCGATGGCGGCTTCGAGTTCTACGAAACGCAGCGACTCCAGCACGCGCTCGTGGACTTCTTCGGGGGCCACAAGATCCTGCTGCATGCGGTAGGCAACGTTGTCTTCCACGGACATGGAATCAAACAGGGCTGATTCCTGAAAGACCATGCCGATGCGCGCGCGGAGTTTGAAGAGATCGATCTCGCGCATGGCGCTGACCTCTTCGCCGAAGACGTGGATGCTGCCTGAGTCCGGATGGATGAGACCGTCGACGAGTTTGAGGAGAACGCTCTTGCCGCAGCCGGCAGGGCCGAGGACGATGCGGGTTTCGCCGGGCTCGACGGTGAAGGAGATGTCTTCCAGCACCTGTTTGTCTTCGAAGGCGATAGAGACGTTGTCGAAGACGACGACTGGGCCGGTGGGTTCCGGCGGTGTTTGCGGCTGCTCGGCTGGGGAGATTTCGGTCATGGCGTTAGCGTCCGAAGATGCCGATCATGGTGCGGCTGATAAGGAAGTCCACCACGATGATGATGACGGAGGAGAAGACGACGGCCTGGGTGGTGGATTTGCCGACGCCCTGGGTGCCTCCGCGGGTATTGATGCCGAAGTAGCAGCCGATGCTGGCGATGATGAAGCCGAAGAAGATGGGCTTGGTCAGGCCCTGGAGGACGTCTGGGTAGAGCAGGGTCTGGTAGGCGATGTGGAAGTACTGCGAGCCGTCGATCCCAAGCATGTAGATGCTGACCATGGCGCCGCCGAGGATGCCGACGGCATCGGAGATGACGGTGAGGAAGAAGAGCATGACCACGGTGGAGACGATGCGCGGCGTGACCAGCTTGCGGATAGGGTCAGTGCCGAGGGCGCGCATGGCGTCAATCTGCTCGGTGACCTGCATGGAGCCGAGTTCGCTGGCCATACCGGAGGCATTGCGGCCGGAGACCATGAGACTGGTAAGGACGGGGCCGAGCTCCTTCACCATGGAGAGTGAGACGAGCTGGCCGGTGACATTTTTGGCGCCGAACTGAGCAAGGGCGGTGGCGGATTGCAGGGCGAGGACGCAGCCGGTGAAGAAGCCGGTGAGCAGGACGATGGGCAGCGAGCCGACGCCGATGGAGTCTGCCTGGGTGTAGATGTCTGCCCAATAGCGCGGTGCCGTGAAGAGATTGGCCACGGCTCGGATGCAGAGCAGGGAGTACTCCTGCACGGCTAAGACACTGGACTTGGCAAAATCTTCTGGCGAGCGAAATTTCATCGTATGGGGATTCTTCTTGGTGCTGGGTTGCTGTAGCTCACTTTATCAGATGCAGGTAGGAGGGGATTCGGTGATGGGGAGGGTGATTTTTCCGTATTTGGGTAAGAGATGTGCCGCTGCGAAAACCCGGGTCTCAGAAGCGAGACCCGGGGCACCCGCTTCTGTGGCAATGGAGATTGCTATTCCTTGTGGCGCTTGCGGATTTCGATGTTCAGGCGCTTGATCTTCTGGTTGAGGGTGGAGAGAGGGAGTTTGAAGAACTCGGCGGTGTCGGTCTGGTTCCAACTGCAACGCTCCAGGCGGTCGGTGATGATGCGGCGCTCGAGCTCTTCCATGATGTCGAAGAGGGAGGTGTCTGGCTTGTGCTCGATCAGCCCGGCGGAGTAGGGGTTACCGCTGATGGAGGCGGGGAGAAGGTCGGGGCCGATCTCCGGCGCAGTGGAGAGCACGACGCCGCGCTCGATAACATTCTCCAACTCGCGGACGTTGCCGGGCCACTCGTGGTCCATCAGCATACGGAGGGTTTCTGGCGCGAGCTTGCGCGGTGCCATGCCGTTCTCGTCTGCGTAGAACTTCAGGAAGTGGGCGGCGAGCAGGGGGATGTCTTCGCGGCGGTTGCGTAGCGGCGGCAGGTCAAGCTGGATCACATTGAGGCGGTAGTAGAGGTCTTCGCGGAAGCGTCCCTCACGGACGGCCTGCTGCAGATCGACGTTGGTGGCAGCGATGATGCGTACGTCTACCTGAATTTCGTGGACGCCGCCGAGGTGCATGAAGCGGCGGTCCTGCAGCACGCGGAGGACCTTTGCCTGGGTGTCCATGCCCATGGTGCCGATCTCGTCGAGAAAGAGAGTGCCGCCGTTGGCGACTTCGAAGAGACCCTTCTTAGCTGCGATGGCGGAGGTGAATGCGCCCTTGACGTGGCCAAAGAGGGTGGATTCGAGCAGGTCGGTGGGCATGGCGCCGGTGTTGACCGGGATGAAGGGCTTGTCGCGGCGGGGCGAGCTGGCGTGGAGCGCCTTGGCGATGAGCTCTTTGCCGGTGCCGCTCTCGCCCTGGATGAGGACGGTGGAGCGGCTGGGTGCGACCTGGGAGACAAGGTCGAAGAGGCGCAGCATAGGCTCGCTCTTGCCGACGATGTTCTCAAAGTTGTAGCGCTGCTTGAGGGTGCGCTTGAGGTGGACGACTTCCTCTTCAGCGCGGCTGCGGGCGATGGCGGAACGGATGTCGGCGAGGAGCTTTTCGTTATCCCACGGCTTTTGCACGAAGTTTTTTGCGCCAGCGTTGATGGCGTCTACCACGTTGCCCACGGTGCCGAAGGCCGTGATCATGATGACGGGAAGATCGGGCGTGCGGGCGAGGATGCGGGGCAGGAGATCGATGCCGCTCTCGCCGGGAAGGGCGAGATCGAGCAGGAGAAGATCGTAGTTGCTCTGAGCGAGCTTATCCAGGCCGATGGAGCCATCGGATGCGGTCTCAATGGCGAAGCCTTCGAGGGTCAGCAGGGTCTCCAGCGATTCGCGGATGGCGGCTTCGTCGTCGATGATGAGGATGCGGTAAGGCTGGGCCGGGACGAGCGTTGCGTTCAGTTCGGAATTTTGCAGTGCTGCTTCAGACATTAATCGGACTCCTGTTGCCATTTACGGGCGCGGCGGCTGGGGCGTCGCGGGTTACAGGGAACTCAAGGTGGAAGCTGGTGCCTTCGCCAACAGCGCTCTGGACGGAGATCTTGCCGGAATGTTCCTGGATGATGCCGTAGGTAACGGCGAGGCCAAGGCCCGTGCCCTTGCTCTGACCGTTGCGCGGCGTGCTCTTGGTGGTGAAAAAGGGATCGTAGATGCGCAGCATGTTCTCCGGCGAGATGCCGTCGCCCGTGTCTGCGATCTCCAGCACAACGGTTTCGCCGCGCAGGCTGGTGGTGACCCGGAGGGTTCCGCCGCCGGGTTTGCCGCCGATGATGGCGTCTTTGGCGTTGAGGAAGAGGTTGAGCATGACCTGCTGCAGCTTGCCCTGGTTGCCGTTCACGGTGGGCAGAGATTCTGCGAGATCGGTTTCGACCTCAATCTGCCCGGTCTTGAACTGGTGCTCGAGCAGCGTGAGCGTGTCATGGATGATGCGGTTGAGGTCTACGCTGGTGAAGGCCGTGCCGCTGGTGCGCGAGAAGTTCAGCAGGCCGTTGACGATCTCGGATGCTCGGAAGGTCTGCTGGGTAATCTTTTCGAGCAGAGGGGCGAGCGTTGCGTCGTTGCGCGCCTGCTTGTTCAGCATCTGGGTGTACGAAGAGATGACGGCGAGGGGAGTATTGACCTCGTGCGCCACGCCGGCGGCAAGCAGGCCGATGGATGAGAGTTTTTCCGCCTGCGCGAGCTGCCCTTCCAGCTCCATGCGTCCGGTAATGTCTTCCATGAGCAGGATGCGACCCACGATGGTGAAGTCTCGCGTGACCAGCGGGGCGATGGCGATGTTGGCGATGCGGGACTCGCCGGAGCGCGCGGTGAGGCGGAACTTGTATAGATTGTGGACACCGGGCTGATCTTTGACGCGATGGAACTCGGAGAGGAACTCCGGCGTCAAGACTTCGGCGAGCGGCTGGCGCAGTGCCTCTGCGCGGGGCAGGGCGTACATGACTTCCATCTGAGCGTTCCAGCTCTCGATGCGGTCGTCGAGGTCAACGGCGAAGATGCCGATGTTGATGGATTCGACGATATTTTCGTTGAACTCTTTCAGCCGCTCGAATTCGATGATCTTGCGCTCAAGGGTGGAGTAGAGGCGTGCATTCTGAATGGCGATGCCAACGTAGGAGGCGAGCGATTCGAGCAGCTCAACGTCTTCGCTGGAGAGGAAGTCGCCGCCGATGGTGCGGCCGAGGCCGATGACGGCGATGGTGCGCTGGGTGTCACGATCCTGCACGCGACAGGGGAGATAGTAGTTGAGATCGAGGAGCCCGGCGGCATTGCGCTGCGAATCCGGCAGGTGCAGAACCTGCTGGGGATTCTCGAGGAAGATGTGCGAACCGTCGCCGCGACCGTCAAATTGCAGGAAGTTCAGGTCCAGATGCTTGATCTCCCCGACAATGTTCTCGGGAATGCCGTGTGCGCCTTCGAGGGTAAACCGGGTGCGCAGATCGTCGCTGTCCTGCGCGACGAAGACGGCGATGCGGCCAACCAGAAGCGTTTGGGTGAGGCGTTCGACGATGGAGTTGACGAGGGCGTGCAGGTCGGTCTGCGAGGTGACGCCGCGGCCAAACTGGATGAGGGTTTCGCGATAGTCGTAACGCTTCTGTTCGAAGAGCCGGTCAACGCGGGCCTGGATAGCGCGCTTGATGGGGTCGAAGAGCAGAGCGGTAATGATAATGGCGGCGAACAGGCCCCATTTGCCGGTCCAGGGCAAGCGCGAGTGGACGGCTTCCGCCAGCCCGGCGACGAAGCCGAAGTAGAGACCGACGACGGCGGCGGCGGTGAGCGTGTAGGTGACGCCGCGCTTGAAGATGAGGTCCACATCCATCAGCCGGTAGCGGACGATGGCGTAGCTGAAGGTAAGTGGCAGAAAGACCAGCGCGGCTACGGCCACCTTGGTCAGGAGGTCGGGTACATCGACATCGGCCAGGAAGGGGATCACGTAGAAGAGCGTGAAGGGCGTGACGGCGAGCAGGGTGCCGCGGGTAAGCCACTTCAACTGCTGGCGGCGCAGAGGCGAGTGGGTGCGGCGGTAGCTGGCGAAGAAGACGATGCCGGCGAGCACGTAGTAGAGCGCAAGATAGCCGACGCCGATCTGGTCGAGCCGGTGCTGCAGCGTCTCCGTGGCAGACCAGAGGTAGAGCGCAAAACCCTGCAGCGCAGCCAGGCAGATGCCCGGAAGATAGATGATGCTGATGAGCAGGCGCATGCCCAGACTGGTGGGCTCTTCGGTGCGTTCATCGGTGAAGGTGGCGGCGAAGTGCAGCAGAAGCGCCGGTTGCAGCGCCTGCGCGGCGATGTTGCTCCAGTAGACGATCCAGTCGAGCTGGCCGAATTCCCCCGTGTATTTAAACGAACAGAGCACGAACGAGAAGAGGCAGAAGAGATAGAAGTGGGTGGATTTGGGCGCGGTCCAGCGACGGAAGAGGACGTAGAGTCCGATGCAGAGATAGACCAGCGCGATGAGGCGGAAGCCCTGGTTGATGCTGCGGTCGCGGGATTCGAGGATGACCTGGGTATCGAGTTTGACGGTGTTGCCAAGCTCGCGGTCTGCGCGCAGCAGGGTATAAGTGGCTTTGTGGTAGATGCCGACGTGGTAGACCTCGCGCATGAGAGGGGCGAGGCGCGGGGTGGGGTGCTCGTTGATGGCGACGAGGATGTCTCCACGCTTGATGCCGGCACGGGCAGCGGGGGAGTTGGATGGGATGCGCTGAGCGATGAGGCCGGCCTGGGTCGCTGGAGTGGCGGATTCTACCCACCAGGCACCGTCGGTGGGCTGGTCGAAGTCATTTTCCGCGTTGAAGTTCATGACCGCGAGGACGCAGGCACCCACCGTAAGCACGGCGAGCACGACAGCGGTGATGCGGATTTGATAGGACTTCGGCATTGAAATGGCTGCTACCAGTGTAAGCGCGACCGGGCATTTCGAGCAGCCAGATTACGCGGTTGTGAGCTCCGGGAAGGTGGTGGCGAGCCAGTCTTCCATGGCGTGGCGCATGGTATCTAGTTTGGATGCTGGAGAATCGGGTGTGCCGAAGAAAAAATGATCGGAGCCGGGAATCCAGACGATCTTTTTAGGGTCGGGAGCGGCGGCGACCATGGGTTCGAGGACGGCGCGGGGGGAGAATTCGTCGTGGTCGCCGCTGATGAAGAGCTTGGGCTGGGTGCATCCGGTCAGGAAGCTGTAGCTGTAGTCGCGGCCGGCAGCGCTGACGGGCAGGCCGAGGCCGATGAGGGCGTGGACACGGGGATCGGAGCAGGCGGCGCGCAGGGCGACGTAGGCGCCGAAGGAGAAGCCGGCGCAGAGGATGGGTTTGTGGAGGTTGGCGGCGAGCCAGTCGAGGGCGGCGCGGGTGTCGTCCAGCTCGCCGCGGGCATCGTCGAAGGTGCCTTCACTGAGGCCGGTGCCGCGGAAGTTGAAGCGCAGCACGGGGATGCCGAAGCGGTTGAATGCCTTCATGGCGTGATAGACCGCTTTGGTGTGCATGGTGCCTCCGCTGGGCGGGTGAGGATGGCAGACCAGAGCGGTGAAGGGCGCGTTGTCGCGACCGGTGTTGAGGAGGGCTTCAAGACGCCCAGAGGGACCCCGGAGATCGATGTTCTGAAGTTGCAGTATCGCCATGTATTCATTGTAGTTGCACGGGAACAGGAAGGCTTGGATACCCGTGGGAACTTATGCACGTTTCACGGACCCAAGACGGTGAAGATGACGGGCTGCACGGTGCTCAACGGTAAGCCCACGGGCGTTGGCGCGGCGGACACCCGGATTTGTGGAATTTGGGTGGGGTATCCTTGAAGGCATCATGCTAATCGATCCTGTGCAGTTGACTCGCGAACTTGTGAATATCGATTCCACCACCTATAACGAGGGCGCGGCCGGCGCGTTTCTGTATGAATTTCTAGGCAAGCAGAAGTATGCAGTGGAGAAGATGGCGGTGGCGCAGCCTGATTCGCCTGCCGCGGGTAAGGGCGAGAGGTTCAACGTGTATGCTGCGCTGCCGGGAGTGACGCCGGATGTGGTGCTCTCCACGCATATGGATACGGTGCCGCCGTACTTCGGGTTTACCGAAGATGACGAGTTTATGTATGGGCGGGGGACGTGCGATGCCAAGGGCATCATCGCGGCGCAGGTTGCCGCTGCCGAGCAGTTGTGCACGGCTGGGGTGAAGGTCGGAATGCTGTTTGTGGTGGGCGAGGAACGGGATTCGGCTGGGGCGATTGTGGCGAATAAGAATCCCAAGGGCTCGAAGTTTTTGATCAATGGCGAACCGACGGATAACCGGCTGGCGCTGGCTTCCAAGGGCGCGCTGCGGGTGGAGATTCGGGCGAAGGGGAAGCTGGCGCATTCAGCGTATCCGGAGCTGGGGGAGTCGGCCATCGACAAGCTGGTGGCCGCACTGAACGATCTGCTGGCGCTGCCGCTGCCGATCGAGCCGGAGGCGGGCGACACGACGCTGAACATTGGCACGCTGGAGGGTGGACGCGCGCCCAACGTGGTGGCGGATAAGGCGGAGGCGCATCTGCTGGTGCGTACCGTGGGGCCATCGCAGGGAGTGAAGGACCTGATCGTGAAGACAGTAGGAGCCCGCGCGGATGTGAACTTCAGCCTGGATCTGCCGTTTGTCCGCATGCGGAAGATTGAGGGGCTGGAGACGATGATTGCGAAGTTCTCTACGGATATCCCATCGCTGACGAACTGGGGCGAGCCGCTGCTGCTGGGGCCGGGATCGATCCATGTGGCGCATACTCGCGAAGAGAAGCTGGCGAAGAAGGAATTGCTGGACGCGGTGAAGCTGTATGTGGATGTGGCGACGAAGCTGGTGCAGTAGAGGCCGGAGATATGGGCAGGAGCGATTCGAGCTTTGCTCGAATGTCCTACACATCGCGATGAGGCTGCGATGTATGGGGCACCCACTTCGTGTGCCGGCTCAGGATTTGTGGGGTAGATGAGATTGTGCTGCGGTGGAAACCCGGGTCTCAGAAGCGAGACCCGGGGCACCCGCTTTCAGTTGGTGATTTTGGCGGCATGGGTAGAAAAGCAGATTCCGCCACGGTGTGGCGGAATGGCAAAAGAAAAAGATTAGTGGCGGAACCACAAACAAAGTAGAGGCCCTTGGCGAAGCTGGTGAGTTAATACCCGCAGGTTCGACGGCAGACCGTTTACATTGATGCCTGTGAGGTAGACTCTCTCGATATGGCCGAACACTCTAACGCGCTTGCCCATTCCTCTTCTGCTTACCTGCGCTCGGCGATGAACCAGCCGGTGCAGTGGTTCCAGTGGTCGCCGGAGGCTTTTCGCCGTGCGGCGGCGGAGAACAAACCGATCCTGCTGGATATTGGCGCCGTGTGGTGCCATTGGTGCCATGTGATGGACCGCGAGTCGTACGAGGACCCGGCGACGGCACGGCTGATCAACGACAACTTTATTGCAGTGAAGGTGGACCGCGACGAGCGCCCTGATGTGGATACTCGCTACCAGGCGGCTGTGGCTGCGATTGCGGGACAGGGCGGATGGCCGCTGACCGCGTTTCTGACGCCGGAGGGCAAGCCTTACTTTGGCGGGACGTATTTTCCGCCGGAGGATCGCTACGGGCGGCCAAGCTTCCAGCGGGTGCTGCAGACGATGGCGGATGCATTTAAAAATCGCAGGGCCGAAGTGGATGAGTCTGCCGGCAGCGTGATGCAGGCGATTGAGTACAACGAGAGCTTCAGCGGGGGCGGCGGCAGCGTGGGACCGGAGCTGGTGGAGAAGATTGTAGAAGCGTGCGTGAAGCAGTTCGATCCGCGCAATGGCGGGTTTGGCTCGCAGCCGAAGTTTCCGCATCCGGCGGCGATCGATCTGCTGATGGATTTTGCGCAGCGCAGCGGTAATGAAATGGAAGCAGAGAAGGCGAAGGAGGCCGCGCTCCTCACGCTGGAGAAGATGGCCAACGGCGGCATCTATGACCATCTGGCGGGCGGGTTTCATCGCTACTCGGTGGACGAGCGCTGGGTGGTGCCGCACTTCGAGAAGATGGCGTACGACAACTCGGAGCTGCTGAAAAATTATGTGCATGCCTACCAGACGTTTGTGGTGCCGGAGTGCGCGGCGGTGGCGAAGGACATTATCCGGTGGATGGATGAGTGGCTGAGCGACCGCGAGCGTGGCGGGTTCTACGCATCGCAGGACGCGGATTTCTCGCTGGACGACGACGGCGACTACTTTACGTGGACGCGTGACGAGGCGGCTGAGGTGCTGAGCCGCGATGAACTGGGCGTGGCGGGACCGTACTTCGACATTGGCGAGATCGGCGACATGCACCACAATCCGGCGAAGAATGTGCTGCACATCAAGTATGGGCCGGAGGAGATTGCCAAGCGCTCCGGACTGACGCCCGCACAGGTGATGGAGACGGTGGGCTGGGCGCGGCGCAAGCTGTATGACGCGCGGCTGAAGCGGCCCACGCCTTATGTGGACAAGACGATCTATGTGGGATGGAACGGTATGTGCATCTCGGCGTATATCGCCGCGGGGCGCGTGCTGGATATGCCGCAGGTGCGGAAGTTTGCGCAGAGATCGCTGGACCGCGTGCTGGCGGAGGGATGGAACCAGTCGCTTGGGCTGGCGCATGTGATCGCGTATGGCGGAGATGTGCAGACGGCGGTGCGCGTGAGCGGGATGCTGGACGACTATGTGTTCGTGGCGCATGCGTGCCTGGATGTGTGGGAGTGTACGGGGGAGATCCACTATTACAACGCGGCGGCGGAGCTGACGGAGAGCATGGTGGCACGGTTCCACGATGCGACGGGAGACGGATTCTTCGACACGCAGGCGCCCATCGAGGGCGAGACGGTGCTGGGGGCGTTGACGGCGCGGCGGAAGCCTTTGCAGGACACGCCTACACCGGCGGGCAATCCGATGGCGGCAGCACTGCTGCTGCGCATGGAGGCTCTGAGCGGGCGCGCCGACTATACGGTGAAGGCTGAGGACACCATTGAGAGCTTCAGCGGCGTGGTGGAGCATTTCGGGCTCTACGCGGGGAGCTTTGGACTGGCGATGCAGCGCATGGCGCAACCGCCGGTGCAGATATGCGTGATCGGTGAAGATGCTGAGGCGCGGGCGCTGGAGGCGGTGGCGATGGCCCGGTTCGCGGTGAATAAGAGCGTGATCCGGCTGCGGCGGGACCAGCTTGGCTCGTTGCCGCCTGCGCTGGCGGAGACGCTGCCGCATCTGCCGGGGATTGAGACGGGGAAGAGCTGCGCCGTGGTGTGCAGCGGAAATACCTGCATGCCTCCGGTGACGGCGATTGAGGAGCTGATGGAGGCGCTGAACCAGGCGCTGTGAAGGCGTAACGGTGATGACGGTGATTTTTTGATTCACAGTGATAAGACAAGAACGGGATAAAGACAAAGACCTTCTGGATGGAAGGTCTTTGTCTTTAAGTTATTGAGTTCAGTTTTGGGATACTCAGGGTGGGGCTGAACGGGGAGTTGAGATTCTTCGCTGCGCTCAGAATGACAAATCAAAGACAAAGACAGAAGCAGATTCCGCCGCTGCGCTGCGGAATGACAAATATCGTAGGGGTATTTCTCCAGCAACATTTTCAGCCGACGAGGGGTTGCGCGGCGGCGGGTTCGGCTGGGTTGGATTGCAGGACTAGTGTGGGCTGCGAGTTGCCGAGGGGGATGCCCTTCTTGTTGAAGCTGAGAAGGATGCGGCGGCGGAGTTCGCGGAGAACGCCGTCTTTCTGGTTGGCCATGACGCGGAGATTTACGGGGTAGATGACTTCGCGGCCGGCGATCTTATCGACGCCGAGAATGTCCGGGTCGGCCAGGACAACGTCTTTGAAGGCGGGGTCGTGGCGGACGGCGTCAGCCAGTTCTTTCAGGGCGGCGACAACCTCGTCGGGGTTGGCGCTGGAGTCAACGCTGACGTTGAGCATGGCGATGGAGTATTGGCGAGAATAGTTCTGGACCGAGGCGATCTGGCTGTTGGGGACGATGTTCAGGGTGCCGTCGCCGTCGCGCAGGGTGGTGCAGCGGAGGGTCATATCTTCGACGGTGCCGGTGAGGCCAGCGACTTTGACCCAGTCGCCTACGTTGAACTGATCCTCAATCAGAATGAAGATGCCGGTGAGCATGTCTTTGAAGATGGACTGCGCACCGAAGCTGATGCCGAGGCCGATGACGCCGGCGGAGGCGAGCAGAGGCTTGAGATCGATGTTGAAGATGGGCAGGACCTGCATCAGGAAGAAGAAGACGACAAAAGAATATCCGGTCGCGCGCAGGATGGAGGCCATGGTGCGGAGTTGCGAGGCACGCCTGGAGTTGCCGACCTGACGATTCGCAACGGCGCGCATGCGGTGCACGAAGAAGTTCAGGATCTGGCTCAGGATAAGGGCGATGAGGAAGACGACGATCAGCTTGGGCAGATCGTGATGGATGAAGTCAATGAAATCGCCACGCCAGTCTCGGCGGAGGACGTCAAAGACGCGTTCATCATGCGCGGGTGAGCCGTTGAGGTCTGCGACGGTGGGGACTAAGAGTGCGAGCGGGGACGTCATGGGTGTTATCTCACCATAAAAATAGAAATCAAGCGAAAGATGTTTAAAACTGCTATTGCATCT
Organism: Acidobacteriaceae bacterium; assembly: GCA_036404255.1. Lineage (GTDB taxonomy): Bacteria > Acidobacteriota > Terriglobia > Terriglobales > Acidobacteriaceae > JARLFX01. The sequence goes on along the minus strand of DASWOP010000007.1, from coordinate 5,473 downwards.
TTGATGCAGGCAGCGGAGTCGGGGATGAATATGAAAACAGAGAATGTTATCGCTGGAGGAGTTCGATCCAGCGGCATAGGTTGCTGCGTCAGTTCTTTGGCTGAACAGGAACGAAATGTCTCCTGTCGAGTGTGGTGGAAAGAATTACTGAAGTCGTCGTAGGGCCATAGACGGTGAGCTGCTGGATCAGAGACTCCAGGGCGTTGACATTGGAAACTGCGGCCCGGAGAATAAATGACTCGGCACCGGTCACGTGATGGCATTCGAAGATCTCATCCAGGGACTCGATCTTCTTTCGGAAACGGGGATAGTCTTTCGGCTGGACTGTTGCCCGAAGGTAGACATGCAATGGGCGGCCAAGTGCGGAGAGATTGATCTCTGCCCGGTAGCCACGAATGGCGCCTCGCTCCTCCAGACGCTTCATGCGTTCGGCAACGGCGGGCGCCGATAACCGCAGCTTCCGGCCAAGTTCCGCAAAACTCAACCGGGCATCTTCCTGCAGAAGGTGCAGTAGCGTCCAGTCCGTTGCATCAATCCCACTAGAAGAATCGAATCTCATTCTGCGATTGTAGCTTCGATTCAAAAGAAGTATCTGCATTTTTGAGAGGATATCTTATTTTCCAGTCGCCGCAGCAGTCATACCATGAAAGACATGTTTGGAGCGATTGCAAAAGGTATCTGGATTGGAATCTGTATCGCGGCCCCGGTAGGCCCTATCGGAACCCTGGTGCTGAAGAAGTCCCTTCGATGGGGTTTATGGGCTGGATTGATGTGTGGGCTGGGGGCGGCGCTGGCTGATCTCTGCTACGGCCTCCTTGCCTCGGCTGGGGTACGGCTTACGGCGGATTACGCGCGTCCCATCGGCGTTCTGGGAGGCATGGTGCTGCTTTGGCTTGCGTGGAGATCTTGGAGGGAGGAGCCACGGGAAAATGTTGCAACGCCAGCCAGAGAAGCTCCGCTGCACAGTATCGCTACAACGTTTCTTCTCACGTTGGCGAACCCCATGACCATCCTCTCCTTTGCAGCTTTGATCGCAAGCGTGGGAAGCGGGGCGCCGGTATGGTTTGTAGCGGGAATCTTTCTGGGGTCGATGCTTTGGTGGATCACGCTCTGTGGAGCATCATCCTGGCTTTTCAGATTTATTGAGGTTCGCAGCATGATATTGAACCGTGTTGCCGCGGTTACGCTTGCGGCATTTGGCATCTGGGCAATCTACAGCAGAGGGCTAAAGTAGCTGCCAGCGGGAATGAAGTCCGGGCGTGTCAGCTATAACTTTTCCGGGCTGAGAATGCCCTGTTCAAATCCTCAGCGGAAGGATTTACAATCAAGCTATCGCAGTAAGACTATGGCCAAGCGGACAGCCAGCCCGGAGAGTGACCTCAGCAGCACGCTGACGCGTACCCCGCATCTGCTGGCTGCGGGCGAGAGTGCATCCGGCGCAGCGCGGACGGCACGCGAGGGCGCACCGGCAGAGGGGCCGCTGACTCCGCAGGAACTTGTGGCGATGTACCGGTTGATGTTCCTCTCCCGGCGCGTGGACGACCGAGAGATTGTGCTGAAGCGGCAACAGAAGATTTATTTTCAGATTTCAGGCGCTGGGCACGAGGCCATTCAGGTGGCTGCCGGGCTGGCGATGAAGCCGGGGTACGACTGGTTTCTGCCGTACTATCGCGACCGTGCGCTGTGCCTGACGCTGGGGAATACGCCGGAAGAGCAACTGCTACAGGGCGTTGGCGCGGCTTCAGACATTGCCAGTGGCGGACGGCAGATGCCGTCGCACTGGTCGCGGGCCGATCTGCATATTGTGAATACGTCTTCCGCTACGGCGACGCAGTGCCTGCATGGTGTGGGTGTCGCGGAGGGGGGGCGGTTCTTCGGCAATCATCCGGAGGCGGCTGCAAAGACATTCAAGACGGACGGAGCGGACTATCGTGCGTATCATCCGGTGAGCTACCGGACGGATGAGGTGACGTATGTCGGCATCGGCGAAGGTTCGACGAGCCAGGGCGAGTTCTGGGAGACGCTGAACACGGTCTCGAACGCGAAGCTGCCGGTGGTGATCGTGGTGCAGGACAACGGCTACGCGATCTCGACGCCGGTGGAGGTCAATACGCCGGGCGGGAATATTTCGCGGGTGGTGTCGGGCTTCCCAAACTTCCATTTTGCGGAAGTGGACGGCACGGACATTGAGCAGAGCTTTGCCGCGATGCGCGAGGCGGTGGAGTATTGCCGCGCGGGCAATGGACCGGCGCTGGTGCATGCGCATGTGGTTCGGCCGTATTCGCACTCACTCTCGGACGATGAGCGGCTGTACCGCTGCGCCGATGAGCGCAATGCCGATGCCCTGCGCGATCCGATTGCGCTACTGCAGATGCGGTTGCTGCGGGAAAATATTCTAGATGCCGAGGGCATCAACGAGCTGGAGAAGCAGGTTGACGACGAGTTGTCGCGTGTGACGGAGATTGCGCTGGCGGCCGAACTGCCGACGGTGGAGAGCATTCCGCTGCATGTCTACTCCGAGGTTGTGGACCCGACGAGCGAGAAGTTCGATACGCAGGTGCATTCGGTGATCGACGATACGGACCATACGATGGCCGAACTGATCAACCGCACGCTGCACGAAGAGATGGCGCGAGATGAGCGAGTGGTCGTCTTCGGCGAGGATGTGGCGGACGTGACCCGCGTGCAGAAGCCGGGAAGCGCCAAGCTGAAGGGCAAGGGCGGGGTCTTCAAGCTGACGGCGGGGTTGCAGAAGGCGTTCGGTTCGGACCGCTGCTTCAATTCGCAGCTGGCGGAGGCGAGTATTGTGGGGCGGGCGTTCGGCATGAGCGTGCGCGGCATGAAGCCGGTGGTGGAGATCCAGTTTTTCGACTACATATGGCCCGCGGTACACCAGATGCGGAACGAGATTTCGGTGATGCGGTGGCGGTCGAATGGGACGTTCTCGTGCCCGATGGTGATTCGCTGCCCGATCGGTGGCTACCTGACGGGCGGGTCGATCTACCATTCGCAGTCGGGCGAGAGCATCTTTACGCATACGCCGGGGATTCGGGTGGTGATGCCGTCGAACGCGCAGGATGCGGCGGGGCTGCTGCGGACGGCGATCCGGTGCGACGACCCGGTGCTGTTCCTGGAGCACAAGCGGCTGTATCGCGAGGCGTTTGGGCGCGCGCCGTATCCGGGGCCGGAGTATGCGATTCCGTTTGGCAGCGCAAAAATTGTGCGCGAGGGCAAGGACCTGACGTTTGTGACGTATGGCGCGACCGTGCCGCGTGCGCTACAGGCGGCGCAGAAGCTGCATCACGACAAGGGAATTGATGTTGAGGTAATCGATCTGCGGACGCTGAGCCCGTATGACTGGCCGACGATCGCGGAGTCTGTCCGCAAGACGAACCGCTGCATTGTGGCGCATGAGGACATGAAGAGCTGGGGCTATGGCGCGGAGATTGCCGCGCGCGTGGGCGACGAGCTCTTCCATGACCTGGATGCCCCGGTGCGCAGGGTGGCGGCGATGGATACGTTTGTGGCGTATCAGCCGGTGCTGGAAGACGCGATTCTGCCGCAGCCGGAAGATTTCTATAAGGCGATGGAAGAGCTGGCGGCGTTCTAGGTGCTGCGCGCACGGCGAATTGTTTCGCGTGGCTCGCGGCATATTTTTACGCTTGCAGCCGGAAGTAATTGCTAAAATCCCTACCATGAAGATTGAGCGGCAGCTTTCCGCGGTGCAGTTGGCCACAGGGGTCATCCTTGGCGGCATCGTGGCTGCTTGCGGCTTTGTGGTGCTCATTCCCCAGCACAGCGGTATCTCGTCGCGAGAAGCGCGGATTTTTGTAAGTTTCGCGCTTGTTGTTCTGGGGTTCGTGATTTCTCTCTGGGCCGGTTCCGACCTGACGAACGGCATGCAAGGGGGGCGATGGCCCGATGAGAAGATCGAGACGATGCGTGCTCATCTTGAATCGCCATGGCTGCGGGGATTGGCCGTGGTATTTCTGGTTTTGGCGTGTCTCATGCTCGCCTTTTCTGCACATGATCAGGGCAGAGGATTCTTCTGGCCGGCACTCATTCTTTCGCAGACCATCACGCGACTTCAGTTGTCTGCAAAGCGCCCGCCTGTAACGTCTGAACCAATCAATTGGAATAATGCGTCTCCTCTTTACTCTGAGCATTGGGGCGAACGCTGAATTGGAAGCGCCCAGGGAGACCTGTTGGGACGAGAGCCTGAGCGTTCGGGGCTGGAATCTCTTTGGTGGTATGGGTGAGTGGATAGCGTCTGGATTCTTCGGCTTTGCTCAGAATGACTCAGCGTGGTTTCTCGGCATGGGAAAAGAAAGCAGGTTGGATTCAAGGACGAAGTGCAACAAGTTTTAATTTATCTGGATTTCTCCAGAAGTGGACGAAGTTGAAGTCATCGACTGGGAGGAAGAGTTCTGCGGGAGCTTTCCAGGCAAGGGATTTTCTTGGTCTGGCGTTGAGTTCCATGGCGATTTCGTCGAGTTGCTGCTGGGAGTATTGGCTGAGGTCCTGCCCCTTTGGGAGGTACTGTCGGATCAGGCCATTGGTGTTTTCGTTGATGCCACGTTCCCATGGGCTATGGGGATGGGCGAAGTAGACCTTGATGCCTGTTTTCTCTGTCAGCGTGCGGTGCTGCGCCATCTCCCTTCCCTGGTCGTAGGTGAGGGAGAGTTTCATGGGGCTGTGGAAGCGGTTGAGGAGGGTGGCGAAGGCGTTGGCCGTGGTCTCGGCGCGGCCGTCTTCGAGCTTGACCAGAGCGACGAAGAGCGTGGTCCGTTCGACCAGCGTGCCGACACGAGAGCGGTTCATCCTGCCCTTGATGAGGTCGCCTTCCCAGTGGCCGGGAACGAGGCGCTCATCGACCTCGGAGGGCCGCTCGTCGATCATCGTCATGCCGTCGAGGAAGGGTCGCTGGTGACGGTTTGGATCGCGGGAGCCGCGCTGTGGATGGCGGCGCCGCAGCAGGCGTAGAAGTTCGGTCCGCAGGTCGCCGCGCGGCATCGCATACAGCGCCGTGTAGATGGTCTCATGCGAGATGCGCACCGGTTCCGGCATACGTGCCAGTGTGGACGATATCTGGAACGGACTCAAGCGCCGCCGAAGTTGTCTGCATACCAGCTCCCACAACGGCGTGCCTGCTGCCAGCTTCCGCGCCACCCTCGGCTTGCGCTGGCACTGCCGCGCCCTCTGACCGGCGCGGCGAGCCACATAGCCGCCGTTGCCCCACCGCCGGCTCTGCGGGCTCGCCTCGACCACGCCCTTCCAACCGTTCCGCGACAGCTCCCGCGTAATGGTTGATCGCGATCGTTGGAGTCCGGCGGCGATCGCCGCCGGACTCCAACCCATCTGTAACTGCGTCTGGATCGTCACCCGATCTACATCATCCAGCTGCCGGTAATAAGTACCCATGTGCAATCTCTCCCAAATCAGAGTTGTTGCACTTGGAGTTTGAACCCAACCA
>DASWOP010000006.1:0-4940 GCA_036404255.1 Acidobacteriaceae bacterium | reverse complement strand
CCCCAAATCCTATCCGCCGCTGAAGTCCGGCGGCTTCCCGCCCGGACCCAAGTACGTCCAGCAGCCCGGCCGCGACTCCCGCCGCTTCTTTGCCGGCATGTTGCCGGATAACATCCGCAGCGAATGCCACATGACCACCATTGAACCCGGCACGCCGCACGAGCCCGTCAATAAGCATCTGCACTCCGAGATTTGGTACTGCGTAGAAGGCACCGTCTCTCTCAACATCAACGGCGTAGAGCACCCCCTGAACGCGGGCGACGTTGGCCTCTGTGCCGCCGGCGACCTGCACTACGTCACCAACATCGGCAAGACGCGCTCCACCTACTTCGTCATCACCGTAGGCCCTCCCGAGCCGCCCCCGGTTTAGACCTGCACGAATATCCACTATCCACAAAAAAGCCCCGGCACGTTGCCGGGGCTTTTTTGTGCAAATGCAGTTTGCTTATGCAACCAGGTTGGATACCGTCTTCACCGCACCGCTCGCTAGATCGACCGCAGTATTCACGGTCTTGGTGGCATCGTGCAGCAAATCTTCCGCCTGCCGGCTATACCGGGTCGCCTGTCTCTTAACGTACTTTCCGGCAGAGTCCACGTAGTCGCGCGCGTCTTCCAGCCCCTCATGCAGCTGTTTCCGGGCCACCTTGCTCGCCTTCGGCCCGTAGACTGCCGCCGCTACTCCCACTGCCACACCAGCGCTGAACGCAATCCAGAACTTCAGGTCGGTCATAACTCACCTCGTCGAAAAGATTCTTTCCCTGTTTATTACGATTCGATCTTTGATAAAAGGGTTGGCTTTTCCCTGTTTACATCAGATGATCTGTTATGGGGTAATCCCCATCACCAAAGTCTCCTCCCCAATCGATACAACTTTCGTGGAATATTCGCTGCAACTTATGTTTTTCGGCATTGCACCAGAGTAGGATGGAATCCGTCTGGAACGAGCGTCAGGCTAAAGAAGTCAGTCCCGCAACATGCTGTTTCCCCAGGAGAAGGTTTATGCATGACTTTCTGATCGCCATTGCCTTTATCGCAATCGTCGTTACACCCGCATTGCTGGCGAGTCGTTCAGGGCGTAAAGAAGAGAAAGCATAAGCTCTCCTTTGCTGCCAAGCCCCTGAACCAAAGGGCGCATTGGCAAGATATGACCGTGCTTCAGGAATTGCCTGTCATTTCAGCCATTGGCAGATACAGTCTCCACTAGGAGACTCAATCTATATGCCACAAGGCTTGCACGACTTCCTCATTGGCGCTGCATTTGTACTCATAGTGATCTGTCCGGCCTTAGCCGCTCTCAACCCGATGCGCGAGAAACATCGCCTCTAGATCCCTGCTAACTCTCTCGCCCGTACAAACACCCGCGCAAACATCGCTCGCGTCAGCACCCCGGTATTCGTGTTGCGCAGCGATGGATGATAACTCGCCAGCAGCTTCATTCCATTGGGTAGCGAATATTCTGCGCCATGGCGAAACGCGTAGGCTGACCGCCGTTCGATCACCCCGGTTGCCACCAGATGTGCCAGATAGCCGTCGAACGCGATCTTCCCCAGGCACACCACAACACGCACACGCTTCAGCGCGGCAATCTCCGCAGACAAATGGCTTGCACAATTGCGTACCTCCTCCGGCAGTGGCTTGTCCCCAGGCGGAGCGCACTTCACCACGGAACATATCCAGGCATTCTTCAGCCGCAAACCGTCGTTGCGGGCAATAGCCTTTGGCTTACTCGCCAGCCCTAGTTCATGTAGCACCGGATACATGAAGTCCCCCGAGCCGTCCCCGGTAAAAGGCCGCCCGGTCCGATTGGCCCCATGTGCTCCGGGCGCCAACCCCAGAATCAGCACCCGTGCCCGTTCATCACCGAACCCCGGCACCGGCTTGGACCAATACTCCTGATCGCGATAGGCCTTTCGCCGGGTCTCACCAATGGCCTTGCAATAGCTTCGCAGCCGTTCACAGCGCTCACAAGCAACGATCACGTCATTGAGTTGCTGCAACACCCTCAACTCCGCCACCATTTTTGTAGCAGCACCCCCCTTTGTCCTGGACGCCGATGGCATCAAAGAGACATGGACCCCTTTAAGCAGTGGGGAATGTATCTGCAACTCGTTTTTTTGCTTGGTTTTAATTTGGTTTATCCGCAGCGGCGTACTACCAGTTACCATACTACTGGGGTTTCGCTTTCGCCTTCGTGCATGTTCTGCTGAGGTACTTGTCCGTGTCTTTACCTGAAGTCGAAAAAACTAGCCCGCGTGCTGATCTTTTGCGCTCGGGAATGCTTACAGTGCTTGCATTGGCCTGTTTTCTTACCCTGCTCGCCGTAGGCTGCAGAACTCGGCACCACCAGTTTTATAAGGCGGTGGAAAGCCCTCGCTTACTCATCGGTGGACGTGAACCGGTCGTCCTCACACGACCCCAATCGGACGGCGGTCTGCTTCCCGAATTCACCTCCGCCACGCTGCTCCCCGGCCGCGGCATGAACCTGCTGCAACTTACCGTATATCTGCCCGGCACAGGTATGGTCCCCGTTTTCGTCTCCCCGGAACCTGACCAGATCAACCCCATGCTCACTAATCCAGATACCGACCGCAATGGCGCCGTCACCGCCGGTTTTGGCGGCTCGCTGCAGCTGCCGTTGGCAGGTCGCATCACCGGTAAGCTCTCAGCTGACGGACAAAGCATCAGCATCCCCTGGCACGGTAAAACGCTCACCCTGCCCACAGATGCCGCCGGTGCTCCCATCTCCTCCAACGGTCTCTTCAACAACCAGCTCCCCACCGCACTGGAGGTAGATGCGCTTCCTGACGGCGAAATGTCTACCGCCGTCTTTGAGCCGGGCGATTTTGGAGGCCACTGGCCCTCCACCACGCGCGTCACCGTAGTCACCACGCTCATGCGTAAAACCATGGACATTACCATCACGGCATTGAACACTGGCAATCAGCCTGAGCCCATGAATATTGGATGGCGTCCGTTCTTCGCCATCCCCAGCGGCCAGCGCAGCCAGCTTCAGCTTCACCTGCCGCCTGCGGACCGTGCGGAAACAGATGCACGCGGCGAATTCACCGGCCAGACTCTTCCCCTTGCCAATACCCCCTACGATTTCACAGCACATGATGGAGCCGCCCTAGGCAGCCGCGCGCTGGATGCCACATTTGCTCATGTCCACAGCAGTCCCATGCAGGACTCCCCTACCGCTGAACTGGTCGACCGGATAGGCAACTACGGTCTGCGCCTCACCCTGCTCTCGCCCTCCATCAAGGTTCTCCACGTCCTCGCGCCATCTGACAAGCCCGTGGTGTCCATCGCGCCACGGATGGGCCTTGGCAGCCAGTCAGCCGATGGCCTCACCACCTTGCAGCCAGGAGACTCCATTGAATGGAAGATCCGGCTGGAAATATTTCGGCCCGGCCGCTCCCTGGAAACAGCCGGAATTCGCTGATCTCCACGATTTTCCTCCAGATCATGCGCCTCCGGTTTGACCCTCCACAACCGCCACCCGTACCATAGAGGGTAGAGACGCCTGCCGCGTACGTTCCCTATCTCCACAAAGCGGCTATACCTTGGCGAACCCATCTGGAAGGCATGTCATTGAGCACATCTGAAGTAACTCCCGAAACCTCCGCAACCGAACTCTCCGCTCCGGAAACCCACGACCATGACCACGAAGGTCACGATCACTCGCACGATGGCCACGACCATGGCGAAGAAGGCCTTCACACAGCGCACAGCCACGGCCCCTCGCTGAACCCCGAGTGCACCCGCGAGATCGAAGTCGAAGCCCCTGCCGCCGAAGTCGACAAGAGCTACAAGAGCGTCATCAAGGGCATCCAGAAGCAGGCCCGCTTCCCCGGCTTCCGTGCCGGCAAAGTGCCGGAGACCCTCATCCGTTCGCGCTACGCCAAGGAGATTCGCCAGGAAGTTCTCGAGACCCTCGTCTCCGAGAAGTTCCGCCTGGCCATCGAAGAGCAGAAGCTCCGCCCCATCTCCCAGCCGCAGATCGTCGAGATGCTCTTGAACGAAGGTGCGCCGCTGAAGTTCAAGGCTGCCTTCGAAGTCCTGCCGGAGATTGACGTCACCGGCTATGACACCATCTCCATCGAAAAGCCCGACGTCGCACTCACCGAAGATGAGTACGAGGGTGAGCTCGCGCGCATCCTCGACCAGCACTCCACGGTTGAGCCCGTGACCGAAGAGCGCTCTCTGGCCGAAGGTGACTGGGCTGAGATCGAATTCAAGGGCCAGATCAAGGAGATCGCGCAGACCGTCGGGGAAGATGGTCTTGAGAGCAAATCCATGGAGCCGCCTATCACCGGCGACGATGTGCTTATTGAGATTGGTGGCCGCAACACGCTGCCTGCATTCACCAGCGCTCTCACAGGCAAGAAGCCCGGCGAAGAGATGGCCTTCGACGTCGAGTACCCCGCCGACTTCGGCGAGCAGCGCCTCGCTGGCAAAGCCGTTGCCTACGACGTGAAGATTCTCGCCATCAAGAAGAAAGTGAAGCCTGAACTGAACGCCGACTTCGTCAAGCAACTCGGCAACTACGAGAGCTACGAAGACTTCACCGCTAAATTCCGCGAGCAGCTTGCCGGCAGCAAAAAGAGCCGTCTGGAAAACATCGCGCAGGAGAAGATGGTGGAGTCGCTCACGGAGAAATTCACCTTCCCCGTGCCGGAGTCGCTGGTGCAGCAGCAGGTGGATGCGCGGCTAGACCGCGGTCTGCGTGCTCTCGCGCAGCAGGGCATGACCTCCGAGCAGATGCGCCAGTTAGACTTCGACCGCCTTCGCTCCGCCCAGCGTGACTCTGCGGTGAACGAGGTTAAGGCCTCACTTATCCTGGACAAGATCGCCGATGCGGAAAAGGTCGAGATTCCACAGGAAGATCTCGACCGCGAAATCCTCATGCTCTCCATCCAGCATCGCGAGCCCTTGCAGGA
>DASWOP010000005.1:0-2411 GCA_036404255.1 Acidobacteriaceae bacterium | reverse complement strand
TGTACCTGAAGTCGCTCTCGGAACGGCAGGTGCCGGTCGCGGTGAAGATGCGCGACGGCGAGGTTGTGAGCGGATGGATTGAGTACTTTGACGACGCGATGATCCGGCTGACGCGCGAGGGTAAGCCGAACCTCTTCATCTACAAGCAGCAGATCCGCACGATTGCGGAACAAAAGAACATGGTCGCGAAGCGGGGCGGGAATCGTGAGTGAGTTGGTGATGGATACGTTGAACGTGGCTGAGATGAAGTTTGCAGGACCAGCGGCAGAAATGGCGCGGGAGGCTGGTGCGCTGCTGCGGGAGTACTACCGCAAGGGCGTGACGGCGGAGTACAAGGGCGATGTGGACATCGTGACGGTGGCGGACCGAGCGAGCGAGAAGCTACTCGGCGAGCGGCTGAAGCAGGTGTTTCCTGAGCACGGCATCTACGGCGAAGAGGGAACGCGGGATGGGTTGGAGCGCGAGTACCGCTGGTACATCGATCCGCTGGATGGGACGACGAACTTTGCGCATGGCTTTCCGGCATTCTGCATTTCGATGGGGCTGGAGCGGCGAGCCCCGGGGCTGAAGGCTGGACAGGACGGCCAGATGGTGGCGGGTGTGATCTACGATCCGCTGCGCGACGAGATGTTCATCACCGAGGCGGGCAAGGGCGCATTCCTGAACGGGGAACGCATTCACGTTTCGAAGGTGAAGCGGTTGGCAGAGGCGCTGGTGGCGACGGGGTTTCCGAGCCACAAGCGGCATGCGAATCCGAACATTCACTTCTACCACGAGATCACGCTGCGGTCGCATGGCGTGCGACGGGCGGGGTCGGCTGCGCTGGATTTGGCGTATACGGCTTGCGGGCGCATTGATGCGTATTGGGAGTTCAATCTCAACCCGTGGGACACATTGGCGGGCGTGCTGCTGGTGCGCGAGGCGGGTGGGACGGTGACGCACTTCGACAAGAGCACGTTTACGCTGGACAGCCGCGAGGTGTTCGCGACGAATGGGCTGCTGCTGGATGAGGTGGCGCATGTGTTCAGCGAGATGTTTGCGGGGCGGGAGATGGAGCGGATTCCGACACCGGCGGAGTTTGCGGCGCTGCGGAAGGCAGAGGCAAAGGGCTAATTGCGAGTGCTTGAGTCGTATATGGATGAAAAATCCATGCGTGAAGATGGCGGCGGGTGCTGCTAGAATGAAGACCGATGAGGGGCGATGCGGCACGGGTCTTCCCCGGCTTTCAACCCAATATTCCAACCAAGTTAGGGAGAGTTTGAAATGGCATATGTAATCGCTGAACCTTGTATCGGCACCAAAGACACGGCGTGTGTGGATGCGTGCCCGGTAGATTGTATTCACCCGAAGAAGGACGAGACTGGCAACGCTGAAGTGGATCAGCTCTTCATTGATCCGGTGGAGTGTATCGATTGCGGCGCGTGCGTGCCGGTTTGCCCGGTGTCTGCCATCTTCGCAGCAGACGATCTGCCGGAGAAGTGGGCAGCGTTTACCGAGAAGAATGCAACGCATTTCGGACGGTAATTTATTTTTGGATTTGCGAGACGCGCGGCTTCGGCTGCGCGTTTTGTTTTTGGGGATGGGCGGGAGCGGTTCGCGCGTAGCGCGAATGCCCACCTTAGCCGCGATGAAGCCGCGGCGAAGATGGGGCACCCGGATTTGTGGCGAGTAAAAAATGATTCAGCGGCAGACAGAGGCGATTGTGTTACGGACGTGGGCCTTTCATGAGGCGGACGTGATCGTGTCTCTGTTTACGCGGGAGCAGGGGAAGGTGAAGGGGATCGCGCGGTCGGCGCTGAAATCGCGCAAACGGTTTGGCGGGGCGCTGGAGCCGATGACCCATGTCCGCGCCAACTATGCGGAGAAGCCGAAGCAGGATCTGATGCGGCTGGATTCGTTTGAGATTCTGCGGTCTCCGCTGTCGAACCGGATGGACCATGCGCGTCTGGCAGCACTGCAGTTTATGGCCGAGGTGCTGGAGGAGGCGATGCCGGAGCAGGGACCCGACGACGCAATCTTCCGGCTGACGGCGACGGTGCTGGAGCAGGTGCAGGTGGACCGGGTGTGGTTGCCGGTGACGTATTTTTCGCTGTGGATGCTGCGGCTGATGGGGTGGATGCCGGATCTGACGCGGTGCTCAGTGTGTGGCGAGGCGCTGGCGGGGCGTTCGGCTTACTACGATGTGGAAAGCGATGGCGTGACGTGTGCGCGGGACCAGAGGCCGGGGGCTGTGGGGTTGACGGCGGAGTCGCTGGCGCTGGCGGAGAGGATCTTCCGGCAGCCGCTGCATGCGTTTGCGGAGGAGGTGTGGCCGCGGGGCAGGGCGGTGGATCTGCGGAGGTTTGCGACGCAGGCGCTGGAACGGCATCTGGAGAGACGGTTGCGGGCGGCGGGGGCTTTGGCGCGGAGTG
>DASWOP010000004.1:0-13604 GCA_036404255.1 Acidobacteriaceae bacterium | reverse complement strand
GTGGAGCTGGCGAAGCTGCCGGTGAATCCGCCGACGGGTGGGTGGCAGGCGCTGTATGCGCGGAAGAGCGGCGAGGGGTTTGCGGTGGTGACTCTGCCGACGACGGTGGAGCAGCACTTCTGGGGGAAGTTTGGCTCGCGGCCATATACGCCGGAGGAGTACCGCTATGCGGCGGACGATCCCATTCCACAGAATGGCGCGTACGAGGGCGTCTCGTGGTGGACGCGGGAGATTGAGATTCCGGCGGCGATGCAGGGCAAGCGCATCTTTCTGCACGTTCGCGGCGCACGCATGCGTGCGGAGGTTTACCTGAATGAGAAGCTGGTGGGTTACTCCATTATGGAGGAGCTTCCGTTTGAGTGCGATCTGACGGCGGCGGCGCGGCCGGGAGGAAAGAATGTGCTCGCCATTCGCATTACGAATCCGGGGGGACGGTATGACTGGGTGGATGGCACGACGATTCGCTGGGGCACGGTGAATGTTTTTCGGTCGCATGGGTTTGGCGGGCTGGATCGGGAGTTGACGATCAGCGCCAATGCAGAAGACGAGGCGCGCATAACAGATGCCTGGGTTCTCAACACGCCAAAGCGGAAGACCATCCGAGTTACAGCGGTAGTTGAGACGCCCCTGTGCTGTGGCGTGATTACCGCCAGTAACAAAAAGCTCTTTTCTTATCTTCATGCAGCAATCTTCGATCCGGAAACAGGACGCGAGATTCCCGCAACAAGGCTTGCAGAGAAAACGGCGCCCATGGACGCTACTATCACCTACACATTTGAACTTGAGTGTCCTGATGCAAAGCTGTGGGATCTTGATACACCACACCTCTATCATCTGCGACTCACTTATCAAACCAGCAAAGATGTTGAGGACACCCGCATTGTCACCTTTGGTTTTCGCTGGTTTGCGCCGGAGGGGTTGGGGTCGAATGCGCTCTTCCGGCTGAATGGGCGACGCATCAAAATTTACTCTTCGATCTCGTGGGGGTTCTGGGGGCTGAATGGATTGTGGCCGACGCCGGAGCTGGCGGACCGCGAGGTGATCCAGGCGAAGCGGCTGGGGCTGAACTGCCTGAACTTCCATCGCAATACGGGTAAGGATGATGTGCTGCGCGCGCATGACAGGCTGGGGCTGCTGCGCTACATGGAGCCGGGCGGCGGCAAACTTTCCATTGGCAAGCTGCCGAGCGGCACGGCGGCGAATGCCGCGGGCATTGTGATGGAGAAGCCGAAGGACCACGCGGATATTTTTTCGCGAAAGTTTATGCTGGCGAAGTGCAGGGTGATGGTGCGGGCGCATCGGAGCCATCCGTCGCTGATCCAGTACACGCTGCAGAACGAGATTGGCGCGGACCTGAAGAATCCTGACACGTTTGAAGCGATCCGCATTATGCATGAGGAAGATCCATCGCGATGCGTGGTGCTGAACGATGGCTTTGTGGCGCGGGGTGCGGCGCAGGCGTGGTATGAGCCGTACAACGACACCATGCACCGCAGCGATAAGGAAGAGTGGGGCGCGTGGTGGAACAACCACCAGGGCGCGGGCGACCAGTGGTACGACGCTTTCTATACGGACGCGGAACACTTTACCTATCGCCAGCCGCTGAAGACGGCGCTGGTGGAGTTTGGCGAGATGGAAGGGTGCGCGGTGGCGGATAACCATCCGCTGATGATTCACCAGATCAAGACGGGGCAGTTTGGCGGCAACGGCAAGAGCTATGACCTGCTGAACCATGAGCAGATCGTTGCAGGGTGCGACAAGTTTCTGGACCGGTGGGGGTTCCGCAAGGCGTTTCCTTCTGCGGAGAAACTTTACAACGCTATCGGCGTGAAGGTGTACGAGAGCTGGGAACAGTACATGGAGAATGTTCGCATCTGCGACGATGTGGACTTCTGCGTGATCAGCGGGTGGGAGTCTACGGCGATTGAAAACCACTCGGGCATTGTGGACAACCTGCGTAACTTCAGGAGCGATCCGGAGCCAATCGCAGCGAGCCTGCGGCCGGTGCGCGCTATCGCCAAGCAGCACAAGCTGAACTATGCGGTGGGCGAGAGCGCGGTCTTCGATCTCTACCTGCTGAACGATACAGGCAAGACGGCAGCGGGCGAGCTGCGCTTCAGCATGGTGGAGCCGGGCGGCAAGCTGGTAGAGCTGGGCAAGTGGGCGGCGCCTGCGGTGGTGGCTGACCAGTTCAGCTATCCGGTACAACTCACGTTCCAGACGCCTGCGCTGAAGAAGGAGGGTATCTATCGTTTTCGCTTCACCAGCGCTTCCGATCCGAAGGGCGGATTTACGCGCGAGATATGGGTGGCGAATGCGAAGCCTGCATTTGGCAAAAAACTTTCTATCGGCGTGAGCAGCGTGCTGGGGCCGGTGCGGAAGCAGCTTGCGGCGCTGGATGGGGTGACGGTCTCAGAGTTTGCGGCTGGGCAGCAGTACGACCTCATTGTCACGTCTGGCGTGGTGAAGGGTTCGAAGCTGGACCGCGCGATTGGCGAAGAGACGGGGCTGGAGTCGCCGCCGGTAAAGGGCGCTCCGGTGGAGGCGCAGCCCGCGGGACATGTGGATGATGCGGTGTTTGCCGCAGTGCGCGGCGGGATTCCGCTGCTGGTGGTGGTGCCGGATGATTTCCTCGCAGATGGCGTGGCCAAGGAGCTGGCGGCGCTTGGAGCTTTCACATACAGCGGGCAGGTGGGCGATACGCGCGCGCCGTGGATGGGCAACTGGCTGTTTGTGCGCGAGCATGCGACCTTTGCAGGATTGCCTGCTGACCGCGCGCTGGGCGTTCACTACCAGGCGCATGGCAAGGCTTCGAATGGCTTGCTGGTGGATGGCGATCTTGAGGTCGTGATGGGGTATAGCCGGGATCACGACAGACAGGTTGGCGCGGCGAGCTTTGTGTGCAGGGTGAGTGGGACGCGGGTGATGGTGCATCGCGCGCCGGCGTTCGCTGGGCCGCTGCAGCAGAGGTGGCTGGCGAATGCGGTTGGGTATTTGACGGGGACGAAGGTGGGATGAAGTTTGGGGAATGTGAGCGAGAAGCAGGTCCTTCGGCTGCGCCTCTCGCGGTGAGGCTTCACTCAGGATGACAAATATTTTTCTGAGGGTGAAGGAAGACAACGGCCTTACGACGGTGAGTGGTCGTGCAGCGATAAAAGCAAATACGGGGATCCTTCGCTAAACGCTCAGGATGACGACGGTTGAGAGTGGTGACGGACTGCGGGTATTTGTGGTCTGGAAAGATTTGCGCGGGCGACGGTGCTGCGGAAGCTTGGGAATGTATGGGTGACGCGAGCAGCGTCTGGATTCTTCGGCTTCGCTCAGAATGACTCGGTTGAAGGTGGTGGTAGACCAGGAGGATTCGTGGTCGAGAGAGGTTTGCACGCCCGTTCGGCTACGCTCAGGGCAGGCTCAGCGCGGCCCTCGCTGCGCGAGGCTTCCCACTCATCGCAAAAGCGCGATGAATGGGGCACCCAGAGTTGTGGCTGGTTGAGAAGCAGATTCCGCGCGCTACGCTTCGGAATGACAAACAAAAGCAAAAGCGGACTACGCCAGAGCGGGTTCGAGCTCGGCTTTATTTTTTGCGGCCACGGTAGCTTCATCTTTTACGGGTACGGGGACTTCTGAAAGCAGGACGTCGATCACGTCTGCGGCGGCGTAGGCGGTTTGGCCCGCGGGTAGAAACTCCTGGATGGTATCGATGTCGTCGCCGGCGGTGATGAGGGCGCACTCGACGCGGTTGCCGTTGCGGAGCTGGGCGAGGCCGATGTTTGCCAGCAGAGCGTTGCAGAGACACTTTCTGCCGACGGTATCTTCTTCCTTGCCACCCTTGGAGAGGAAGAGGCTCTTGGGCTCGGAGGCGCAACGGTAGCCTACGGCGCCCTCGGGCGTGCGGTAGGTTTCGCGCAGGAAGCCGAGGTCGCAGATGCGGGGGCGGGTTTCGACTACCTTGGGGTCGGAGCCGGTTCCTTCGAGCAGGGCGACCTTGAAGGGGAAGCCAGTGGGGGAGGCGAGAGGGTCGGTGAAGACGTGGGCTTCGCCGACGACTGCTTTGGCGAGTAGCTGGGCCTTGTAGTCGGGGCGCAGGCCGGACTCATTGGCAAACTCAAATGCGGTGCCGACCTGGACGCCGGTGGCTCCCTGCTCGAGGGCTTCCTTCACCTTGGAGGCGTGGCCGTAGCCGCCGGCAAGCCAGAAGGGGACGCCAAGCTCGCGGAGTTTGGGGATGTCGATGGCGTCGCGCTCGCCGTAGACGGGCTCGCCGATCTCCGAGAGGATCATCTTGCCGCGGGGTGGGGCGTTGTGGCCGCCAGCGATGCGCGTTTCAACAACCAAGCCATCGACGCGGCCATTGCTTTTGCGCAGGATGGTGGTCGCGAGGGTGTTGGACGAGATGATGGGGAGAAAACGAGGGCGCTGCAGCGGAGGGAGTTCGCACTCCATGTAGTCACGCGGGTTGAAGTGCGAGGTGACGTCGTCACCCTCGAGCGCGCCGGAGACATGGAGCTGGTATTCGACGGGCAGGTGCTCGGCGAGGCGGTCAAGCAGTCCGGGAACCTTGAGCGGGATGCCTGCGCCCATGATGATGTAGCTGACGCCAGCCAGCATGGATCCATACATGGTGGGCATGTGGGCGGCCTGGATCTTTTCGAGGTAGTTCATGCCGACGGGGTTGGCGTGGCCTTCGCGGGCGAGGTAGATCTCGACAAAGTTGCTGACGATGCAGAGCTCGATGGAGGCGCGGGAGCTGTCGCGGGTGAGCGCTGGGGTGACGAGGTACTGGGCGCTGGGGGCTTTGCCGCCGGCGATGTAATAGGCCTGCCAGATGCGTTCGGCCATGGCGGGGAATGGAAATGCGTCGAGGCCGCGGCGCATGTGTCCGCCGGGGTCGCCGTCCTGCAGGCGGCGCACGAGGATCTGGTCCAGGGCGGTGCCGGAGACTACTCCGAGCTGGCCGTGCCGCGATACTGCCTGGGCAAGCTGCCAGTTCGAAACACCCGCACCCATACCACCTTGGATAATTACTGGAAACTCGTTCTTCATCTGTCTATTTTTTCACCCGGCGGGGGTGCCAATCGTCTTAGTTTTGTAACTTTGCAGTGCGGGAAATCGTTAAATTACGGCGGGCGCAAAGATATTGCAGTGTCTACTGATACCAGCTATCCGGGTGGTCTGCTGTGACGTACATCACCGAATATCCGAAGGCAAACACGTAGTGTTTAGAGGAGTGGTGGAGCCTGTAGATTGCGACGAATTTGGTGGTGTCGCTGAGAGTTTCGCTCCGCCAGCTTTGTTTTTAGCTTCCTCCTGAGCTGGATGGTGCCATGAAGAATGTAGTCATTATCGGCGGCGGAATTACCGGGCTGGCAGCCGCGTATTACCTGCAACAGCATGCGCACGGAGCTATCCGGGTGACGCTGATCGAAAGCAGCTCGCGGCTGGGGGGGAAGATTACCTCGGTGCGCGAAGACGGCTTCCTGATCGAGGGCGGGCCGGACTCTTTCATTACGCAGAAGGCGGGCGCGCTGGCGCTGTGCCGCGAACTCGGGCTGGATGGCGACCTGACGCCTTCGAATACGGCACACAAGACGACCTATGTGGTGAGCGGCGGGAAGCTGCATGCGATGCCGGAAGGCATGATGCTGATGGCGCCTACGATGATGATTCCCTTCCTGCGCTCCGGGCTGATCTCGTGGCCGGGCAAGATGCGGATGGGGATGGAGATGTTTCTGCCGCGACGCGATAACGACGGCGATGAGAGCCTATCCAGCTTCATCACGCGGAGGCTGGGCGCAGAGGCGCTGGATAAGCTGGCGGGGCCGCTGATTGGCGGCATCTACGCGGCTGATCCGGAGAAGCTGAGTCTGCGCAGTACGTTTCCGATGTTCCTGGAGATGGAGAAGAAGTATGGCAGCCTGCTGCGCGGGATGCTGAGGCGGAAGAAGGCTGCTGCTGCTCCCGCTGCGACACAAGCTGCTCCTGCTGCGGCTACACAGCCTGCGGTGAAGCGGGCGCCGATGTCTATGTTTATGACGCTGCGCGGCGGTCTGCAGCAACTGGTGGATACGCTGGTGGCGCGCATTGATCCGGCAAGCATTCTGCTTGGCCGGCAGATTCTTCCCATCACGCCGGACGCGGGGGGCTACCGCATTGATTTCAGCGATGGCGACCATATGCATGCTGACGAAGTGCTGTTTGCTACGCCAGCGCATGTGACGGGCGACCTGCTGACGTGGATTGATCCGCAATTATCCGTGAAGCTGCATGCGATCCGCTACGTGTCTACCGCGACGGTTTCGCTGGCTTACAAGGTGAGCGACCTGGGCAAGAAGCCGGATGGGTTCGGCTTTGTGGTGCCACATAGCGAGAGACGCAAAATCACGGCGTGCTCGTGGTCGTCTACCAAGTTCGACCATCGTGCGCCGGAGGATGGTGTGTTACTGCGGGTCTTTGTGGGTGGCGACAGGGCGCAGGAGTTGGCCGAGTTGAGCGAAGAGGCTCTGGCGGAGATGGCTCGCGAGGAGTTGCGGATCACGATGGGCATTACCGCTACGCCGGTGCTGACGAAGGTTTACCGCTGGTGCAAGGGCAATCCGCAGTATGACGTGGGCCATCTGGACCGCGTGGAAGAGATTGATGGCATGGCCGCGAAGCATCCGGGGCTGCACCTGGCTGGAGCGGCGTTTCGCGGCGCAGGAATTCCGGATTGCATCCAGAGCGCACTGAAGGTGGCGACTGAGATCACGGAAGCAAACCAAGTTACAAGAAAAGAGGCAGTATGAGTCAGTCTTCCCCCAATCCGTTCGTCTCAAGCAATGGCGGTGTACAGGTATTCACCGCGCCCAAGGGGCATCCGCACAGCCATGGCGGCGGGTCGCACGATTACTCGCGCAACCCGATGCTGGTGTACTGGGAGACGACGCAGGCTTGCGCACTGGCTTGCCGCCACTGCCGCGCAGAGGCGGTGTGTACCGCGCATCCGAATGAACTGACGCGCGGCGAAGGCATGGGCCTGCTGCGCCAGATCGCATCGTTTGATACGAAGCCGCACCTGGTGCTGACGGGCGGCGATCCGATGCAGCGCGCCGACATCTACGACCTGATCGACGAAGCGAATATGCTGGGCATCCCGACCTCCGTCACGCCGAGCGCAACGGCTGCGCTGACGTATGAGGTGATTGAAAATCTAAAGGCGCACAACATCGACAGCATGGGCCTGAGCCTGGATGGCTCAAACGCGAAGCGGCATGAGGCTGTTCGCGGCGTGGAAGGCTGCTTCGAGTGGACCATACAAGCGGCGAAGAACGCGGAGAAGCTGGGCATCCCGATCCAGATCAACACGCTGGTGGCGG
This sequence comes from Acidobacteriaceae bacterium, assembly GCA_036404255.1. Classification (GTDB taxonomy): domain Bacteria; phylum Acidobacteriota; class Terriglobia; order Terriglobales; family Acidobacteriaceae; genus JARLFX01. The sequence goes on along the minus strand of DASWOP010000004.1, from coordinate 6,252 downwards.
AAGAGACGGTGGACGATCTGCCCGCCATCTATGAGCTGCTCAAGACCTTCAAGGTGATGCGCTGGAGCCTCTTCTTCCTGATCGCTGTGGGACGCGGCAAGGTACTGCAGCCGATTACGCCGGAGCATGGCGAAGAGCTGATGGGCTGGGCGTACGATCTTTCGCGCGTGGCACCGTTCATTGTGGCAACGACAGAGGCACCATCGTACCGGCGCGTGGCGCTGGAACGCATGCGCAAAGCAGGCATGGAGGCGGCGGAGATTGAACGCAGCCCGATGTATCGCGGCTTCGGCATTCGCGACGGACATGGGGTGATGTTTATCGGCAACCAGGGCGACATCTGCCCGGCTGGATTCCTGCCGCTCGCTGTGGGCAACATCCGCAAGGATTCGCTGGTCGAGACCTACCGCGAGGCGCCGGTCTTCCGCGCGCTGCATGCGCCGAAGCTCTTCAAGGGCAAGTGCGGCTACTGCGTCTACTCCACGCTGTGCGGCGGCTCGCGGGCGCGGGCCTTTGCCCATACGGGCGATCCGCTGGAGAGCGATCCTTTCTGCGCGTACGAACCGAAGCCTCCTGCGACTTGTTGTTGTTCTCAGGAGGCTTGAGGGAGTAGAACAGCTGAGGGTTCGTGCGGCGGAAGCTCTTTGGCGGCATGGGTGGCGTTGGGAGCGTCTGGATTCTTCGGCTGCGCTCAGAATGACTCAAGTGAGATGAATGGCTACGGGAAGATGGGCAGGAGCGGTTCGCTTCGCGAATGCCCACCTTAGCCACGATGAAACTGTGGCGAAGATGGGGCACCCAGATTCTCTTCCCACCCGGCATTTAAACGGCATTGCCTGCAAGGAGAAGACCGATGGCATACGAGATTCCTGCAACACTGGCAGCGGAGCTGGACGAACTGGATGGATACATTGCGAAGCACCTGCGCGGCGAGTTGGGCGCGGCCGAACTGAAGGTGCGCCGCGTGCCGCATGGCTGCTATGAGCAGCGCCGCGACGGCAGCTACATGGTGCGCATCCGTACAACGGGCGGTGCGCTGACGCCGCAGCAACTGCGCACCATTGCGGAGCTCTCCAGCCGCTACGGCAAGGAGACGCTGCACATTACGACGCGGCAGGAGTTCCAGATCCACGATGTGACGCTGGAGAATGTGACGCGGGTGATGCGCGAGCTACTGATCGCCGGGCTGGCGACGCGGGGCGGCGGCGGCAACACGGTCCGCAACCTGCTGCTTTCGCCGGATGCGGGGGTGGCGGTGGACGAGGTATTTGATCCCAGCCCGTATGCGTTCGCGCTGACGACACGGCTGATCGCGGAAGAGGATTCGTGGCTGCTGCCGCGGAAGTACAAGATTGCATTTTCCAACTCGCCGGCAGATACGGGCTATGCACAGTTCAACGATGTTGGCTTCATCGCTGAGATTCGTGACGGGGTGAAGGGGTTCCGCGTGTATGTGGCGGGCGGGCTGGGCACGAAGCCGGAGCTGGGGCATCTGCTGCACGACTTTATTCCCGATACCGATGTCTACATTGTGGCTTCTGCGGTGAAGAGGCTCTTTGACCAGAATGGCAATCGCAAGAATCGCCATGCGGCGCGGCTGCGCTTTTTGTGGCGGACTGCCGGAGAGGCCCGCTTCCGCGAGCTCTATGAGGAGCAGGTGGCGCTGCTGCGCGCGCAGGGTGCCGCACCACTGGCGCTGCAAGAGGAGCAGCAGGACGGCACGCTGCCGGAGTTCGCGGCTGTGCGGGTGAATTCGCCGGAGTTTGAGCAGTGGAAGCTACGCTATGTGGAGCTGCAGAAGCAACCGGGGCTGGTCTCTGTGCTGCTGCCGGTCTTCCTTGGCAACCTGAAGAACGAAGATGCCATGCGGCTGGCGGATTTTCTTGAGCCCTTCGGCGACGATGTGGTGCGTGCATCGTTCAGCCAGAATCTGCGGCTGCGGAATATTCCGGAGAGCTACCTGGGCAATGTGTATGAGGTGGTGCGCGAGATTTCGGGCCTGGCGGCGGGGCCGCGGCTGCTGGCGAACTCCATCTCCTGCACGGGAGCGGACACGTGCCAGCTGGGCATCTGCCTGCCCAAGGGCGCGCTGACCGCTACGGCGGAGAAGCTGCGCGCCTCCGGCCTGGACATGGATGCGATACCTGACTTCCGGCTGAATCTCTCTGGCTGCCCCAACACCTGCGGGCAGCATATGCTCGCGGACCTTGGGTTCTTCGGCAACGTGGGGCGGCGCGGCGAAGAGATGTTCCCTGCGTACAACGTGGTGGCGGGCGCGCGCATTGGCGGCGGCGAGGCGCGGCTGGCGCAGCAGACGGTGCGAGTGAACGCGCACGATCTACCGGCGTTTGTGCAGGACGTGCTGGAGATATGGCTACAGAAGAAGGCGCGCTTTGATTCGTTCGCCGACTACGTGGACGGCGAGGGGCTGCAGGACCTGCGCGTGGTGGCAGACAAGTATCGCGAGATCCCGGACATTGGCGAAGACAGGAGCTACTACGTGGACTGGGGTGCGAAGGAGCTCTTCTCGCTTGCGGGCAAGGGGTTGGGCGAATGCGCGGCCGGATTGTTTGACCTGATCGAGGTTGACCTGAAGCAGGCGGCTGCGCTGCGGGATGCTGGCGCCAGCGATGCGCTGTACACGATTGCGCTGTGCAGTGCGCGGGCGCTGCTGATTACCCAGGGCGTGGAGGCACATAGCGACGATGCGGTGTTCGAGAGCTTCCGCAAACACTTTCTGCTGACGGGGCTGATCGATGCGCGCTTTGAGGCGGTGATTGCCGCGGCACAGAGGCACGATGCGGCGGCGCTGGGAAGGCAGAGGGATGAGGTGTCCGCGCTGCTGGATGCGGTGCAGGCGCTGTATAAGAGCCTGGATAATTCGCTGCGGTTCAGGGTGCAGACGGCCTGAACACCGGTAACAGTGCAGTGATCCATCTCCAGCGGTGGGCCATTGCGCTCGTAGAAAAACGCGGGCTCCGAAGGATTAAAAATGCGAGCCGACAGTACTCCATGTTTCGGAGCGCTGCCGGCTCGGTCATGTTAGGTCTAGATTGACCTCGGCCTAAGGTGTGCCAGTTTTACCAAGCGAGATAAGCGGCCAGGTGGGAGCTGCCGAACCGATGATCTGGACAACGTTCCCACTCGCCGGAGATGCGACCCAGATGGAGCCGGTGCTATCAATGGATACACTGTACGGTTTACCGGTAGTGCCCCAGATATCTACTGCGGTGGTAGAGCCGCCGACAGTGGGTTTGAACCTGTATCCAGTAGAAGCCGTGGGATTATAGGCGATAACGGACTTGGCGTTGGCCTCAGCAAGCCAAATAGTGCCTGCTCCATCAGCCTCGCTCTGCCAGGTTCCACCGGATGTAGTAACGGTGCCGAAGGTACCAGCACCAAGTGCAGTGATCGCAGCCGAGGTGATAAGGGGATTATAGGGCTGGATACCCGGTGTGGTGGTATAGGAGGACACGTATTCAGTGTAGGGGCTAGAACTGCCCGACGCTGGAGCCGTAAAGGTAATGCCGCTCACCGTCGAACCGCCGAAGGTAGCAGTGAGTACACCGGTCGACACGTACGTGGGGGTTACGAGCGTGCCCATATTCGGAAGGACATACAGCGCGGCGGCGGCGCCGAACCAGATATTCTGATCCGGATCAATCCCGAGTCCTGCCAGGCTAGTACTCGGGACGGTGATGGTCGGAGAAGCTTCGATGGCAAAATTGGGTGCGCCCGCTGGAGACATCTGAAGCGTATTGACACCTGCTACCCAGACGTTATTAGCACGGTCGACTGCCGTGTTATACACTTTGGCGGCGCCACTCGTCGTGAAGGTTGAAATTGCACTGGGAACACCAGCACTGATAGTGAAATAGCCACCGAGAATAGTGCTTGATCCGCCACCATTTGCGAAGTAGCCATTACCCAAGGCGTCTACGCTGAGACCCCATGCATTCCTGAGCGTACTGTTCGTGCTAATGCCAAGCAGTCCGCCATTGCTGGAGAAAGCAAAGACATCGAGAGGCGCGGTATTGCTAGCCGAAGAATTGCCGAGATAGTACACGTCATTGATATTCAGCGCACCGCTCTGCGGGTACAAGAGCCCCTGGCAAGGAACCGTCGTGCAGGCAGCCGTGGCGGTTGTCGGCGCCGCACCTAAACCCGAAGGGAAGTTGATAGCGAGGCTCAGATCGTTGACGGCGCTGGCATCGGTGAGCGTCGGCGAGTAGACCGAGTAGGTGGGGGTGGCAATGCCTAAGAAGCTAGCAGCCGTCGCCGGCGTACCACTGAAGGTTGGGTTGGCGGCGACATTGACCAGCGCGGAGAAAGTATCGGTCGGAGCAGTGGTCCCAATGGTGGCGTAAGTAAATATGTAGCCGCACGCGCTGAGATCGCCAGCTGTACCGCCAGCACTGTTGACGCAGGCTATGAGGGTGTTACCGATGGCATTGACCAGCTGTTGCGGAAGGACCCCCCCCGAAGCCAGCGTGGCGTTGGCGACACCGCCGAAGGGATCAACGAGATTTTTGGCGTTGAGAAATGCATGGGCCAGACCCGCTGCCGCAGTGGTGGTGCAGGAGCCGACGCCAGCAACGCATCCAGTCGATACGCCACTGACCTGGGCTGCATTATTCGTGGCGGGCGCGCCGATACCAACAACCGTAGCAGCTCCTGTACCGGTCACGCTGGAGAAGTGGCCCAGGGCATATGCGGCAGCAACCGTGGTCAACTCATTCACCATGACAGTGGGACCTTTGTAACCGGTATAAACGCCGCCAGTAAAGTTATAGAGATCTTCACAACGGCCAAGTGCGGAGACAAGAACAGAGTTTGCGTTTACGGCATTGGCGCCAGTGTTACCGCCGGTGATCGTGATGTATGCGAACTGGCCCGCTGGGCAGTTGTATCCGCCGGCGAAAAGGAAGTTGCCGCCGGAGTCAGTATCCTGGCCGGAGGTGCCCACCTGGTTGGCCTCCTGCAGGAGGGTGCCGACGCCATAGCCGGTAGAAGTGGTGGCGTAGATCTTGACGGTTGCGCCGACGATTGGGGTTGGGCCACCATAAGCCTTACCCGCCATCGCTCCAGCGACAATGGGACTGGTCGAAGTATCGCGCGCGCCCATACCGCAGCCGATGGTGGCAGCGGTGAGTGCAATGGCGGACATGCACACGGCAATTTTGATGGCGATTGCCGACTTCGGCATAAGTGCCAGATCTCTTGTAAACAGTGTCATAAACTTCACCCCCAAATGTGGAACAGTACTTCGAAGAACGAGTAGAACGAATCGGAAACCAGAAATTGGTCAGACCTTTAAAGGCGAAAAAACTATCGCCAGCAAGTATATACACCGTGTCTCGATTTAGACCAGCAAGAAAAATTGCGGGATTCAATTTGTCCCAATTTGGAAAATAGCTGGGCTCGTTCCGGGTAGAATCCGGCAGGGTTTCTGTTCTTATACGGCGGTAAATTGACGTAGTGGAACGTTAACTTAAGCCCACCTCACCGCCAACGGACGGGAAAATGGAGGTATAGATTGTGGGTTTTCAGAGGCTGGCGGTGATGGCTTAGGTAGGATCAGTCAGGAGCGAAACTTAATTTGGTCTGACAACTAATGCCAGGGCAATGGGTCTGCGAACGAGGCTCTGTTAGGATGGCTGCGGCATGAACAACCTTTTTGCAGGACGGCGCAATCTTCTTAAGCTTTCCGGCCTTGGACTGGCTGGCGCGGCGGCTACGCTTCCGTTGATGGCTGAATCGGCGGATGCGGGGGCTCCCCGCCCGGTCAATTTGGTGGATGTACGTGCGCTCGGCGCGAAGGGCGACGGCAAGACGGTGGATACGCCGGCGATCAACCAGGCGATTGAGACGGTGGCGGCGGCAGGCGGCGGCGTGGTCTTCTTTCCTGCTGGGAGTTACCTCTGCTTTTCGATCCGGCTGCGCAGCCAGGTGGAGCTGCGGCTCTCGCGCGGCAGTGTGATCGTGGCGGCGGATTCTCCGCTGCCGGGAGAGGCGACGGGATACAACGGCGGCGTCTACGATGCAGCAGAGCCGAATACGGCGTGGGACCCGTACCAGGATTATGGGCACAATCACTGGCACAATTCGCTACTGTGGGGCGAGGAGCTGCACGATGTCTCCATTACTGGGCCGGGGTTGATCTATGGCAAGGGGCTGAGCTTTGGCGCGACCCGTGACAGGCGCGGCGACTATCCGCTCTACACGGCGGAGCAGGCTGGGGTGGGCAACAAG
>DASWOP010000003.1:0-7646 GCA_036404255.1 Acidobacteriaceae bacterium | reverse complement strand
TCCCGCGTGGCCGTATCAGCAGGATCGCGCAGCAGGATCGCAGCCATGCCGCCTGCAAGCCACGGCACCGCTTTCCACGACTTGACCGATGGCGTACGGGAGGTAGATTTACCAAGCTCTATAAACCCTCCGGTTATAAATGGCACGTACAGATTCGTGGCATGTGCAATCTTGGCGAATCCATGGTCGGAGACTATAGCGATCACTGCGTCCTTGTCATTACTAAGTTCCTGGCCGATCAATCTGCCAATCATGCCATCCAGAGCCTCCAGATCCTTATTCGCTTCTTCGCTGAATGGGCCGTGTATATGCTCCTCTTCATCCAGTGAGCTAAGGTGGATCGTCATGAATTGCGGCCGATGCTGCTTGAGAATGTCGAGCGAGTAAATAGTCTTAATCTCATCGCCATCAATGGTCGTGTCGTTGCCCATCATGTAGGGCTTGCCTGCACGCTGCTCGATGCGAGCGAGTTCCCCGCTTGGACGCGCCATAGCATTCATCAGAAAACGATCGTCAGGATTAACCGCGTCGCCCGGCGAAGATCCACGCCAGTATTCGGGGATGAGATAGTCGATATCACGCGCATTTGCAGTGACGGGCCAGCCAACGCTCGCCGTGATAAGACCGGCGGCATGCGCTACCGACCAGAGTGTAGGCGTCTTAATCTGATCCTCGTACCAGTACCATGCGCCATTGAGCTTATTCTCTGGATCAAAGCGCATGTTGTTCTCGATGCCATGCTCTGCTGGCCATACGCCGGTGACCAGAGTGGTGTGATTGGGATAGGTAACGGTAGGCAGCGCGTTGCGGACGCCTTTCGCATAAGCACCCTGCGCAAAGATACGGCGCAGATTGGGAATATGAAGATGATGTTCATCAGCCTGCGTTACGTAATCAGGCCGCATACCATCGACAGAGATGAGCAGGACGGAATGATGTGACTGTGCCTGCAGCGGCACAGCAAGCAGAAGCGCGAGTGCAATGGGATGAAGAATTTTCATATTGGATTCACACCTTGTCTGAAAATGAAGAAAGGCGGGAGCAGTTGATTATTCTGCTTCCGCCCGGGTGTGTCTTGGGCCCACTGGGACCAGGACACGAACAGTTAGAAAAGAAGCTTCAGCCCAAATTGTATGATGCGTGGCTCAAACGTGCTGCTGATCACGCCACCACTGGTCGGATGTCCTCCGGTAATTGAAGACAGCGGTGCCGATGCACCGGCCCCCAGGTTTGTGTTTGCCGGTAGCGTTCCCGGCGTCCCGCTCAGACCGCTGCCCGGCAGAAACAGGTTCGTATGATTGAAGATGTTGTAGAACTCCGTCCTGAACTCACCCTTCAGTCCCCGAAGCGGCGTATTGAACTTCTTGTTCAGGGCGAGGTCGGTCTGATAAAAGGCAGGCGTACGGCCAGGGTTGCGGCTGGACGTACCATTCGGGCTTAGCAGGTTCGGGGTTGGCGCTGTATCACGTGTGGGCGGTAGCACCAGCGCTGCGTAGTTGATGTAGTTCACATAACCGCTACCAGCAGAGCGCGAAGAACGGCCCTGTGTAAGCGGCACGCCCGGCACGCGGTAAGGGCGGTACTCGTTTAGACCGCGATAGGTCGCTGCGATCTGTGGGCTGAAAATATTCGCGGCATTGGGCGTGTAGGTCAGGTTGAAGGGCGTACCGGACTGCATTGTGTTGATGACGCTCACCTGCCACCCGCCAAGCAATGCATTCACCGGGCGGCTGACGTTGGAGAGGAACTTCGTTCCCCGTCCGATGGGAAGCTCATAGACCAGGCTGGTGATATTCGCTATCGGCAGATTGTAATCCGATTGCGAATAGTCGGAGCGGATATTCTTGCCGTCCTGCGGCGATGGGCTATTCCCTTCAAGCGAAGCGCTCGCATTGTCCAGTGAGTGCTCCCAGGTGAAGGAGTTCAACAGCGTAAGGCCACCTTCCATGCGCTGTTCGTAGCGTACTTGTAGCGAATGGTAGCTTGATTTGAACTCGTTCAGCGCTTCGGTAATATCGGAAGGCCAGTTACTGAACTGGCGCGTGGTAAAATCGGATGCCGCCACCAGCTGGTTGCCGTTGAGGAAGCCCTGCAACTTCACGCCATGGTTGCCCACATATGCGATATCGAGCAACGTGTTCTTCCTGAGCTGCTGCTGAATGCCAAGATAGTAATTCTGGACATAGCTGTCACGCGTGTCCTTTGGCACCCAGGTAATGTTGTCGGTCTTGGGATTGAAGTTGGTAGCGATGCCATTGGGAAAGCCCTGGTCAATCGTCACATAGCAACTGGTCGAAGCCGTGGCAGCCGACGTGCAATGGTTCGATGTGGTCGGCGTTACCTGCGGACTGACGTTCGTGAACTGTGCCTGCGGTGCGTTGATGGCAAGAATATTACCTGAGCCTGCGCGTGTGTAATGCACATAGCTCACACCATACCCGCCCCGAAGCGTGGTATGGGACAGCATGGCGTAGGCAAAGCCAATACGCGGACCGAAGTCATTCAGGTCGGGACTGATGAGAGTGTGGCCATAGACCCCGCTGGAAACGGGAACCGGAGTAAGCCCGGTTCCGCTGGCTCCTGCGGTTAGCGTCAACACCGTTTGCGAGACCGGATCGAAGTTGGAGATGTTATTGTTCTGCTCCGAGTAGGGTGAGCCATACTCCCAGCGCAAACCCAGATTCAGCGTCAGCTTGGGCGAGACCTTCCAGTCATCCTGCGCATAGGCGCTTTGCAGCGTCTGGCGGAGGTGAACCACGAAGTAGTTCGAGACAGCATACCCGCTGGTATTGCCAAAAAGAAAATCAGCCCAGTAATCGTCTGCCACAGTAGTTGTATCGGTGCAGTTCGGATAAAGCGGACTAGTCACACCGCCAACCGTCTGGGTTGGGCATGTGGCATAGCCTTTACCGAAGGTCCAGGAGCCATAGAACGGATTATTGTCGTTGACTGCCATCCAGACGTGCTCATATTCATAGCCGAACTTCAGGGAGTGCTTGCGGCGTACCCAGGTGAAGTTAACCTTCGGATCAATCAGCGCAGGATTCTGCCACTGTGGATTGGTGGTCTGGCGGCCAAAGGGGGTGAACCCACCGGTGATGCCGACTGCGGGTAGACCGCCGCTGAGGTAGCCCGAAGGAAGTCCCGGAACCGTAATGGCATTATTTCCAAGCGAGAGTGTGTACTTGCCGGCCTTCGTGCGCGAAAGGCCAAGCCGCGCATCCAGCACCTTGTCCGCACCGAACAGATGCGTATGCCCCAAGGCAATTTGCTGGTCAAGGATGTAGGTGTTGCCGTTCTGCTGACCATCAAGCGGCTCAATGATAGTTGGGTTGTTTACACCGTGTTCCTTGCGGTCGCTGACGCGCAGGAACCAACTGCTGGAAGCACTCTGGGTATAGTCAAAGCGCAGATCGCCTTTATCGGCGTTATCCGTAAAAGGAGCCTGTATGGCATAGTCGTTGGAAGCGACGCCGGTGCTGGCCCCGGAGAGGGGCAGACCGGGGATGGTCTTGAACGCATTCACAATCTGCTGTGAAATAGGATTAATGTCTGGAATAGCCGTGTGCGCTTGATAAATAGAGCCCGTGACCGGATTCCGTACAGCGACGGCAAGATTTCCATTGAGTTCATTCTGTGTCGGCAGCGTGTAAACGGTTAGAGGGCGCAGAACCTGGCGGAAGCCTTCATAATCCAGGAAGAAAAAAAGCTGGCCGTGAATGATCGGCCCGCCGAAGTTGATGCCGTACTGATTGCGATTGAAGGTCGGCTTTTTGAACGTAAATGCGCCGACCGTAGGCTTGAAGTACCCAGCCGCATTCAGGTCCGTGTTGCGGATGAACTCATACAACAACCCATGGAACTGATTCGTGCCACCGCGCGAGGCGGTGTTGATGGTCGCACCGGAAGAACGTCCGTACTCTGCGCTCTCGTTATTTGTCACCACAGAAAATTGCGCGACGGAGTCCGGCGGAATGGCGATGATCTGGTTATCAAATCCCTGGTTGCTCTCGCCGTAGGCATTGTTGTCCATACCGTCGAGGATGAAATTATTGAAGATAGAGCGCTGACCGTTTACGTTATATGCGCCGGCACGTACGATACTGGAAATCGACGTCGTGGTAGCCGCGGTGGGTGCCTGACGCACACCGCTGACCAGGCCCAGAAGATCAGAGTAGTTGCGGCTTACAAGTGGGAGCGCCGCAGTCTGATATTGGGTTACAACCTCATCGCGCTGGCTTGACTCCGTCTCCATCTGCAGTGCGACATCGACTACCTGGACCTCAGTATTAGCGGCCCCTGCGGTCAGAACAAGATCGATGCGCAGCCGCCCGCCCACCGAGATGGTGATGTTTCGCGCTATGGTTTTAGCAAATCCCGGAGCTTCCGCGGATATGGAATAGACTCCCGGACGAAGCGTTGCAACTTCGTAGTCTCCGGTCCCGCTGGTCGTAACGAGCGACGCAACCCCCGTATCATTATTGCGAATGGTGACCGAGACGCTGGGCACAACAGCGCCCGTAGCGTCGTGGATTGTGCCGACAAGGCTGCCATTGTCATACTGTGCATGAAGAACGCCGAGAGCAGCGATCAAGAACATCAGACACAACGCAAGGTTGCGTGCGGGACGAACATTTATGATGACCATGCTTTGCATCGTGAACGTCAAGTGTGACGTTTCGTTGAAACATATGTGAAGTTTTCTTGAAAGACTTCACGAGCACAGTCCACTTTCCACAGAAGTGTTGAACGGTGACTTTACAAATCATCCGCTACTCCACCGCTTCCCTCCACGAGGACATCTCGTCTCACTCCGGGAAAATGGTTCGACCTTCTGCGTAGTATTTCCGCTTCAAAGCTCGCCAGAGGTACCCCCTCCCCCCTTCCTTAGCTAAATATCTTGTTTGCAACGATTTAGGATGTTGCGCTTTCGATAAATATTTGAAAACAAGATATTTACGGGTAAATATTTGAAATCATTCGAGTTGAGGAATGGAACCTGTAGCGGTGCTCTTTACTCTTACTTATTAATTGTAGAGATTTGAGGGCGTTACTACGCCAAATCTGGACAAAAAGTTTGGGTTCTTGAGGTGAAATGTCTTGTCCGCGCACGGTGGTCCAGGTACATTTCACGGACCCACGACGGTGAAGCTGACGGGTTTAAGCACGCTGCATGGAGATGTTGCAGATCGATGTGGACCAGGGTTTTGATGAAAGTGGTACAGAAATGCCATGAAGTGGTAAATATTTACCACTTCATGGCATTCTTCCTTTTTGGGGCTCGGGAGAAAGAAAAGGCTGGATTTCGTAGAGTAGTTTTCGGAGTGGCGGCTGGGTTTGTCTGGATTCTTTTCCTGCGTTCCGCTGCGAGGGTCAGACTGACTCGGGGATTCGGTGTGAATATACGCCACAGCGGGTGCGGGCTGCGAAATGCCTAAAGCCCCCCAGGAATCAAACCTGGAGCAAGGCCAGTGCGCAGGCTTGCGCACTGGAGGTTGACGTGGAACGTTCTTCTCAGCGAAGCGTAAGCGTGAAGGTGGTGGAGACCTTCAGTTCTCCCGATACGGCGAAGAGTGTGACGGTGGTGGGTGTACCCGCTGCGGGCTGTGAGTTTGCTCCGCAGCCGGTTGCCATACCCAGACCAACGAGAGCAAGGGCTACAACAAGCAACGAACGAAGATGCCGGCGCTTCCTGAAGCCAAAGAGGCATCCGGCAAAGGCAAATGCGGCTATCGGCATGAAGTATCCGGGACCACGACGGAGGGATGCTCCGCTCGTCGTTCCGTAGACGGTCATGGTAGTCGTCATGGGTGAAGTGCCAGTGAGCTTGAATGACGGTGGAGTAAAGATGCAGATGCCGCCAGCCGGGAGATTGTCGCAACCGAAGGTGATCGTGTCGCTGAATCCATAAAGAGCTGCGACGGTTACCGTGGCTGACTGCGGCGATCCGAAGGCGACGTTCAGGGTGCTCGGAGTGACAGCAATGGTGAAGGAAGTAACCATGATGCTCTGCGATACAGGAGGAGCAGGCAGATAGTTGACATTGCCCGCTTGCGACGCGGTGATAACGACTGTACCTGCGCCGGTGATCTTCAACGCGGCGCCATTGATGGTGGCTGGGCCAGAGGTCACAGTGAACGTGACCGGGAGGGTGGAGCTGGAGGTCGCGACCAATGTAACTATGGTGACCGGATCCACACCGAGTTTGATTGGCGTGGCGGGCGCGGTGAAGGTAATGGTCTGCGCAGCCTGGTTCACCACGATGCTCTGTGAAACCGCCGGTGCTGGCGCATAGTTGGTGTTACCCGCCTGATTCGCGGCGACCACGATAGTACCGGCTCCGGTGACGGTGAGGGTGTTGCCGCTGATCGTTCCGGGGCCTGAGGTCACCGAGAAGGTGACAGCAAGACCAGAGCTGGCGGTGGCAGACAAGGTGACGGGGGAGGCCGGGTACGTAACCGGTGAAGCAGGCGCGGGGAAGGTGATGGTTTGTGCTGCTGGGTTGACCAGAATGGTCTGTGAAACCGGGGTGGCTGGAGCGTAGGTGGAGTCGCCGGGTTGATAGGCGCCCACTACGACTGTTCCCGCGCCCGTGATCGTGAGCGCGTTGCCGGTGACCGAAGCGGGACCCGATATGACGGCAAAGGTAACGGTACGGCCAGAACTGGCAGTCGCGGACAGGGTGATGGGAGTGACGCCATACGTGACCGGCGAAGCAGGCGCGGGGAACGTGATGGTTTGCGGCGTAGTGCCTATGGGAGCGACAGCCGTTCCCGTCAGGTTCAGAGTCTGCGTGCCCGAGGTAGCAAATGAAGCCGTCTCATTGGAGGTTGTGGTGACCAGCGTGTAGCTCAGTTGGTTATCAGTCAACGTTATCGATCCCGTCAGCGTTCCGGGGGTTGCCGCTGGGGATGGAGTGAATTGTGTGACAAGGTTGCAGGCGCCAGCGGACGTTACGGTAGAAGTAGACGTGCAGGTGCTGCTGGACGCGATGGTGTAATTGACCGTGCTGGAGGAAAGGCCCGAAAGGACCAGCGAAGCACTGCCGCCGTTGACCACCTGCGTGGTGGTGGGAGCACTGCTTGCGCCCGTATTGGTAGTGGGATACGCCAGCGTCTGCGGTGAGGTTACGTTGAGTTCCAGTATCTGGTTGCCCGTAGTGTTTGACAGGTAGATATTGCCGGCAAGATCCAGAGCGACGGCTTGCGCATTGGTGGTGGTGTAGCTTGTGCCAAAGGAGAGCACCTGGCTCGACGAACCGCTGAGGAGCATGACGCCATGGGTTGCATCCGTTACAACCAAGGATCCTGAGGGATAGACGGCGACGCCCGTGGGCGCACTCAACGTAAGCGAACCAGCACTTATGACCGAGGCCACGCCCAGGCGGGTGTACTCGACGATACGGTTGTTGCCGGTATCGGCGATGAAGAGGTTGCCTGCGCTATCTACCGCGATGCCGGTGGGACCGCTCAGCACAGTGCCGCCAAAGGTGGTGGTGCTGGGAATGTACACGACATTGTCTGTGGCGGTGGCACCAAACTGATGCGCCTTGACGATGCGATTGTTGCCGGTATCTGCGATGAAGATATTTGTGTAGCCATCCACCGCAATGCCTTTGGGACCACTGAGCACTGTGCCGCCAAAGG
>DASWOP010000002.1:0-26306 GCA_036404255.1 Acidobacteriaceae bacterium | reverse complement strand
TGAAATCTGCCGGCAGCTTATGTGGCGCGCAGGCACCGACGGGTAAGGTGACATGCGACACCGATCGCATCATCGCCTGCGGACAGTTTCCGCGGTGAGGCGACGTGGCGCTTCGACACTCAGCGGGAAGAACTACAGATTGAGTATTTCAGGCCGCAATGGTGCTCAATTAGAAGACGTAACATCAACCCAAATCGACGGAGACAGGATGAAAAAGCTAGTGCTGTTGATGATTGTATTGCTGGCTTCGATTGCAAGGGCAGATGCCCAATCGGCGCCCTCTGAACCTACTGCTGCGGAAACCGTCGAGTGGCTCAGGGGCAAGCTGGCCACGGCGTCAAGAGACCATTACACCGTCAAGGTGACCGAGCATCAATTGGTCATCGAGACTTACCGGAGCGAGAGACTTTGGACAGATTCTGACGGAGCTGGCTATGTGTCGACGTGGGACGTTCAGACGGTATCTTTTGGTTCGATCAAATCCATTAATCCTGATGCTCGTTGTACGCAATACAGTGCGTGCTCCATTCTGTTCTACGGAGATTTTTCGGATTGCCAAGTTGAACACGGAGCACAGGAACAACTGAATGATCCGACGTGTACGAGGGTTCAATCGATCAAGTTCGAGATTTATCAGAATGACTGGGCGAATGCCGGTCGATTCATCAAAGCCTTCAAGCGGCTTGCCGAATTGGATGGCGCTCAATTTACCAATAGCAATCTTTACTGAGAAAGCGGGCACACGCCCCAATGGTATTCGAACCAGCAGACAGGATCGTCCCTTGGTGGAGCAAAACTCACGAGCGATGACCTCTTCAAGTAAGTGCCATGTAGGGCTGTTGCAGTTAGCGGCTATAAACAACCACCATTCAAAGGAGACCATCATGAATTTTCAACGTAAAACCCTCACTGCCACTACCCTCCTGCTCCTATCCACGTTGGCTTATGCATCTGTGGCACGCTCTGCAACAGGACAGGGCGATACCAGGGAGGCAGCTATTGCGGATGCGAAGAGTTCTGCCACCAGCCGCTATGGGGACACGGTGACGAGTTGGGACTCGACCACATGCTCTTCGAAGACGATTCATCCGAACCAGTACGACCAGAGCGTGACAGCTACACAGTGGAGCTGTCAGGTGGACTTCACGACGTCGAAGTAGCGGCTGCGGGTCTCACTTCCCCGGACGTTATGCCGGTTTAACGCAGAGTGTCCCAAGCATTGAATGTAACGACAACCTTAGTAGAAAGAGGCAGGATGAAAAAGCTACACGTATGTCTAATCGCGTTTGCGATACTTTCTTGCTCTTACCCCGCAGTAGCATCCCAATGGCGCTATTGCTATGTACAGGTTCCGAGTGGAGACTCAACTACCGTCTACATATCCAACAGCCTGAGCTCCCGCACAGAGTTCTACAACAACACCGTGGAAAAAGCATTCACCGACTTTCTAAATACGAAGTACAACCTGGATATCAGCTCAGTGAGCTGCTCCAATCCAACCGAACTTGATGACGAAATACATGAGATAAATGCAGCGAAAAAAGAATGGAGAGAGCTTGATTACCGTGTTGTAGGTACAGGTTGGAGCTTCAATTAATAGCTCCGCGCATCCTATCGTTCGTAAGAAAGAAAAAGCCCCATGTCTCGTGGAGAGGCATGGGGCTTGCGCGGTCTGAAAGAAGCGGAAGAACTCCGCCGGCCGCAGAAGGATGCGGTGGCGGCTATGCGAAGTGGGCGGCGTTCAGATCGGCGAAGTGGGCCTTGTCGGCGGGCAGTTCGTCGGAGGTGAAGATGGCTCCGCTGGGGCACTCCGCGGCACAGCTGCCGCAGTCGATGCACGCATCCGGGTCGATGAAGAGCTGGGAGACGGTGCCGGCATCGGCCTCGTCCTGGGTGGGGTGAATCGCGGCGGTGCTGCAGGAATCCGCACAGAGAAAATCTTTGGTACATGCATCGGTGATTACGTAGGGCATATCGTCTCCTGAATGCCGGGGGAGACGACGTCATCCCGCCGGAATACTTTCTTGATGAAAGGGTACGGGGAGAGGGTGGGTTCGGGCTGTGATTGGCGTCACACGGCAGGATTAGGGGCCGGGGCCCGGCTCCGGCGGCGAGCGGTATCATCTGTGAAATTTCTATGTTGATACAAGGTTGGGACTTTAAGCCTCCCGATTACGCTGGCACTGCGCGGGCCTGGAGAAGAGCTGACATATTCTTCTCCTCAATCTTTGTGAACCTCGCTACTGCTTCTTCGCCGCTCAAGGTGAGGTCGGGGTCCATCCCGCCGGCGAGCCGTTCGATCTGATAGTTGAGCCACGCCAGACGGTGGAACGGGTTCAGCGTCTTTTCAATATCGATGATGCGATCCACCTCTCCGCTGAGAATCTTTGCGGGCGCGAGTGGATCGGAGATCATCGGCTGGCCGATCGCTATCATGTCCAGCTCTCCGGCTTCGAGGGCCGCAGCCATACCGGAGACGGTTCGAAAATTTCCGGTGACCATGACGGGCATGGTTGCGATGTTGCGGATCGCTCCCGCGAACTCGACAAAATAGGCTTCACGCTGGATCGTGCTTTCGCGCGGCGCGTCCTCGCCCTGATCCTTGAAGGTCACGCCGAAGGGTTTGGGTTGCTCCAGCGAGCCTCCGGATAACTCCAGCAGATCGAGGGTCGAATGGTTGAGAAGCTTCACGAGTTCAATGCACTCGGCATGGGTGAAACCGCCTTTCTGGAAATCAGAAGAGTTGAGCTTAATGCCGATGGGAAACTCTGGCCCGACAGCCGCGCGTATGGACTGGATGGTGTTCAGCAGCAGGCGCGAGCGGTTTTCGAGCGAACCGCCCCAGCGGTCGGTGCGGCGATTGGTTAAAGGGCTCAGGAACTGCGAGAGAAGATAGCCGTGGGCGGCGTGAAGCTCGATGCCGGTAAAGCCCGCCTCTTTGGCTTGCTGCGCCGAGAAGGTGAACTGCGCAATGGCCTTCGCAATATCTGCTTCCGTCATCTCCCGCGGCGGCGCAAAGGTTCCAAGGGCGCGGGGTACATCCACCTCTACGCAGGAGGGAGCCAACGGTGCGGAATTGATACTATCGGAAACCTGACGGCCGGTGTGGCTCAATTGCAGCCAGAAGTGCGCACCGCCCTCCGTACCGGCCTTTGCCAGCGATTTTAGTTGCTCCATTCCACTGTCGTCGTCCAGAACAATATTTCCCGGGCGTTCCAGGTGCATGCGGTCCACCTGAACATTGCCGGAGAGCAGCAGGCCGGCGCCGGAGTGAGCCCACCGGCGATACAAGGTCTCAAGACGGGGCGTGGAATGGTTCTCAGCATCGGCCAAACCCTCGCTCATGGCAGCCTTGCATATCCGATTGGGAAGAACTGCTCCGCAGGGGAGCGTGAGGGGCGCGGCAAGGGAACTGGTCATCGGGATTTTTCCTTTCGAGGTGCGATGAAATGCTTCAGGGCTTATGCGACAACTATCGTTGTCTTATGTATTCGACAATATGCGTTGTTGTATGCTGGTGTCAAGGGGCCACACGGATATGGGTGCGTGCTTCTCCGGATGAGGACAAGATGAAGACCTGGACAGAGGACAATCCAAAGGCCGACCTGATGCTGCGCAAACGAACAGCAATCGTGGAGGCTGCACGGCATTCTTTTCTTGAAGGGGGCTATGCGCAGACCTCGATGGACCGAATCGCGGAGGCGGCGGGAGTGTCGGTCAAGACGGTCTACCGGCATTTCCAGAATAAAGACGACCTGTTCAGCGCCGTGATGCAGGCCGCATGCTCGAACGCGCCGGAAGCATTTGCGGCTCAGTCTTCCGGGCCACCGGCGGACGCTCATCCATGGTTCGATCAAGCGCCACGGATTGCGCTTCCTCTTGCAGGAGCAGGCTACCTGCGACATATTCTGTCTGAGGAACAGTTGGCCCTCTATCGCGTGGTGACACGGGACGCGCACAGTTTTCCTGAGTTGGCGCGGCGTTATCACGACGAAGCGGTGGGAAAGCGGAACCAGGTTTTCGCGCAATATCTGATCCGCTGGCGGCGCCCGGAGAAGTGGAAGCTAAAAGATCCGGAAGGCGCGTCGAATGCTTTTGCCGCACTGCTTTGTGCCGGGATCTTTGAAGGCGCGCTCCACGGAATCCATGTTCCCACGGAGAAGGAACTCACTGCACATGCACGGATGGCTTCAGCATGCCTGCTCAACCTTCTTGGGGCAGGTTGCCTGTAGCAGGTTTTACGATCTGGCCGCTCAGCAGCCGCTCGGCTTCCAGATGCAGCCGGGCACATTCATGGGGCATTCATAGGCGCAATGGAGCGCTGGCGGTATCATTTTTGAATGCGCATACTCTCGTCCCGCTTTCTCTGCCGGTGCGTCACCGGACTCGCTCTCGCCGCCATCGCTTCTTCTCCATCTGCCCGGGCGCAGCAGCGCCATAACGTCATCATCTTTGTGGCGGATGGTTTGCGGCGCGGGTCGGTGAACGCGGAGCATATGCCGACGTTTCTGAAGGTGCGTACTTCTGGCGTGGATTTTCGCAACAGTCACTCTGCGTTTCCGACGTTTACGACGGCGAATGCTTCGGTGATCGCGACCGGGCACGGGCTGGGCGATACGGGCGACTACAGTAACGCGATCTATCCGGGGGTGTGGCTGGCCAAGCCTGACCCAACGGCGGTGAACGGCACGATCGCTCCGTTCCTGGAGAACGACGAGATTCTGGCGAACATGAACAGCGTCTTCGACGGCAACTACCTGGGTGAGCGGACGCTGCTCTCAGTGGCGCGGGAGAAGGGCTTCAACGTGGCTTCGGTGGGTAAGCTGGGGCCGACGGCGATCCAGCAGATTGAGGCGCTGAGCTGGGACCAACTCGGCGTGCTGAATACGAACGGCGCGATCATCGTGGACGACTCCACCAGCCAGACGGGCGGGCTGCTGCTGCCAACGGAGATCAGCGAGGCGCTGGATAAGGCGGACCTGGCGCTGGATGCGCCGTCGCGCTCCAACGGCTATGGGGAGAGTTCGATCTGGAACAACGGCTTCGCGGGGGATGCGCAGACGCCGGGAACGCATGCCGCGAACAATGTGCAGGCGCAGTGGTTTGCTGATGTGACGACGAAGGTGCTGCTGCCGAAGTTTGCCGCGGAGAAGAAGCCGTGGCTGCTGCTCTTCTGGTCGCGCGAGCCGGATGGGTCGCAGCATAACCATGGGGACAGCCTGCAGAATCTGACGCCGGGGATCAACGGGGAGACTTCGACGCGCGGGCTGCAGACTGCCGACCGCTGCCTGAAACAGTTGCTGGACTGGCTGGACGCGCATCCGGCGGTGAAGGCGACGACCGATGTGCTGATTACCTCTGACCATGGGTTTGCGACCATCAGCCGGCGCGAACTGGCGAGCGATGGTACGCAGACGGCGGAGGTTTCTGCCGCGATGACGTATGAGGTGAACGGCAAGGAGAAGCCGCAGCCGGCGGGGACGCTGCCGACGGGGTTTCTCGCGGTGGACCTGGGGGTGCGCGAGCACATGCGGGTGTTCGATCCGACGATTCGCGCGACGACGGGTTCGTCTGCGTATGCGGAGATCGTGCTGGGGGGCGAGAAGTCGCAGCATCCGGCAAATGGCAGCGCGCTGCTGGGCGAGGTGGTGAAGAAGGTGGACGGCTCGGACGCGCAGTTGATCGTTGCGTCGAACGGCGGATCTGATTTGATCTATGCGCCGGGTAAGAGTGTTGACGTAGTGCGGCAGACGATTGCCACGCTGGCACAGTTGGATTATGTGGGAGGCATCTTTGTGGATGATTTCTACTGCCCCGCGGCGAGCGATTGCCCGGGCGCGCTGCCGCTGAGCGCGGTGGGGCTGGTGGGCAAGAGCAAGGTTCCGCGGCCGGCGATCGTGGTGACGTACAAGGTGTTCTACGCGACGCCGGGAGATCTGCAGAGTGCGAAGCAGATCTCCGATACGAGCTTGCAGGAGGGCCAGGGTATGCATGGCGGATTTGGCCGCGAGCAGACGCTGAATAATATGGCCGCGATGGGGCCGGACTTCAAGACGGGGTTTGTGGATGATGCGCCGATGGGCAATATTGATATTGTGCCGACGCTGGCGCATATCCTCGGCATCGAGATGCCTGCGGTGGGCACGCTGAAGGGGCGCGTGCTGCATGAGGCGCTTGCGAGCGGAGCTGCGGTGAAGACGGAGGCGGTGAAGACGATGGTGTCTGCACCGGTATCCAACGGGGCGAGCACGGTGCTGGAGTATCAGGAGCTGGATGGGGTGAAGTACTACGACAAGGCTTGCCTGGTGACGGATGCGAAGCGGTGTGAGTGACTTTTGGGGGAAGGTGAGTCGCTGAACCTGGGTCGAAGATTTGGGGTCTCCGGTGTGAGCTGGGGCGGGATGGGTACCTGCATCCCGGGTCTCAGATGCGAGACCCGGGGCACCCGCTTTGGTGGTCTCCGATGAGACCTGAGGTACCCGCTTTGGTGGTCTCCGATGCGGGCTTGTGCTTTAGGTGTTGTGGGGATCGATGCTCTGGAAGCCGTAGGTCTCGTAGCGGGTGGTGAGCTTGCCGTTGCGGATAGAGGCGACGGTGAAGCCTTCGGCGGCGCCCATGTGGGTGCCCTTCCACCAGTTGCCGCTGACAGCACCGCTGGTGATGTAGGGGACGCCGTGCCATTCGACGCGCTCGTTGATGTGAGTGTGGCCCTGAAAGACGCCGAGCACATTGTGGCCTTCAAAGAGACGGATCACTTCGGATGAGTTGGCGACGGATTCGCCGTGGTGGGTGGGCACTTTCGCCGGCACGGGCACGTAGGAATCGAACGCGGTGACGAGCGGGATGTGGACGCTGACGATGATGGGCGTGGCGGCGGACTGGGCGGCGAGATCGGCGGCGAGCCACTGGAGCTGGACGGCGTCGATGCGGCCTTCGTAGGCGCGGTCAGGCGTGATGCCGATGGAGTCCAGCACGATGAAGTGCGCGCCCTTGTGATCGAAGCTGTAGTAGGTCTTGCCGATGTGCTCTTCGTAGTAGCGCTTGCCGAAGAGGGGATCGGTGGTGGCTACGCCGCTCTTTGCATACACGCCGACGCAGTCGTGGTTGCCGAGGGTGTGGTAGACCTTGAGGCTGATGTCCTGCTCGGTTTTGCCGTAGAGATCGAAGAGGCTGAGGGCGCGTTCTTTGGGCACGCCGAGGGAGTCGTAGACATGGTCGCCGCCCTGAATGGCGAAGTCGGCCTTCAGCGTGCGCATCTTCTTGAAGGCCATGTCGCAACCCTTGTCGGCGTTGAGCTCCGGCTGGATGTGGGTATCGGTGAAGAAGATGAAGTCGAAGTCGTGCGATTTGGAGGCGGCGGAGACGGCGGCGTGCGCGAGGGGAGACGCGCTGAGGGTGGAGGCTGCACCTGCTGCTCCGATGAGAGAGAGGAAACGGCGGCGGTTGATCATGTTCATTATGTTAGTAGATTGAGGTTAGGTTACGGGGGTGTGAATGGAGCGATGATGCCCCACTCATCACGCTCTTTGCGATGAGTGAGGCCACCTGAAGCAGTTGCCGTTCAAATGAACGGCGACCGGGATGTGTGAGCGCTACGAAATCACTATGGTTTCGTGCGGTGTTCTGGAACCCACCAGGGAGGAAGAATCTTCGGTATGCGTAGCTTTCGTACGAGCGGATACCATTGCGGGGAGAATTCGCGGGCGATGTTCGATACTGCGTTCATGCTGAATTGGAGTGCGGCGCGTTGCCCTGCATGTGTCACATCGTTGTAGCCGTCAGGCAGATAGGCCATACCGACGAAGCCGCCTGCTGCGGCACTGGCAAAGTTGGAGACAGCAAGAGTGGGCCTTCCTGAATCCGTCCTGTCAACAAATGTAAAACCTACCGCATGGGCAATGCGCCGAACTGGGCCTGAGCCCTGCGGCGCGAATCGATAGCGTGGGTCTTCGTGCAGAAGGACCTGAGTGACAAATTCCGCCGTGTGCTTGGAAGCCTGCGTGGCATAGGAATCGCCGTACAAACGGCCAAAGGCTTCGCCACCGTCTTTCCACTCCCTGGGGTATTGATCCGGTGGATTCGCCATACGGATACCGGCGCCGAATGCTGCTCCCACCAGAGACGGCGGACCAAAGGTGGCGTGCGTATAGAAGATCCACTTAGTCCGCAGCGTAAGCGGAGTTGGAGTGTAGACCGGAGGAACGGCGCCGAGTGCCCCTGTTGGCGGCGCTGTGGCCTGCGATGCCTGATCCTGCTGCGTAGCCGAAGGCGCATCTGGCAGAGCGCTGGCAGGTTTGCAATCGTTGTCTGGCGGTGAACACGGAGGTGTCTGAGGGAAGACCGCAGCCGTAGTCCATAGTGCGAATGTGCCGGTGATGGCTATTTTGGCAAATCTATTCATTTTCGATGTCCTTCATCTCCGGCGGGCATGGGACTGCACAAGCACGCCGGGTTTTCTTCGATAGATAGCGCGACGGCCAGAACCAATGGCAATCAGGGATTTTTTCTGACGGTCCTATGGAGAGGAGCGCAAAGTACCTGGACCGCGAGTGTGAGGTCTTCTATCAATGCCTCTTGGGAGGTGGGTTTATTGGCAAAGCCTTGCGTACTGGCGTGAAGGGTTCGCGCGATCTGCAATGCCGACAGACCCGCGGGAGAATAGACGGCCATCAGCGGTCGCGAAGAACCAATCGCGTCAGCGAGTACCTGCTCAAACTGTCTTCGGTGATCCGCAATGATGGGACCGGCCAGAAGAGAACTGGTCTCGATAAGATCAAAAGCCTCTCCGCTTAATGCGATTTGTGCATACCGGCCAACCCATTCGTTGAGGGCGGCGAGGAGTTTGGATTCGATTGGGCGGGCCGTATCTGCGAGGATTGCACGCGCAGCGGCAATGTGATTGCCCAAGGAGTGATGAACTGCTGCCCGGAACAGGTCTTCTTTGTTCGCAAAGTGCAGATAGAGCCCTTGCCGCGAGACCCCGGCTGCTCGCGCTACATCATCCATGGAGGTTTTGCGATAGCCGAAACGCACAAAGACAGGCCGCGCCGCATCGAGGATAGCTATTCTGCGGAGGGAATCAGGGCGAACCTGTTCGATATCGTTATCGCTTTGTTGAATTGCTGCTTGCACAATATGGACAATGTATGACAATTTTGTCTAGTTTGTCAACTAAAGTGTTTTGTGAAGTGTTCTGGCCGCATCGAGATCAATGGTTGCGGTAAGGGGGATGCCACAACCAAACGAGCTGGCTGGGGGCGCGAGGGGGACGCGCTGAGGGGGGAGGCTGCACCTGCTGCTCCGATGAGAGAGAGAAAACGGCGGCGGTTGATCGAGGTCATGATGTTATGTGGCTACCTGGCAAGCTTAGCGAAGAAGCCGCTCTAATCCGTCCCAATCAGATTGAATTGGCTGTCTTGTACGCGGGTCGCTTAAGCCGACTTCAGCCAGCGTGTATTGCATCCGCCCAAAATTACACGGAGCGCAGGTAACGACAATATTTTCAAGATCGTTATCTCCACCTCTCGCGTGAGGCAAGATGTGATCGAATTGTGCCCATATGGCCTGAAATGCGGCGTGTTGAGAAGCGTTCGTGTGTCCCCAAGGCAATGCTTCTGGGTAGAGTTTGTGAAGTGCTTGTCTAACTTCGGGTCGGGCCACTGGGATGCCACAGAATCTGCAACGGTAGCAATCGCGGGCAAGTAGAATCTGCTTCTCTGCGGATGACGGCATTCGCTGTTCAATACGCTGATCTTTTTCCCAAATCAAAGGGGCATCCTTAACTTTCCTGTATTGGAGATAGGGACTTTGTTTTCCCCAAATCGACTCGACCCACTCTCGAATGACGGGCATATCGGACTGCCTGATCAGCAGCGCAGCTTTCTCGGCTTCTCCCGCTAGATGAGCGGAGACCGCTTCGTTGAGATACCGTGCAGCGGTGGCGATCTCGGGTATAGCGGTCCTAAGGCAGCTGCGCTCAGAGGCAAGGTTCATAGACATTTGATTGTGCCATTAAACATATCCCACGTTCGTGCCGTGAGTGGCCCACATTTCACAATTTAGCCACAGAAGTGGGTGCCCCAGGTCTCGATTCTGAGACCTGGGTTTTCGCGGCGGCACGATCTCTCCGCTGTCCTGTGTACAGGGATTCAATCTCTACCACTCCGGGTTCTCCGGTCCAATAATGGCCGAAGCTGGACCACTTCCATTGTTCCGGGCTTGCCGCCAGTGCGCGCTTCACTGGGTTGCGGTGCATGTACTGCAGCTTCTCAATTCGCTTGCGCGCGGTATAAACGTTGAAGTCGTAGTATCGTTCCTGCCAGAAGCGGCCTGCCTTCATTTGAGCGGCGACCGACAGCTTCAATGCCTGGAGTGCCTTCGATAGGATCGTCTTCTCCGGTTCGCTGATGAGTAGGTGAACGTGCTCCGGCATCACAACGTATCCGGTGAGGAAGAAGTCGTAACGGAGCCGCATCGCTTCCAATGATCGTTCGAAGAGATCTCTTGCTTGGGGAGTGCCGAGGAGAGGGCTTCGCTGATAACAGCTGAAGGTGATGAAGTGCAGGTCGCCGTCCGTCTGTTGGTAGCGCTTGAGGTCTTTCGGCATGGGAACATCGTAACTTACGGCTACGCTCACAGAAGGGTATGGGTTATATGGGCACCTGCATCCCGGGTCTCAGAAGCGAGACCCGGGGCACCCGCTTTTGTGGTCGCCGATGAGAGCTGAGGCGCCCACTTTTGTGTCTAAACCACAACTTCCTGGGCGCCTTTGTGGCGTTCGAAGGTTTGCATGGTGGTGTGGATGTTGGTGAGGTGCGTGGGGGGTGGGGTGTCGACGCGCTCGTAGAGGGTGGTGCGCTGGACGGGGACGAAGCCGGCTTCTTCGATGGCTTGCAGCATGGATTGGCGGGTGATCGCGACTTTGTGCTGGGCTTCGTAGAGGACGTTCTCTTCGATCAGCAGGCCGCCGAAGTCGTTGGCGCCGGAGTAGAGGCCGAGCTGGCCGGCGCGGATGCCCATGTTGAACCAGGAACACTGGATGTTGGGGATGTTGTCGAGCATCAGGCGCGCGATGGCGATGATGCGCAGGTAGTAGCTGGGGAGCGACTCCTGCTTGACCAGGCGGGAGAGCGGGGATTCGCCGCGCTTGAAGCTCCACGGGATGAAGGAGTAGAAGCCGCCGGTTTCGTCCTGCAGATCGCGCAGGCGGACGAGGTGTTCGATCACGTCCTTCGGCTCTTCGAGATGGCCGTACATCATGGTGGAGCTGGTCTTCATGCCGATCTTGTGGGCGCTGCGCATGACGTCAAGCCAGCCCTGCGCGGAGAGCTTTTTGGGCGAGACGCGGCGGCGGACGCTTTCCACGAGAATCTCGGCACCGCCGCCGGGCATGCTGTTGCAGCCGCGGTCCCAGAAGATCTGGAGGACTTCATCGACGGATTTGTGCGCGGACTGGGCGATCTGGGTGATCTCTGACGGCGAGAAGAGGTGGAGATGGATGCCGGGGGCGGCGGCCTTGATGGCGTCGATCACGTCGAGGTAGTACTGCAGCGGGAGATCGGGATTGTGGCCGCCCTGCAGGAGAACGGTGGTCGCGCCCTGCGCGTAGGCGGTGGCGACGGAGGCGGCGACCTGCTCGGGCGTGTGGGTGTAGGCTTCGCCATGGCCGACGGGACGGTAGAAGCTGCAGAAGGTGCAGTTTGCCGTGCAGACGTTGGTGTAGTTGGGATTGGTGTCGAGCACGTAGCTGACTTCGTTGGTGGGGTGCAGCTCCCAGCGGCGGGCGTCGGCGCGGGACATGAGCTCGACCAGGGGCATACCGGTCAGCCAGGAGAGGGCGGTTTCGGGGGCAACACGTTCAAATGGCATTGGCAATTCCTCTGGCGGCTTCATCAAAAAGGCGGCTGCGGCTGTGAAAGAGCGCGAGGCCGGCGAAGTGCTCTGGTGTGAAGCGGTAGTTGATGCGTTCAAAGTAGAGGCGGCCCATGGCTGGGCTCCAGCCGGATTCGACGGCGAGGGCGGCCATGCGGGCGCGGCCTGCTTCGGTAGCGGCAGCGGCGAGGTTCTGCTCAAGCCATTGCTGTAGCGCGGTGACGGAGGCGGCATCAAGGGTGCGGCGGGCGACCCACTGGGCAAAGATGAAGGGCAGCGAGGTCTGCTCAAACCACCATTCGCCGAGATCGCGCGAGACGGGCCAGCGCCACTCTTCGCGGCTGAGATCCATGGCTTCATCGCCGATGATGACGCGGGCATCGCAATGCTCGGGGTCACTGGAGATCTGCGGGCGGCGGCCGTAGTCCATCAGAAAGAGCTCGGAGACGAGCAGGCGCGAGGTGGTGCTGCGCGGAGTGACGTAGATGGAGCGGCCGGTATCCAGCAGGCGCTGGATGGGAATGCGCGAAAAGAGTCGGACGCTGAGCACGTGGCCGTTGCAGCCGATGCCATAGGGGCCGAGCGGGGTGAACGTGCCGTCCAATGCGGGCATGCCGCCGGTGGGCAGAAGGCAGGCGTCAAGTTCGCCGCGGGCCATGAGCGAGGTGAGCTGGCTGGGATCGCCGCTGACAAAGGCGATGTCGCAGGCGGGCGGAACCAGGCGGTAGGGGGCGACGTTGTTGAAGCTGGCGAGACTGATGCCGACGCGGAGGGCGGAGGTATTTGTATCGGTCATCGTGATGCCCCCACGGTGGTTTGTGCGGGAGAGGTGGTGGGCAGCAGGCCGAAGCGGCCGTTGCGGCGGACGGGGGTCTGCCCGGCGTCGCGGATGAGGCGCTCCATGAGGTCGCTGGCCATGCCGATGGGAGCGCCGGTTCCGGCGAGCTGCATGATGCGTTCCTGGCCGAGGGTGCCGTCGAGATCGTCTGCGCCGAAGCTGAGGGCGGCGACGCCGGTTTCCATCTGGAGGGTGGGCCAGTAGGCCTTGATGTGGGGGATGTTGTCGAGCACGAGGCGCGAGAGGGCGATGACCTGAAGGCAGCGCATGGGCGAGATGAGCGTGGTGCGGATGCCGGTTTCGCCGGGCTGGAAGGCAAGGGGGATGAAGGCTTCAAAGCCGGGGGCGCGGTCCTGCAGGTCGCGGAGCTGGATGAGGTGCTGCACGATCTCTTCGTCGGTTTCGATGTGGCCGAAGAGGAGGGTGGAGTTGGTGGGCAGGCCCATCTTGTGGGCGGCTTCGTGGACGGCGAGGTACTTGTCCGGGCCCATTTTGTCTTTGTAGAGCTCCTGGTGGACGCGCTCGGAGAGGACTTCGGCGCCGCCGCCGGGGAGGCCGTCTACACCGGCTTCGCGGAGGGCGGTGAGGACGGTGGTCCAGTCAGACTTGGTGCATTTGGCGAAGAAATCGACTTCGACGGCGGTGAAGGCCTTGATCCAGAGGTCAGGGTATTCGGCGCGGATGCGACGGATGAGGGCGAGGGAACGGTCGAGGTTCCAGGTCTTCCAGAGGCCGCCGACGATGTGAACTTCGGTGAGCTCAGGGTCGTTGAGGCTGGCGAGGATGCCGTCTTCTTCCAGGGTGTAGGCGTGGGCGTCGTTCGGCTTGGCGGCGAAGTCGCAGAATTTGCAGGAGTGCACGCAGAGATTGGTGGGATTCACCTGCTTATTGACGACGTAGGTGACGACATCACCGTGGCGGGCGCGCTTGCGTTCGAAGGCGAGGGTGCCGAGATCGAGCAGGGGCCAGCGTTGCAGGAGGAAGAGGGCTTCTTCGGCGCTGATACGGGTGCCGGAGGCGATGCGGGCGCGGAGTGCGGCATCGGGCACCGCGCGGGAAGAGAGTGGTTCCATAAGGGTACCCATTGGATTTAAGTATATTCGCGGAGCGGATGCGCTGCATTGGGCAGAGGCTGCCTCTGTTGGACGGGCCGGCGGGGTGAATTGTTGCGTGGGATGCGGGTTTGGCTGGGGTGGACGGCGGGTGTCTAATAGGGAGGACGGGTGCGGGGCGCCCGTCCAAAGGATCTTATCGATGTTCAGTGCTGTGTATGGGGAAAAGAGTGCGGAGGTGCGCCGCATCCTGCAAGGGGTGCAGTGTCCGTCCACGGGCCGGGTAGAGGAATTGCTGGCGCAGCCGAAGCTGGGGCTGGCCGAACTGGGCGAACTGCTGGAGATTGGGCGGTATGAGGCGGCGGTGGACCAGTTTGAGCTGCTGCGGAGCCATGTGCAGCAGTGGCGGACGGGGCAGGAGAACCGGTTGCGGTATGTGGCGCCGATCTATGTCTCGAGCTTCTGTGTGGATGCCTGCCCGTACTGCAACTTTTCTGCGAACCGGAAGGACACGGTTCGGCACCGGCTGACTCGGGACGAGCTGGCGGTGGAGATTGAAGCGGCGATGGCGCGGGACGCACGGGTGATCGAGCTGGTGTACGCGACGGACCCCGATTTGGACCAGAAGATGCTGGTGGAACACATTGAGCAGGCGGTAGAGGCGGTGGGCGATCGCGAAGGCGCGGGCGTGCTGCTATGCACGGAGTACCAGAGCAGCGAGATGTATGAGGCGCTGCGCGGGGCGGGGTTGCAGGGCATCGTGCAGTGGGACGAGACGCTGGATGAGGATGCGTACGGACGCTGGCACAATGCGAGTCCGCGCAAACGCGAGTTCAAGCTGCGGATGGATAACCATGATCGCGCGATGGCCGCGGGACTGGATGTGGCCGCGGGCGCGCTGTTTGGGCTGGCGGATTACCGGTTTGACGCGCTGATGCAGGTGGCGCGGGCGCGGTACTTCAAGGCAGAGTATGGGCGGGGCCCGTTCGTGATTGGCACGGCGCGGCTGAAGCCGATCAATGGGAAAGAGTTGAAGTTTTCGACCACGGTTTCAGATCATGCGCATGAGACGGCGCTGATGGTCTACAAGATTGCCGCGCCGGAGACGGGTCGCTGGCTGCAGACGCGCGAGACGTTTGAGCTGAACCTGCGGAATCTTTGCGATGGCGATGTGTTCACCTATCGCTGCGGCGATGTGCAGCCGGGAGGGTATACGCAAATCAATAGCAAATCGGATGCGGGCGCGCAGTTTGGGGTGAATGAGCTGGAACGCGCTTATGTGGAGCGGGAGCTGGCGAAGCAGGGATTTTCGATTGATTACGAATGGATGCCTGGGATGGCGGTGCAGGTTTAGGGCGGATCGCCATATTTTGCTTTTTCTTCGTTAGCATGGATAATGATGCCGACAGGGACACAGAACATGCCAAGCGAGATTGTCCACCAACAAACGCCGGAGGAGGCCGAGCTTCTCCGCAAACGCGAAGAACTGGCCTCTGTCCGCGCCACTTTGGCAGAGCGCGAACTGGAACTGGCCGATCTCCGCGCCCAACTGAAGGGTTTTGAAGGGCGATATCTCCGCCAGGTTGGCGTCTTATATGCCGAACTGGACGAATGGAGCGCCCGCATCGCCGAGTTGGAAGCCTCGCGGGATACCACACCTGCCGCTCAGCAGCGCGCCGACGAAGCCCGCAAGCGTGCCGACGGCACCCATGAGGCTACTCATGGTGAGACATCCCAGACCCAGGATTTTCAACCCTCCGCAGACCTGAAGAACCTCTTCCGAGAAGTCGCCAAACGCATCCATCCCGACTTTGCCAAAGATGCCGCCGACCAGCAACGCCGCACCCGCTTGATGGCACAGGCAAACGATGCCTACAGCCGAGGCGACGTTGAAACGCTCCAGCGCATCCTCGATGACTACCGCGAGTCCAGCGAATCGGTGCAAGGCGAAGGCATCGGAGCAGAACTTATCCGCATCATCCGCCAGATTCATCAGGCAAGGAAGAACATAGCGGCAATCGAAAAGGAATTGAACAGCCTACGCACAAGTGAGATCGCGCAACTGAAGCAGAACACTAAGGCCGCTCAACAAGAGGGACGAGACCTTCTCGCCGAGCTTGCTGCCGATGTACGTGAGCGGGTTGCTGGTTTAGAGAAGAAGCATAAGACTTTGGTGGTGGAGTTAAAGAATCATGGCTGATAAGCATGACATCTTGATGCTGCCGAACAAAAAAGAGGACTCCTCGCTTGTCATGTCGGACGGCTGCAATAGTTTGGCTGCACGTGGCCGCAAAGATTTGGATCGTATAGACGCTCATCTTGGTGATGCAGAGGCACAATACAATCTTGGTCACTCGTATTACAGTGGCGACGATCATCCAACGGATTATGTGCAGGCCGCAATATGGTATCGCAAGGCTGCACATCAGGGCCATGCTCGCGCACAGCATATGCTCGGCATACTATATGACGACGGTAAGGGCGTCCCTCAAGACTATGCCAAGGGTGTCGTCTGGCATCGCAAAGCGGCCGAACAGGATGACCAACTTGCTCAGGTAACACTCGGATACAGGTATTACTACGGTAGGGGCGTAGAGGTAGATTTTGCAGAAGCCATGCGTTGGTGGCTTCAAGCCGCTGCATCCGGTTATCCATTTTTAGATCACAATATTGGCCGGCTTTATGAGTTGGGCCAGGGTGTCCAGCAGAATTACGCGGAGGCGGCTAAGTGGTATCGAAGAGGTGCCGATTACGGTGGTGCTCTGTCCCAGTATAGTTTGGGCGATCTCTACTACTACGGGAAGGGCGTGCCGGAGGATGAAAACGAAGCAGCGACCTGGTATCGCAAATCCGCCGAACAGGGCTGGGCGCCAGCTCAGTGCAGGCTCGGCAATTTATATCTGTATGGACGGGGAGTGCCGCAGGATGTCGCAGAAGGTGCGACTTGGTTCCGCAAGGCTGCGGACCAAGGTGATGAAGAAGCGCAGCAAACGCTTGGCGCACTCTACTGCGATGGTCATGGCGTCCCACAGGACTATGAGGAAGGATATTTTTGGCTGAAGCTTGGCGTTGCAAAGATAGAAACCACGCAGGAGACCCATACCGAACTCATTGATAGCTTTGCAGAAAACCTGAGTGCGTCTCAAATCTCCAGAGCTAACGAGCGCGTAGCTCGATGGATTCTCGACCATTCCTTGCAAGCTTGAGATCGAACATCGCATCCCTAGTCGATTGCAAAAACGTATCGTATTTTCACGAAGCCATCAATTGTCATAAACCACTCCCCGAAAAGAGGGTTGAGCGTTTCTTGTGGCAAGCTTTCTATTTTCATGTTCCCCTTTTCTTAAAGAGGTGCTAGGTGAATTGCATGCACAGCGGACTACTTGCCGATAAGTATTGGATTGAGGGAAGCAGGTTTTCACGGAAACGATGCCCTTGCGGAAAGGTATTCGATCTGGAGGATGGCAAAGTTTTTCCGAACCACGAACCCCAGCCATTTCCAAGGCCGAAGTTAAAAAATTCAGTCGCGAGCAATAGGGGAGGGAGCAGATGAGATAGTAACAGCGGCTTCAGTCAGTACACCTGCTGTCGCGCATTCCACCAAGGCGGAATGCGCGGGTGCCACTGTGCGACGCCATGATGCCACGAGCACGTCCCGCTTCTGTGCGCAGAATAGCTATACGTTCCATCGGCACAGCGCGCGCTTGCATAGTTTGGAATAGTCGCATCGTGAACTACACCCACTGCGGCAAAGGCGAAGACAAGCGTAAGAATCCATACGAACCGGGATGATTTGTGACGGACAAGATCGACGCAGACCTTAATCAGTATCGCCAGAAAGACAAGAGTCGGTAATACGCTCTGCGGACTTAGAAGCCAGCTTGCCAGAATTACCGCAACAAACAGCAATGGACGACGGTAGTCGATCCGAGAGGCAATTGCCCGCAATTTGCTGCCGAGGAGCATGCCCGAAAAGTATAGCCGAGTGTCTAGCGCTGCATTGCCTCAGCGGGCGAAATACTGAGATTCTTCGCTGCGCTCAGAATGACACTTTCAAAGGTGTGGGTGAGTGGAGGAAAGAGGGCTAAAGCCCGCTCGCTTTTGTGGGGCTGCTTCCGTGGGGCTGAAGCCCCACTCCCCCCGGCTGAAGCCGGGGGCTTAATTCCAAAAGCAAAATAGTGGCACTACCGAGTTTCTGGGACGAGTTCAATGCCTATTGCGTATGGCGCGCGAGGGTGGCGGCGGAGCTGCGGAGGGCGGCGTAGACGCGGCGGATGGTGAGGGTGAGGGTATCTATGTCGCCATTGTTCTCAATCACATAGTCGCTGAGGGGGGATTTTACCTCGTCGGGGATCTGCGCGGCGAGGCGGCGGCGGGCGTCGTCCTGTAGCTGGATGCGTTCAGCCGGGGTGAGGGTGCGGCCCGCAGCAATACGGCTGACGTAGCGGTGGATCTTGATGTCGTCGCGGGCGGTAATGAGGACCATGCGGTCAAAGCGTGTCTGCCAGCAGGTGGTGGCGACGGCAGCGGCGATCTCGCGGTCTTCGGCATCGCCGCTGGGCGCGGGTACGGGGCCGCCGCCGTATTTGGTTTCAAAGAGCAGGGCGGATTCGACCATGGCGATCGCGTCGGGGTCCTGCGTACCGACTTCCTCCACCCACTTTGCCTGGGCTGCGATGACGGCTGGGTGGACGATGCTATTTAGTTCTTCCACGCGACCGTCGGCAAAGGCGATGCGCGCCAGGGCGGGGCGGTTGAGTTGCTGCTGGCCGTGTGCGTCTGCCGGCAGCAGGATCTCCGGGCCGAAGTGGTGAACGATCTCATCGTAGACAGCCTGGCCGGGCTGCATGAGGTTGCGGCCAACGGCGTCTGAGTCCGTGACGTGCACGCCGAGCGAACGGAAGATGTCTCCGGCGGTGCTTTTGCCGCTACCGAGGCCACCGGTGAGTCCAACGCAGAGCATCGAGCTACCTCGTTCCGCGGCGCATGCCCGCGGCGTGAACGGTGTTCACCATCAGCATGGCGATGGTGAGTGCGCCAACGCCGCCGGGGACGGGGGTATAGGCGCTGCTGAGAGTGAAGGCGGCGGGGTCAATGTCTCCGACGAGGGTGTAGCCGCGTTTGGCGAAGACGTCTTCGCGCGCGGTGTTGCCGGCGAAGAAGCGATCAAATTCGGCGCGGTCGCTGATGCGGTTGATGCCGACATCGATCAGAACGGCGCCGGGCTTGACCATCTCCGGCGTGATGTAGCCGGGAATGCCGATGGCGGCGACGAGAATGTCTGCGTTGCGGGTGAAGCTGGCGAGGTCGCGGGTGCGGCTATGGCAGATGGTGACGGTGGCGTTCTGCGCGAGCAGGAGCATGGCAGCGGGTTTGCCGGCGAGATCGCTGCGGCCAACGACTACGGCGTTCTGGCCAGCCATGGGAATGTTCATGCGCTTCAGCATCTCGATGATTCCGGCGGGGGTGCAGGGCGCTAGCGCGGGACGGCCGGATTGCAGCAGACCGGCGTTCATGGGGTGCAGACCGTCTACGTCTTTCGCGGGATCGACTGCATCGAGCACCCGCTTTGCGTCAACGTGTTTGGGCAGGGGGAGCTGGATGAGAATGCCGTCGATATCGTCGCGTGTGTTCAGGTCGGCCACGATGGCGAGCAGCTCTTCCGTGGTCACGCTCTCTGGCGGGGTGAGCAGATCGCTGGCAATGCCAAGCTCACCGCAGGCCTTTACCTTGCTGCGGACGTAGATCTGCGACGCGGGTACGGAGCCGACCAGCACTACGGCCAGCCCGGGCTGCAGACCGGATTTGCTGAGTGCGGCGACCTCGGTGGCGACTTCAGCTTTGATCTCTGCGGCAATGGCAACGCCATCGAGCAAGAGTGGAGTGGTCGAGGGGCCGGGCCTGCGTGACATGTTCATGGGCGGATTCTCCGTCTTCCATGGTAATGGATGAAAGATGATGGCATGAAAGCCAAGTGGACGGGGGTGCATCGATTTCTGAAAATATGCGTCTAATTTTGTATGCGGCCCACCCGCATGATCGAAGAGGAGAGGGCGGATGACACAGGTAGAGAAATTTTCGACGATGGACTTATCCACCCTGCGCAGTGAGCTGTTGCAGTCAGGGTTGGATTCCTGGCAGGCGGCTGATATGCTGAGCACTTTTCTCGCGGGACGGGGTTATGGAGTTTCGAGCCATGATGCGCGCCATGCGGCGTCGCGGCTGGAACAGGCAGGCTGCCCGGTGGAGCATATTCAGCAGGAGCTGGAGCAATTGGCGCTGGTGATGTAGGTGCTCCGGGATTACTGCAGGTAATTTGCATCCATGTAGGCGATGCGCTGGTCGAGCCACGACTTCATATAATCAACCTCCCCTTGGTAGGTGCCGGTGGCGACGGCGTTGGGCCAGACTTTTTCGCCCAGCGTTGGCCAGCGGCTGTAGTTGTTTTGCGCGGCGGGAGTCAGCGTGGCGGCGCGGGTGTCAATGTATGTGGGCAAGGTCAGCACCTGAGGGCGTACGGCTGTCCACCGTGCTTTGACTGCTGCGATAAAGGCCGGGTCCTTTGCAAGCTGTGCGTACCATTTGGCCTGGGTTATGACCCAGGGAACGGATGGGCTTTGGATGGCGCCGTAGTTGGTGTTACCGAGGGCGATGTCCATATCCCAGACCGGGCCGCGATAAAAGAGAGCATCACCGCGTGGCTTGTAGAAGTAGTCGCTGGACCAGTCGTCTGCATCCTGGTTGCCGGAAAGTTCCTCGACGAGGAAATAATTTACGACGGAGCTCTTGTCCCAGTAGGCCTGCCAGCCAGTAGTGGTATCCGTGAAGTTCGCGGAGTATAGAGAGGCTTCGGCGGCAGTGAACGCGGTGGAGAAGTAGGCCGACTGAGTTGTGGTGGGCGGATCAGGATCGGCGATGCCGATGGGCAGGCCGACGAGGCTGGTCATCATAAAGGTATCGCCGTAATAGTTGTCGATCTCTCCGATGTAGCCGCCGGTGAGGTCGTTGCCGCTATTGTCCGTATCATCGATGGAACCGATGTTGAGACGGGCTTTGCTTACTTCAACCTTCTCCGAAAGTTGATAGGTGCCTTCGTACACATCGTTGAGAAATACTTCTACGAAGGCGGTGTTCGGAGTCCAGGCCAGCCCGAACATCTTCGACATCTCGAAGCTGACATCGGTTCGCAGCATCGATTTGTCGTCATAATTGGCTAACAGAATCCAGTTCGAATCCGAGGTCATGCCGAGCAGTGGAGCTTTGTCGTCGAGGTTCAGGCGATACGGCTTTTTGGGCATGGGCCAAGTGGAGTTTCCATGCCCCTTGATTCCCATTGTGCCGGTGTAATTATTTGCCGGATTGGAAGGGTCTGAAATGGAGAGCGTCGCGTCAACATAATCGTCTGTGGAATCGACCGGAGCCCCATCTGTTGTGTTGATGGTGAGGACCGGCAAATCAGTAGACGCTGGGGTGAACGAAGGATTTTCGAGCACAATATTCATTGCAAACTGTGTGCTTACCGTGCCCGTGCCGGTCGTCCCCGTCAGCGTGATGGGCCGGCTGGCGCTGAATACGCCAGATACTCCGGTGAAGCATTCCGATGCTACATCGTTGGCAGCGGTGACGGTCAGAGTGGCAGTCGAGCCAATGGCCGCGGAGGTGCTGGATATCGTGAGGCCATGCACCTCGGATGATCCTGCAATCTGGACCGCATCCGATGGATCGCCGAATGACTCGACGTCGACGGAGATCTGCTCGGATTGCCCGGGATAGACCGTTAAGTCTGGGTTGGCTGAAACCAATGCGAAGCCGACGTCTCCATACTGAGTCGATTTCAATGGGCCGGCGCTACAGCCTCCCGACGGGAGCGAAGAGGAGCCACAACCGGTGGTTATTAGCGCCGCAAACAGGCATAGGCCCAGCGCAAACCAACTTCTCTGGTCAGACACACACGCCTCCTCTAGGTAGTTTCTGTTATTTCCTAGAGACGAGATATGTGGAGGAAAGTTTCGGCTGGAGTGAATCGAAACGCTAGATCGCAAGAGCCGCCCCGAATTGGGATGGCCCGTTACCTATTCCGGTATGAGCAGAAAGTGCCGTACAGTCCGGGCTTATTCGTACTTCAGGGTTTCCACGGGGTCCAGTTGGGCGGCACGGTTTGCGGGCAATGTGCCGAAGCCAACGCCAACCAGCACCGATGTGGCCAGTGCGATGACGATGGACCAGATCGAGATGGGAATCTTGAAGGGCGTGAGGATATCCACTGAGAAGGGAATGGCCAGGCCGACGAGGGTGCCTACGATTCCGCCACTCAACGAGATGAAGACGGCTTCCACGAGGAATTGCAGGCGGATCTCGCGGGAGGTTGCGCCCAGAGCCTTACGGATACCGATCTCACGCAGGCGCGCCTGGACTGTGGCGAGCATACTGTTCATGATGCCGACACCGGAGACGATGAGGGTGATGGCAGCGGCCAGAGTGAGCATGATGGTCAGCATGTTTGCGATCTTGCCCATCACGTTGAGAACCTGCGTCAGGTTGAATGCCTTATAGACCGAGGTGGGGCGATGGCGCGACTGGATGACACGATCAATTTCTTCGGATGAAGGAATGACCATGCTGGCATCGGCCATGGAGAAGAAGATCTCCTTCACCGTGTCGGTGCCGGTGAAGTAGCGCGCCACCGGGTAGGGGATCAGGATGGTCTGCTCTTCAATTTCGGACTGGCCGAAGGTGTCTACACTCTCTTTGAAGACCCCGATGATAACGAAGGGAATGCCGCTCAGACTGAAGGTGTTGCCGACGGCGGAGTCGCTGTTGCCGTAGAGTGCCTTCGCGAAGGGTTCATTGACCACGGCGACCTTGGCGTGGGTGGTGGTGTCCTGATCGTCGAAGAAGCGGCCGCCGAGGAGGATGAGGTTGCGGACCTGTTTGTACTGGGGCGAGACGCCGAGGACAAGGGCTTCCTTCTGCACGCCGTTGCCCATGTTCACGTGGTCGCGAATCTCAAGCATCTGCGAAGAGGCAACGATGCCGGGGACCTGGGCGTTGACAGCCGCCATGTCTTCATTGGTCAGGTAGTCCGGGCTGGTGGTGTTATTTGGGCCTGCGACGCTGCCGCCCTGGTACATGACTTCGACCATGTTTGGCCCGATGCTCTGGATCATGTTCAGCGCATACTGCTTGCCGGTAAGGCCGATGGTGACGACGAGGATGATGGACGCGGAGCCGATGACCATGCCAAGCATGGTGAGGAGAAAGCGCACTTTGCTGGCCCGGAAGCTGTCCATGGCGAGGTGGACAATCTCGCTGAAGAGCATGGTGCTGCGTGCACTGGCCAGGGTATTTTCAAAACTGCGCGGATTTTGGCCAGCGGGTGCCATAAAGCCTTTCGATTCGCCAGAATAGGGCGACGATTCAATTCTCTGCCATGCGGAGGCTCAAGAGCAAGAAATGCAGCAATAGTGGGG
Source organism: Acidobacteriaceae bacterium (assembly GCA_036404255.1). Taxonomy (GTDB): domain Bacteria; phylum Acidobacteriota; class Terriglobia; order Terriglobales; family Acidobacteriaceae; genus JARLFX01. The sequence goes on along the minus strand of DASWOP010000002.1, from coordinate 3,075 downwards.
CATTCTGGCTAGGCTTTCCAGAAGGCGATGACCAGGCCACCGGCGAGGATAAGCGATCCGCCAACGTAGATGGGCATTGTGGGGGACTGGTGAAAACGCACGCGGGCCAAGAGCTGGGCCATCAGAAAAAACAGCACAACGTAGACGCCGAGCAAGCGGCCAAAGTCCCAGCGGGGCACATTGACGGTGAGGCCGTAGGCGATGAGTACGGCAGCGCCCGCCGCGAAGTAAAGACCGCGGGCAAGGCCGCTGGACCGGTATAGGGCGGACTGGAAGAAGGCGTCGCCCATGGCTTCAAGAAAGGCGGCGAAGAGCAGAACCGTGAAGGCGCCGAAGGGATTGGCAGTGATCAGGTCAAGAAAATCCCGCATGAGGGGTGCTCTCCGGGGTGAGAGATGTGTGTGTTGTCCATGATCGTACAGGAGGGGGAAGCGGAGGCGGTAAGGTGTAATGCCCCTTCGCAGCCATGCACTGGCTGCGAAGGGGGTGACGGGTGTGAAGTTATTGGAAGAGCTTGAGGTCGATGGATTCGCCCATGGCTTTGTAGCCTGCATCGCCGGGGTGGAGATGATCGCCGGAATCGTACAGAGGCAGGAAGGTTTCCGGGTGCGCGGGGTCGCGGGTGACCTTGTCGAAGTCGATGACTGCGTCAAAGTCGCCGCTGGTACGGATGAAGTTGTTCACGGCATCGCGCATGGCTGAACCGGTTGCGTCCTGATAGCCGGCGCCGCCGTAGGGAGTCAACGTGGCTCCGTAGACCTTGATGCCGCGTGCATGGGCGCGAACGGCAAGCTGCTGCAGGCCCCAGATGAGTTGGTCTGCGGTGATGGCGTCCGGTGTGCCGGGATGCCGCATGGTGTTGCCGATATCGTTGATGCCGAGCAGGATGATGAGGTACTTCACGCTGCCCTGCGAGAGCACATCGCGATCGAAACGTGCGAGGGCGTTGGGGCCGGCACCGTCATGCAGAACGCGGTTGCCGCTGATGCCTTCGTTGAGCACGCCAATCTTTGCGGTTTTGGGATTGGCCTGCAGGCGGGCGGCGAGAACGTCTGGCCAGCGGGCGTTGTGGTCAATGGAGGACTTTGCGCCGTCGGTGATGGAATCTCCCAGGGTGACGACGTCGTAGGCGTTGGCTCCAGCATCTACATCGACGCCCTTGAGCAGATACCACGAACTGACCTTCTTCGGCGCGTCGAGGGTTGCCGCGGTCAACACGTTGCCGGGCACGATGAAATTACTGGAGGTGCCGAGGGCATGGTAGGTGAGCGTGGCATCCGGTTGGTAGGGGATAAAGATGCTGACCGCAAGATTGGCGAAGGGTGCGACGGGCATGGCGACGGCATCGCTCACGGCCAGGGCGCCAGCAGGGATGGTGACGGTCTCTGCACCGCCGAAGGTGACGGTGTGGTCAGTGGTGGGCTGGATGGTGTTGCCGCCATTGCTGAGGGCCACGTGGACGCCGCCGAGGGTGAGCGAGGTGGCACCAAATTCATTGGAGATACGCAGACGGAGCGCGCTGCCGCCGAGCGAGAGGTGGACGATATCGCGGTAGGTGGTGCCGCTGGTGTTGGGAGCGGCCGGTACGGTGGCTGGCGATGAAGGAGCTGGTGCAGGTGATGCGGCCGGGGTTCCGCTGGGCGCGGCGGCAGCAGGGGGAGCCGAGATGTGGAGGGCTAGTGGCGATGCTGCCCATGATCCGGTCCAGGTTGGCTGCTTGGGGGTGGTTGCCGCATGGGCGAGGATACCGCTCATGGCGAGAAGAATGATTAGCTTTTTCATCCGTGCTCCCTGTGTAGATGGTCTGTGGCGCGCAGATTCAGCACCGCCATCCATATTCGCACATGGGTGTAAAAAAATCGGTGCGGATGAGCGATTGTCTTATGTGGCTTTCACTTCCGGATCGATCTTGAGCTGGCGCAGTGTGGCTGCGGTGATTCGCTGCGGGGTTGCGGCGATATCTTTCCAGGGATCTTTTGTGAGGCGCTTGCGCCACGTCGCGAAGTCATGCACGGAGAAGGTGGGTAGGCTGGCGGAGTTCAGCTCGGACCACGCCAGAGGCATGGAAACATTTGCTCCGGCGCGGGCACGCGGTGAGTATGCGGCTACCGAGGTGGAGCCGCGGTCGTTGCGGAGATAGTCCAGATAGATCTTGTCTTTGCGTGCGGATTTGGTCATCCGGGTGAGGTAGAGTTGCGGTTGGTCACGCTCCATCTGCAACACCACTGCGTGGGCAAACTGCTTGATGACCGGCCAGGGATATTCGGCGCGGATGGGCACCACAACATGCAGACCTTTGCCGCCGGTGGTCTTCAGAAAACTTTCCAGGCCGAGGGCTTTCAGGCGCTTGCGTACATCCAGCGCGGCAGTGGAGAGAACTTTCCAGGGAATGGCGGGGTCAGGGTCGAGGTCGAAGATGATGCGGTCCGGATGCTCCAGATCATCATTCATTGAGCCCCAGGGATGGATCTCAAGCACGCTCATCTGTGCCATGCCGGCGAGCGCTTCCGGGGTGGAGAGGGTGATGTATTGCTCCGTTTTTCCGGTCTTGCGATCGGGGACGTCGATGGCTTCAACTCCGGGCGGAAGCATCGCGTTTTTGTGCTTCTGGAAGAAGCAGGGCTTGCCGCTGCCCTCTGGGCAACGGACCAGACTGAGCGGACGCTGCGCTATGTGGGGCAACATGTACTTTGCGATGGCCCAGTAATACTCTGCCAGTATCTGCTTGGTCATGCCGGACGCTGTATCCAGCACTTTGTCTGGATGGGTGAGGCGGATGGGCAGTGATTCTGCTGCGGGGGAGTTTGGTTTCACCGTTTTTGCAGCGGCAGATTTTATTTTTGTGGAGGCGGATTTGCGCGGCGTCTCGGGTGCGTCCGCAGGAGAGGTGTCAGCTTCTTCGGGAGAAACTACGCGCTCGCGACCGACCTCTTTGGCGGGCTTGTCCTCGCGCAGGCCTTTGAAGGATGCCTGCCGCACGAGGTTATCCGATGTCCACGTGGCGAAGCGGACCTGTGCAACCAGCACCGGTTTGATCCAGTGCGCGCCGCGCTTCGCATCGGCAGGGACGGAGTG
>DASWOP010000001.1:0-18442 GCA_036404255.1 Acidobacteriaceae bacterium | reverse complement strand
TTGCGTTAGGCGCAATGGACGCTGCAGTGCAGTTGTCCGTCTCAGTGAAGTCGCCTGTGATTGCGAGCTGCGAAACGGTGAGGTCAGCGGTGCCAGTGTTGGTCACCGTGATGCTCTGCGGGACGCTGGCCGTCTGTGCCTGCTGCGCAGCAAAAGTGAGCGACACAGCCGAAAGCTGGATCACGGGGACAGTCGGCTGCACGGTGGTGGCGGTGAGCAGTGGGATCTGCCAGATGCCGCGCCCATATGTGCCCGCGCGCAGCAGCCCCGTCACAGAACCCGCCGCCAAACCAGTGACCGCGGCTAGTTGGGTAACCGGGGCATTCGGCAGCCCAGTGCCCAGCACGCTCCAGCAGTTCACCGTTGGCGTAACGCAGGTAGAAACAGCCGTCGTGGCATAAACGCCTGTATCCATTGCTACATAGACGGTGTTCGCGCTATCGGGATCGACCAGGATGCTGGTTGCCGGTGCGTTAGGCAGGTTGCTGCTGATATTTGCCCAATGCGCCCCGCCATCCGTGGAGCGATAGACGTGTGGCTCGCTGACGCCGTTACCGCTGAAGCCCATCACCGTGGCGTAGACCGTGGCACCAGTAGCATCGTGCGCGTCCACTGCAATGCTCGAGATATCGAACTTTCCCGGGTTGAACTGCGCATTGCCGGCGCTTTTATCGTTCGCCGGATCGTTCGTGACAGGCGACGTCCACAGATCGGTCCAAGCCGTGGCGCTCGTCGCAGTGTTCGCCGCCGTGGTGGTGAATATGTGGCCGCCCTTGGCTGCGCCACCGCTGAGCAGCCCGGCAAACCCGGCATAGATCACCTCAGTTCCCGCGTGCTGCGCGCTGCTGCCGCCAGCCACCGCACCTCCCGCTGCAAGCGAGCGCACCATGCCGTTGGCGGCGATGCACTGCGGCTCCGGCAGGCCATCGAGGAAGCCCGAGAGCAGGTTCGACGCCGACCAGAGCGCACCACCGCTGCCCGGGCCGCGCCAAATGCGGCATGTACCGAGGATGAGATTCGACGGCAGACCGGGATCGAGCAGGAAGGGCACGGTTGCAAGCGCGGCATCATTCGCGGTCTGTGACGGTGAAATTGCGGGCTGCGCGGGGATATTTGCGGGCGAACACGCGGCTCCATACGGGCACAGGGTGATGGAGGCTCCGGCACCGGTGGTGAGGTACCAGTTCAGCGGATTGGCGGGATCAATGGCGTTGTAGCCGCCTTCGCTGGTGGTGAGTTGCGGCCAAGCGATCTGCGTGGCTGCGGCTGTGGTGGCCACGGTCCCCAGCGTGCCCAACCCAGCGATAAGGGTGTTGCCATCCACCGTCGAGTTGGAGAAGTGGACAATCTCCGCCAGCGAGCCGATCGCGCCGTTCAGGTTCTGGAAGTGACCAGCATCTGCCGCGTTGCACGCCGTGCCCTGTTGATTTACACCATCAGTAGAGCGCCACAGCCCGCCGTCATTGCCAAAGTACAGCAGCGGCTGAGCGGCGGTCGCGAGCGCAGCGATTGCGTGCTGTGCTGGTGCAACACCCGCGGTCGTCGTGCATCCGTTGCTTAGGTTGGTGGTATTGCGCCAGACGCAGCCAGCGGCCAGCGAGCAGCGGAAGATGTCCTGCGTACCGGCGTAGAGCAACGTATCCGTACCGCTGGGGACGGCGGTGAGCACCAGGTTGTAGCTGCCCTGGGCAATGGCAGTATTCGACACCGAGGTTTCCAACGCCGCAGACGGGAGTTTTGTGGCGAAGCTAACGACGCTGCTAGAACAGTTATTGCCACTTCGCCCGCACACATCCTGCCACACGCCCTGGTCGAGATTGTTCGCGTCCACCGTCATTGCAAAGGTGTCGCCGGTGACCGGATTCACGGCGAGAGCGCCGCGAAGGATGGGGCACGTCGCACTGCCCGCAATGTTCTGATTTCCCGGGCAGTTTGTAGTGGTCAGGCCCGTGCCGGGCTGGTTAGTTAGCCGTGTCCAGCTCACGCCATCGGCAGACTGGTAGTAGCCGTGGAAGCGCACTGCCGCATAGAACCGCTGCCGCACCGGATTCCACACCACCGACGTGGCAGCATTGCCTTCCCATGCAGAATAGCCCGACTGCGGCGACTGGATCGCCAGACTGCCGTCACTCAGTGTGGCGATCTGCCAGCTCACCCCGCTATCGTTGGAGTAAAAGAGGCCATGCACGCTGGCCCTGTCTGTAGTGGCGTTGACGATGGCGGCGTCTGCCGCCTGCGAAACTGCGGCGACCACAAGGCCGGGGGTAGTGGTGCTCCACGCAAAACCAGCGAAGCCTTCGCCCGCGAAGGTGTGGTTACCGTACACGCCATCATGCGAGCCTACGATGAGCGTCCAGGTAAGCCCATCATCGGCAGAACGCAACAGGCCGGTGCCGTAGTAGGAGTCCAGCGCGTCATTGGGATCGCCCGTGCCCGCCAACACCACGCCGGTGCCTCCGGGCTGCACGCTGATTGCTCCAATGCTGAGCGATGCGATGGCGGCTGTGCCGTTGAAGACGGGTAGTGTATCCGTGAGCGGCGCGAAGACGACACTGGCTGCGGGGCCAGCGGCATTCACGCTCTTCCACACACCGCCCCCTGTGGTGGCAACGTAAACGGTATTGCCGGTTGCGTCTGCCGGGTCAATCGCAATGCCGGTGATGCGGCCAGTGACGCTGCCGTAGGCGATGCTGGCGACCTGCGCCGGACCGACGGGTTGCCATGTGGTATTCAGGCCAGTCTGCGGATCCAGCTGCGGCGTCTGCCGCCATAGTGTGCGCGCCGCCATCATGCCGCGTGCGGCTGCGGGCGTACCGGGAGATTGCCGTCCGGCCAGAAATGACTGGGCACGCTGTGCCGCCGGCTGCTGTGCGTGCATAGGAAATACCGCCAGCAAAAGCAGGGGGAACACCCGGCGCAAGTATGCGTGGTGCCGTGCAGAGAAAAATTTTGGGGACAGCCCCACGCAACCGATCAACGCGGCACAACCAACCAAGCAGAGATGCGGGGAAGAGTTGCCTAATCTTCAGCTACGCACGCAGAAAGTGCAAGCGCAAGTTGGATACGGCAGAATCAGCAGCGAACAATCTTCGGCGAGACGATGCCGCGCGTAGCATTGCGAGTATCCACCACCAGGCGCGATTCCGCCACAATATGCGGATAATCGTAGCTGGAATGATCTGTCACAATGAGCACGCAATCGTATGCAGCAAGATCCGTAAGCGGAGCAGACTCCAGTTGCAGATCGTACTTGCGCCCACTACCGACACGTGCGAAGAAGGGATCGTTGTAGCGAACCGCTGCTCCGGCAGCATGCAGCTTCTTCCAGATCACCAGCGCGGGCGATTCGCGCAGATCGTCTACATCCTTTTTGTACGCAATCCCAAGCATCAGCACCTTCGCGCCCGCCAACTCTGTGCCGCGCGTCTTGAGTTCAGCAGCAACCGTATCGACCACGTGCTGCGGCATGGCCTCATTTACCTCACCCGCCAGCTCAATAAACCGTGTGGCAAAGCCGAACTGCTTTGCCCGCCAGCTCAAATAAAACGGGTCCACCGGAATGCAGTGGCCACCAAGGCCGGGGCCGGGATAAAACGGCTGGAAGCCGAAGGGTTTGGTGGCGGCGGCATCAATTACTTCCCACACATTAATGCCCATACGCAGGCAGAGCAGCTTGAGCTCATTCACCAGCGCGATATTCACATTGCGGTAGATGTTCTCCAGCAGCTTGGTCATCTCGGCCGCCTCCGGCGTGGAGACAACCACTGTGCGCGTGAAGATGCTGCCGTACACTGCGGCAGCGGCAGCCGATGCCTGCTCGCTCATGCCGCCAATTACCTTGGGAATCGCGGAGCGCGCAACCTGCGTATTGCCGGGATCTTCGCGCTCGGGAGAGAACGCCACTAATACTCCGCCCGTAGCGCCATTGCGCGCAACGGTGTGGCCCGCCGCTTCAATCTGCGGTGCGACGACCTCTGTTGTGGTTCCGGGATAGGTGGTGCTCTCCAGCACGACGAGCTGGCCCTCGTGCAGATGCGGCACAATCTCATCAAGAGTGGTCTGGATGTAGCTAATGTCTGGCGTGTGCTCTTCGCCGAGTGGTGTTGGCACGCAGATCAGAATCGCATCCAGTTCGCGAATCGCGGTGAAGTCTGACGTCGCATGAAAGCCGGATTGCAGTGCGGCTGCGATCTCTGCCGGCTCAATGCGGTAGATGTACGACCCACCCGCATTCAGCGTGGCGACCTTCTTCGCGTCAATGTCGAAACCGGTGACGCGAAATCCCTTTTCAAGAAAGAGCAGCGCCAACGGCAAACCTACATAACCCAGACCAATGATGCCAATATGCAGGCTGCGGGCCTCTGCCCGCTGCTGCCAAAGTCCTTCCACGTTCTCGTTCATTTCAATTGCATCCCTTGCATTTGCCGATCTGCCATTCGGCTTCGGCGATATTGGCCTCTGCCGCTTCCCGTTCAAACTCCTGCCTGTACCACTCCACAGTGAGACGCAGCCCTTCTGCAAACATCACGGTTGGTTCATAGCCGAAGGCTTCGCGCGCGGCGGAGATGTCTGCTAATGAGATGCTCACGTCGCCCGTTCGTTGCGGACCATATTGTGGAGGATGAGGAAAACCGAGCAAACCGGCGATTACGGCATAGGTCTCGTTGAGCGTATGGCTCTCGCCGCATGCAACATTGAAGACCTTGCCTGCGACGCGATCCGCCGGAGCCGCTGCAGCCAACAAATTGGCCTGCACGGCGTTGGTGATGTAGGTAAAGTCTCGCGCAGTCTCGCCATCACCGAGAATCGTGGGAGTTTCGCCGCGCAGCATCTGCAGAATGAACTTTGCCATCACGCCGGAGTAGGGCGAATCCGGCACCTGGCGTGGGCCGAAGATATTGAAGTAGCGTAGGCTAACCGTCTCCATGCCGTAGACGTGCCAGTAGCTCTGCATGTAAAGCTGGCCGGTGAGCTTCTGCACGGCGTAGGGCGAGAGCGGCTGTGGCGACATCGTCTCTACGCGCGGGAAACCCGGTTGGTTGCCATATGCGGACGACGACGCGGCATAGATAACGCGGCGGACCCCAGCGGCACGGGCGCCTTCGAGTAAATTGAAAGTCCCGTCGATGTTGGATTCGTGACTGGGACGCGGCGCTTTGACCGAGCGCGGCACCGAGGGCAGCGCTCCCTGGTGCAGGATGATGTCAATTCCTTCGCACGCAGCGGCGACGGCATCTGCATCGCGCAGGTCCGCTTCACGCAGATCGATTGCGTCATTCAGGTTATTGGCGTGCCAGTAGGGTGCAAGATTGCTGCGTTTGCCAGTGGAAAAGTTGTCCAGAGCGCGCACGGTTTCGCCGCGTTCTACCAGTGCTGCTACGAGAGAAGAGCCGATGAATCCTGCGGCCCCGGTGACGAGGAAGCGTGCCATTGCTTCTTAACGATACCAATTAGGAAGAATTAATGTCTTCCAGGCCATGAAAACTGGCGCTTTCTGACAGGTCTGGCCAACAGCAGGCGGGTTAGCGCATCTAACCAAATTGATGAAAGGCGCCCTTGCGGTGCCAGGAAGCAGGTACTGAATGTTTCGTTCCAAATATCTTCTGCTCGCATTTCTGCTCTGCACGCTCTCCATGCCTGCGGTTGCACAGCACCACGATGACTTCTACAACGGCGCGCGCCAGGGTGGCCGCGGAGGCCACTATGATCGCGGCCATGATTACCGGCATGACGATCGCCGCCATGACAACGGTATTGGACCCGGCAAGGGTGCATTGATCGGCGGTGCTGGCGGTGCTGTGCTTGGGCTCGCCTTCGGTGGCGGAGCCAAGGGTGCAATCATTGGCGGCGCAGCAGGCGCAGGCATTGGCGCTGCACTGGGAGCGAATGCGCAGAATAATCGCCGCGACCGGGATTATCGGCGCTAAGACCTCGCCGCTCAACGCTATAAAACTTTTGAAAGATTCAGCTCGTTCAAGGAGAAGTAATCATGAAGCGTATCTTCCGCACCGCCATACTCTGCGTTGTCCCCTGCGCGCTTGCTCTGCCCGCTTTTGCCCAGACGGCTCCGCCGGAGGCTCTCCAAAAGAGGGCAGCAGTCGCGCAGCGTTCAGAGCCTGCCACTTCACCATTTACGGCTGAGCAGCTTATCCCCATGACGGTACACGAAGCGTGGGTAAACAGCGGCAAGGACGAGAAGACCTTCTTCGACATGGTGCGGGTGCTGGCGGAATACTCTGCCCTGAAGCGCGATCTGGTGCTGCCGGATACGCATGCTGACGGTATGCGCTTTGGCCGGCTGATCAAGGCATCAGCAAAGCTGGATCACGACCAACTGCTGTATGTGGTGGTGGATCAGGCTGTGCGCAAAGTTGGCAAGTCAACGCCGGTACAGGCGCAGTAACTTATTCGCAATTCATCTCTCAGAACATCCGGCGTTGCGGCTCTCCACCTGCGAGAGTCTGCATCTGCCGGATGTACTCTTTTGAGTTGAACTTTTTCCCAGTGGATGCGCCGGACATATAACGAATCTTGCCGAAGATTGGCCGCTCAAACCATGCCCGGTCGAATTTGCCCACCATAGACCATGCGATGCCGGCGTAACCGTTCGGATCGCGGCCATCGAGAAAATACTTGTCATTCAGATAGATTGCGTGACTCATCGCAGTGGCGACGTCAGGCGTCCACTCCAGAATCTTCTTTGCCCAGTCCATGCGCATATAGTTGTGCATCCAGCCGGAATGCACCATCTGCTGCTGCGCCGCATTCCATAGCGAATCGTGCGTCTCGGCGTGCTCGAGCTGCGCGAGAGTGTAGAGATGTTCGCGCTCATCGCGCGCATGTTCGGTAATGCTAAGCTTTGCCCAGTTCTCCGCGCAGGCGGGATTGTCATAGTCCGCCGAATACTTCACGAAGTTCACAGCGAGCTCGCGCCATGCGATCAGTTCGTTGAAAAAGCTGTCGCGTGCCGCCTGCAATTCCGGATGTTTGCGCGCGGCAGCATCGACGGCGAGTGCGATAGTAACGGGGCCGATATGGCCAAAGTGCAGCCACGGCGAAAGCATCGACGTGCCATCCAGCTCAGGATGGTTACGGTCGCGCTCGTAAGTGGGCAGCAGATGCTCGGTGAAGTGCTGTAGCCGCTTGATCGCCTCATGGTGGCCACCATGCCAGGCTTCGACAGAGGGCACACTGCGGTCGAGTTCCGTCCAGCCCGCAGTGATGTCTTTGCGCACGTCATCGGCCACAAACTTTGCAGGACGCTTCCATGTGTGCTGGGCTGCCGGATTTTCGTAGGAACGCAGATAATCCGGCAGCATGCGATAGAGTCGCGGCCGAATCGTGTATGCGCCATACTGCGCCTTCACGATGAGCTTTGATGGCACAATCACGTCGGCATCGACGGTCCAGAACGGAATGCTGATGCTCTCCGCAAGCGTACGCCGCCAACTCTCCGGCCCGCGCATGGGATTTTCATCGCCGATAAGCAGCGCAGGATCAACATCCGCAATCATCTGCTCGTGCGATTCGCGGGGATAGCAGCGCAGAACGAAACTGACGTTGCGCGCGGCGAGATCTTCTTCAATGTCCGGCAGCCCCTGGTTGAGAAATACGTAGTGGCGCAGATTGGCGCTGGGAAAGTTGGCGATGGCGGCAAAGTAGACAATGAGCGGAAGGCCCAGCGCGTTGGCCGCATACACGGCGATGTCTACCGCGTGATTATCCATGCCACGCTGTGCACGTTGCATCCAGTAGAGGACGCACTTGCCGCCGTGCTTCGGTGCGCCTGCGCGGCGGACGGTGACTCGAGGATCTTCGCTGAGTTGCTGCAGCGTGGCGGAGAGGCTGTCGCTCATGAGTGCTCCGTAGCAACTCTATACCGCCCAGCAAAAATGCGACCCGAGGGCCGCATTCTGCTTCTAACTAGAACGTTGCTTTACCACTGGCCCCATGCGCGACTCATGTAGTCCGTCATGGACATAGTGACGAGGATAAGGAAGGTGAAGAAGCCAGCTCCCACCGTCATTTTCACCAGACGCGAGCTGTACTTCACATGCATAAAGAAGAGAATGACGATGCACGCCTTGAAGCAGGCGATGCCCAGCGCAATCACGGGATTGAACAGCCCGAGATCGACGTATGCAGCGCCTACGGTGACTCCCGTGAAGACGAGGAGCGTACCGAAGACCATCGCGTACTGCAGCGGGCTCACAATGTGATGCTCGTCGTGCTCCGGATTAGTGACATTCATTGGATCGTGATGATGTTCAGACATAGCGCCCCTCCGGCCCTAACGGCCCGGGTGAATATTGATGAGGTAAAGCAGTGGAAACAAAAACAACCACACAATATCGACAAAGTGCCAGTAGAGCCCGAAGTTTTCTATGGGCGCTACATACCCGCTGGTGAAGGCTCCTCGTTGCGCGCGGATGATGAGCCAGACGAGCAGGCCGAGGCCGATAATCATGTGCAGAGCGTGCATGCCCGTCATGACGAAGTAGAGCGAGAAGAACACCTCGGTCTTGTGCGCCATGTCCGGCGCGAGGTGCTGCTGATCTCGCGCCTCCTTCGGCGGGTTCACGAACTGCGAGATGTCGAAGTTCGCGCCGGGTACGTGGCGCAGTTCAAACTTCTCCTTGTACTCCACATACTTCACGCCCAGAAAGGCCACGCCAAGCACGGTGGTAATGATCAGGAGGAGAACCAGCAGTCCCTTCTTGCGTACCTCAGCCGCCCACACCGCCAGAGCCATGGCAAAGCCAGAGCTAATCAGTACGGCGGTATTGAATGTGCCGAGCGGAATGCTCAGCGTGTTGCTGGCGGCCACAAAAGCGTCGTGGTACCAGTTGCGGTAAAGCAGGTAGGCCATGAAGAGGCCACCGAAGAACATGATCTCCGTGAGCAGGAAGAGCCACATGCCAAAGGTCGCGGCTTCGCGCTGCTGCTCTTCCGTCTCAAAGTGATGGCGGTGCTGCGGCAGCGATACGTGATGCTCTTCCGCCTGTGCGATCGCGTGATTATCCAACGGTCGTCACCTCGTGCTTCTTCAATTTCTCCAGCCGCTCGTAGTCGTAGGCCTCGTAGTCCACAATTGGAATCTCGTGGAAGTTTTCTGTGGGTGGCGGCGATGAGATCTGCCACTCCAGACCAGTAGCCTGCCATGGATTATCACCCGCGATGGCGCCATACTTCAGCGACCAGGCAAGATAGAGCATCGGCAGCATGTAGCCCACGCCGAGCACGGTGGCGCCAGCGGTGGAGAGTACATTCAACACCTGGAATTCAGGAGGATACGCATGGTAGCGACGCGGCATGCCAAGATAGCCGAGGATGAACTGTGGCATGAACGTCAGGATGAATCCGATGAACGTAACCACCGCAGCGAGCTTCGAAAGTGATTCTGGATACATGCGTCCGGTGAGCTTGGGCCACCAGAAGTGAATGCCGGCGAGGAACGCCATCAGCATGCCGCCCACCATCACAAAGTGGAAGTGCGCCACGATGAAGTAGGTCTCAGTGAGATGGACGTCCATGCCGAGCGATCCGAGGAAGACGCCGGTGAGGCCGCCGATGGTGAAGAGGCCGATGAAGCCGAAGGCGTAGAGCATCGGCGTCTCAAAGGTGAGCGAGCCCTTGTACAGCGTCGCGCTCCAGTTGAACGTCTTGATGGCCGAGGGTACCGCAACCAGCATGGTGAGCAGGCTGAAGACCAGGGCCGAGTAGTTCGACACACCCATGATGAACATGTGATGAGCCCAGACAAAGAATCCGAAGACCGCGATGGCAACCGATGAGAACGCAACAGCGGTGTAGCCAAAGATGCGCTTGCGGCTAAAGGTCGAGATAACTTCGGAGATCACGCCCATGCCCGGCAGGATCATGATGTAAACGGCAGGGTGCGAGTAGAACCAGAAGAGATGCTGGAAGAGCAGCGGATCGCCGCCCTTGGTGGGATCGAAGATGCCGATGCCGATGGTGCGCTCCAGCGCGACGAGAACAATTGCGATGGCCAGCACCGGCGTTCCCAGAACCATCAGCAGCGAAGCAGCATAGTTTGCCCACACGAAGAGCGGCATGCGAAACCACGACATGCCGGGTGCGCGCATGCGGTGGATGGTCACAATGAAATTGAGCCCGGTAAAGATGGAGCTGAAGCCCGCCACAAAGATCGCTGTCGCCGCTGTGACCACATGGGTGTTCAGGTAATGAGTGGAGAGCGGTGTGGTGAAGGTCCAGCCGGTGTCTACGCCGCCCAGCACCAGCGCGGTGAGCGTGAGCGTGCCACCGATGATGTAGAGATACCAGCTCAACAAATTAATGCGCGGGAAAGCGAGATCACGCGCACCAAGCATGATCGGAATCAGGAAGTTCCCCAGCGTGGCCGGAACCGACGGCACCAGGAACAAAAAGATCATGATGATGCCGTGCATGGTGAAGAACTTGTTGTACGTGTCAGACGCAACCAGGTCGGGCTGCGGCGTAAGCAGCTCCAGCCGGATCAGGCCAGCAAAGGCGCCGCCGATAAAGAAGAAGAAGGTGATCGAGATGAGATACAGAATCGCGATGCGCTTGTGGTCTCCGGTCAGGAGCCAACTCAGGATTCCGTGCTCATTATTCAGATAGTTCTTTTTGGGCAGCGTCGCTGTCCGCTGGTCAGGAAGGGACAGAATTGTACTCATGGCTTCACCCCCGGCGCCGTTTCAGGTGCCGTTGCATTCGATTGCGATGTGTTCAGCGTCTGCTGCACACGGTAGTTTGAGTTAAGGTTCTTCAGGTACTCGATCAGGTCGATCAGGCCTTCTTCGCTGATCTGCCCCTGATACGTAGGCATGATCGGCGCATAACCGGCGGTAACATGCTGCGACGGATTCAGGATGGCATCACGCAGATACGCGTCGTCCACCAGAACCTGACGGCCGTCGGTCAATTGCATTTTTGAGCCGTAGACGCCCGCGAGATTTGGCCCACGTGCTGCTGCGGTGCCGTTGTGGCAGGCGTTGCATCCCATGCTGGCAAAGATGCGCTCGCCATTCTGCGCCAGCGACATACCGCTGGTAGATTCCTGCGTCCACTTCTCATAATCGGAAGGAGTCATCACTGTGACTTCGCCGATCATACCGGAGTGCAGCGTGCCGCAGTATTGAGTGCAGAAGATATGGTACGTGCCGGGCGTGGTCGCGTTGAACCAGACCGTCGTGTAGCGGCCCGGAATTACCTCACGCTTCACTCGGAAATCTGGAACGGAAAAACTGTGAAATACATCCTGCGAGATCATGGTGAGTTGCACCGGCTTGCCCATGGGAACGTGCAGTGCATTAATCTCGTGCTGCCCACCGGGATGCTCTGCTTTCCACATCCACTGCTTACCCACCACGTAGATATTCATCGAGTTGGCGGGCGGGCTGTAGATGCGGAAGTACAGCAACGCGCCCCACACAAAGCAAACCAGAAAGATAGCGAGCGGGATGATGGTCCACGTCGCTTCGAGCAGCGTAGAGCCTTCAATCTGCGTGGCGACGGGATTCTTCTCCGCGCGGTAACGCAGCGAGAAGGTGACCAGAAGGATGGCCACAATCACCGTGCCGACCAGCGTCATCAGCAGGAGAAAGAAATACAGTGCGTCCGCGTACGGCGCAATGGTCGACGCCTCCGCCGGGAAGAGCGCCGAGGAGTGGAGCCATTTAATTAGAAACTGCCATAGAACTGGACTGATTCCCATCGTTACCCTTTATCCGTTCCGCTTTTCGTCACCGCCGGTATGGCCAGGACGTTCTGAATTTGAAAGATGCGCTGAATGATCGCGGCCGAGTCGCATGTCGCGACGGAACATCACAAACATGAAGCTGCCAAGCGTGGCGACGGTAACCATACCGCCCAATTGCACCACGCGCGCCACGATCAGCGAGTGCTTATTCGTCTGCGGATCGTAGTGGTAGCAGTACGTGAGAATGTTCGCTACCGGCGATCCTATCTTGTTGCCCGAGGCTTCGATCAAGCCGAGCAGAATATCTTTTGGCGAATACTCCACGCCAAGGTAATACTGCGCCACGCGGCCCTGCGGCGTAACCAGTTCAATGGAACTGGCATGCGCAAACTGCGAGAGCTTGCCGTCCGGTCCCGGAACGCGAACGTAACCAAAACCCACGGCGTCTGCCACTGCATCAATCGCAGGACGCTGTCCCGTCAGGAAGTGCCAGCCCGCAGCCGTCTCCGGATGCCCATAGCGCTTCACGTAGTACGCCTTCTTCGATGCAGCAAGCGCGGGCGTCTCACTCGGATCAATGCTTATCACCACAACATCAAAATCTTTGCCCGGCACCAGGCGCACCATCTCCAGCGCACCGGCCACGCCATCCAACTCTTCCGAGCAGAGCATGGGGCAGTTGAAGTAGACCATGGAGAACAGCACCGGCTTCTTCGCGCCAAAGTAGTCACCCAGCTTCACTGCTTTGCCCGTATCGTCCACGAAGGCCGCGTCCAGCGGAAGCTGTTGGTTCAGATGTTGCGTAACCTGGACCTTCTTGAGCACCTGCGGCAGTTCGTCGCCGTGCTGGTCGCCCATAGATTTGTCGCCATAGCTGCTAACCTGGGCGCATGCTGGCAGCGCGAAGACGGTGGACAGGGCGCCCGCGAGCAAGAGCCCGCCAGCGACGCGGCGCATCTTCTTCGCCGTGCCCTGATCTCGCATTGTGCCTGTGCTGCGCATCTCGTTTCCTACTCTCTATTTCTTACGGCTTTGGCTCGTACTGCATCTTCTCTTCGCGGCTCTGAATCTCATCCAGCTCAAACCCTGTGCGTGCAAAACCATTGGTCAATGGAGGCTCAACGATGGGTGCCTTCGCTCCCGTCAACGCTGCTGCTGGCGCAACCTGCGGAGCCGTTGGCAGACCGCGCTGTGCGATCAGCTCCATCGCGCGATCGATGGGAATACGAATCGCACCGGGCTTACCGCCATTGACGTAGCTGTAGTGATCCAGCAGCAGATCTTCGCGCGTATGCAGATCGGCTACGTCCTGGTTGCCATCGTCTGACTGCAGCCGTGGCTGCGGAAACTGCGTGGTGAGCGACTGCAGTTGCTGCTGCTCAAGCTTCGGATTGCTGGCCAGATTCTCCAGCTTGCCCGCCTGCGCCTGCTGATGCCAGCGGTCCGTGGGCCCGTCCTGCTTCTGCAACGCGCGGTTGATGACCTTGCCCATGCCGAAACAGAAGACGAAGAAGATGAGTACGAAACCCGAGAGTCCCGCAAGAAACACGATGATGCCGCCGACGTTAATGTCGGTCGTTTCGTAGCCCGGATTCTCCGGGTCCACAACCTGTTTTGGCTCGTGATCGTTAGTGTGCATGTTCAGGCTCCAGAATCTCTTCCACGTGCGGATCGTTGGTGGCAATCAGCGGACGCGCCTTGAGCTGGGTGAGGTAGTAAGCGGCCCACACTGACAGTACGCAGAGCGGCACGGTAATGTAAGCGAGAATGCTGACGTTGCCCACGATGTGCAGGTTGCCGGCTGCGTCCGGGAAGTTCGGCTCGATCAGCCAGAACATATCCACACAGCGCGCAAAGATCATGAAGCTCGCCAGCCACACCATCTTGGTCTTGTTGCGCTTCAGGTCGCGAGAGAGCAGCAGGCAGAAGGGAATCAGCCAGTGGCAGATGAAGTCCAGTGAGCAGATATACCACCAGCCGCCGTGGATGCGGTTCAGGTACCACGGAATTTCATCGGGCACATTACCCGACCAGATGATGAGGAACTCCGCAAACGTGAGATAGATGTTCAGCATGACGAAGGCGAAGGTGAGCTTGCCCAGGTCGTGCTGCTCGGTCGTGCGCAGAAAAGTCTTCATCGGCTCAAACTTGGAGAGCTTGATGACCGTGAGCAGGCCCAGCGCCAGCACGCCATATCCTTGCGCCACCAGGAATTGCAGGCCCCAGATCGACGAGTACCAGGTAACATCCAGCGATTTGATCCAGCAGATCGCGCCCGCAGTGAGCATAATGACGTAGATCAGAATGCCAGGAGCGGAGAGGTTCTCAAACTTTGTGCGCCAGCGATCGTAGCTCGCCTGCGTCCCAGCTTCGGGATCGGCATCGCGCTGCAGCGACCACTTGTTTAGCAGGTACATAAATGCGATCAGCACCACAAAGATCACAATCGTAATAACGCCTACGTGCAGCGGGCTCAGCATGGCACGCTTGGCATTCAGCACCATTGCCTGCTCCAGCGTAACCAGATGCTTCGACAGTGCATCCGCTACCGCTTCCTGCGTGGGGAATGCCGCCCACAGATACAGATGCTTCCAGAACAGTACGATAGGCACAAATAGCAGCGCGACCAGCGGCAGCGTACGGCTCATCGCTTCCAGCGGACGCCGCAGCAACAGGCCCCATTTGCCACCGGAGACATGCTGCAGCATCAGCAGCGCCAGCCCACCACCGGCAAAGCCGAAGCAGGTCATGTAGCCCATCAGGTAAGCACGCAGCAGATGGTTGCGGCCCATGGGCGTAAAGCCGAAGGCGAGCAGAGACCCAATGCCGGTGATGGCTGCAACGATCAGCGCACGGTTGCGCCACGCTGAGACGATCTCAGGCGCGGCGAGCGTGGCCGGCATCGGCCTGGGGCCATGGTGGTGGCTGCCGTGAAGTTCGTGTTCGTGTCCGTTTGCCATGCGTTTGTCTGGCCTTTATTCCTTCAGCAAAACTGTTGTGTTACCCAAACTCTACTTCGTTGCCGGTGCCGCCGGAACAGGTGCATTTTTTGCTCCGGGATTTACTGCTGGAAGAATCGCATTATCCGTTCCATTCGGCGTGCCGTAAACGGCGGTCGCAGGCAGTGTCCACTCATCGGCAAAGCTGCTCGACAGGCCATTGTGCGTTGCAATATCCGAAAGCTGCTGCACGTGCTTGCCCGGCGCAACATCGGCCTGCGTCCCATTCTGGCTAAGCTGCAGTGCGCGAATGTAAGCCACCACCGCCCACCGGTCCGCCGGCGTAAGCTGCGACGCATAATCCGGCATCGCTCCATAACCATTGCTCATCACGTAAAAGAAGTGGCCAACCGGGGCAGCGAGCAGGCGGCCCTGATGAAAGTTTCCCGCGGGCTTGTATCCACGCTCCACAATCATCCCCGCACCGTTGCCTACACGCGAGTGGCACGCGCTGCAATAGGTGTTGTAACGCTCCTGTCCGCGCTGCAAAACCTCCATCGTCACCGGAAAGGGCATCACATCGCCCTCTTTGCCATTCACCATGCCGGTATAGAAGTACGTGTCTTCATGCAGTTGTCCGCGAGCCACCGTACCCTCAACCTGCGGCCGCGCGCTACGGCCATCGGAATAAAAACTAGTGCCGCGCTGCGGAAAGAACTTCGGCTGGTCCTGCATGTCTTGCCGGCAGCCAGCGGTAAACGCCAGAGCAGCCGTTGCAGCGAGCAGCGCGAATTGATTCAGCTTCGTCATGCCGTTTCCTGTTCCCTGTTGCCTGATTCCTGTTCCCCGCATTAGTGGTTTACCTCCACCACTGAGACTGGCTTTTGCTGCTCCAGGAAGCTGCGCGTGCCGTCCAGCGAGAAGCGAGGATCGTCGGCTTCGAGGCAGAGAAAAAATTTGTCCGTCGTTGCGCCATCGCGAAAGTTGGGCGCGTTGAAGACCGGATGATAGAGCTGCGGCAAGCCGTTCAGCGCGATCATGCCGAGCGCGGCAGAGAAGCCCGCGAACAGAATCGTCCACTCATACGCCGGGATGATGAACGCCGGCCAGGAGAAGAGCGGGCGGCCCGCAATGTTCAGCGGATACGACCACACCGAGATCCACGTCTCCATCAGAAAAGCCGTAAGCAGCCCGAAGATGCCGCCCAGCAGGCACATCAGCGGCACGCGGTTCTTGTGAAAGTCCAGCGCGGTTGCGCACTCTTCCACCGGATACGGCGTGTAGCAATCCATGCGGCGGTAGCCCGCCTCGCGCGCCTTTTCGGTCGCGTGGACCAGCGCGGAGGGCGTGTCAAACTCCGCCAGCAAGCCGTATATTCCTTCGCGGACAGGCATTAGACGGTCTCCTCAACTACGGTCTTGGCGTCCGGGCCGCCAGACTCAACCTTCGCCTGCGGCAGCATCATGCGGATCTCCGACATCGGGATCATAGGCAGGAAGCGGACGAATAGAAGGAACAGCGTGGCGAACAGCCCCCATGTTCCGATAAAGAGCATGTAATCCCAGCGCGTGGCGCGATAGGTGCCCCAACTGGACGGCAGGTAATCGCGGTAGAGTGAGGTCACAACAATGACGAAACGCTCAAACCACATGCCGATGTTCACGATGATGGACAGAATGAACAGGTACGTCACATTCACTCGCAGCTTGCGCGACCACAGCGTCGTAAGCGGGATGGTGATGTTCGTTAGGATCAGGATCCAGTACGCCCAGCCCATGGGGCCGAACATGCGGTTCCACATCATGAAGAACTCCCAATGGCTGGCCGAGTACCACGCCATGAAGACTTCCATGCCGTAGCCGTAAGCCACAATCAGGCCGGTGCCGAGCATGACCTTCGCCATATTGTCGAGATGCCGGTCCGTGACCAGATCTTCCATGTGGTAGAACTTGCGGATCGGAATGGCCAGCGTGAGCACCATCGCAAAGCCGGAGTAAATTGCGCCCGCGACGAAGTAGGGCGGGAAGATCGTGGTATGCCAACCTGCCAGCGCAGCCACGGCGAAGTCGAAGCTGATGACGGTGTGTACGGAGAGCACCAGCGGCGTGGAGAGCCCGGCCAACAGCAGCGATGCCGTCTCATAGCGCATCC
Organism: Acidobacteriaceae bacterium; assembly: GCA_036404255.1. GTDB lineage: Bacteria > Acidobacteriota > Terriglobia > Terriglobales > Acidobacteriaceae > JARLFX01. The sequence continues at coordinate 1,648 of DASWOP010000001.1, read as the reverse complement.
AGTGGCGGGTCGATCCGCGCCAGCCCAGCGAGAGGATTCCGTAGAACCACTTGGCGAACGGCAGCTCGGCGCGATCGCGCAGCGTACCGAAGTCCGGAATCATGCCGATGTACCAGAAGACCACCGAGATCGACGCATACGTTGAAACGGCGAACACGTCCCACGCCAGCGGCGACCGGAACTGCGGCCATATGTTCATCGTATTGGGATACGGGAAGAGCCAGTAGCCCAGCCACGGACGGCCGACGTGCAGCAGCGGGAACATACCAGCGCAGACGACGGCAAAGATCGTCATCGCTTCCGCGAAACGGTTGATGGAGTTACGCCACGTCTGTTTGAAGAGCAGAAGGATGGCTGAGATCAATGTCCCGGCGTGGCCGATACCGATCCACCACACAAAGTTGATAATCGCGAAGCCCCATGCGCCCGGCATCGTGACGCCCCAGATGCCGATGCCCTTCAAAAAGAGCCAGGTGACAGCAACCAGCACCAGCGACGCCACGCCGGCGGCGAACAGCACTCCGCCGAACCACGCCAGATGGGTGTCGCCGGTCAGCACAACACCGGCGATCTTCTCCGTTACCGAGCGGAAGCTATGCCCAGGCGCGATAACGGCATATTCGCCGGTCTTCGGGTCGATCATCGGGTCGACAGTAGTGGGTTTGGTCGCCATTATGCCAGCTCCGGATTCGGGTTGATCACCCCGGCCGTGTACGTTGTACGCGGACGGAAGTTCAGATCGGCAAGCACCTGGTAATCGCGCTCAGCCGCCTTGCGCTTTGCCACTTCGCTCTTAGGATCGTTGATGTTGCCAAATGAGATGGCGTCGGTCGGGCACGCCTGCTGGCACGCCGTCACGATTTCGCCGTCGCGGATGGCGCGGTTTTCCTTGTCAGCCTCGATCTTTACAGCCTCAACACGCTGCACACAGTAGGTGCACTTCTCCATCACACCGCGCGAACGCACACTAACGTCCGGATTGCGCATGAACTTCAGGCTCTCTGTCTCGTAGTCCGAGAACAGCAGGAAGTTGAAGCGGCGCACTTTGTATGGGCAGTTGTTAGAGCAGTACCGCGTGCCCACGCAACGGTTGTACACCATGGTGTTGATGCCTTCCGGCGTATGTACCGTTGCGCCCACCGGGCAGACCTGCTCGCAGCCCGCGTTTTCGCAGTGCTGGCAGGTCATCGGCTGGAAATGCGCCTTAGGTGCGTGCAGGTCGCCTTCGAAGTACGTATCGATGCGGATCCACTGCATGTTGCGGCCAACCTTCACCTGCTCGCGGCCCACCACGGGGATATTGTTCTCGGCATAGCAGCTCACGATGCAGGCATTGCAGCCGACGCAGGAGTTCAGGTCGATCGCCATGCCCCAGGCGTTCTGAATGGTCGCGCCGCCGGTCGAAGCCTCCGGCTTGTCATACTTCCATGCGCCCGGAAAGAAGCTCTCTTCCTTGCCCGGCGTCTCGCCCTGCATGCCGTAGCCGACCTTGTTGATCAGCGTGCCACTTGCGCCTTCTTCATGCGCAAAGTTCGGGTTCTTCTTGACCTCATCCAGCGTCGCGTAGCGGATGATCGACCGCTCCATCGCCTCATGTCCAGCGAGCGAGTAGACGCCTTCCTTGTCCGACTCCTTCTTCTCCAGATCG